>CALEFF010000047.1 GCA_937876865.1 uncultured Bacteroidales bacterium | reverse complement strand
CCATAGCGGTTTTTTCATTGGCCGCCCAATTGCTTCTAATGCCTAATTCTTTTGCTTGTTTAGAGTCTTGAATATACTCTGTTATTTCAGTGGAAGGAGTGCCTGGATAAGCAAATACACCTGATAATCCAGCGTCTATTGCTCCTTGTGCGATTGCCTCATCTCCCAACAAAAGTAATTTATTCATTGTTATATTTTTTTAATTTATTATTCCTAATTATAAGAAAACGCAAAACTAATATTTTTTTTAGACCTAAGCAAATTATTTCTAAGAAAAAATTAAAAAAAGCAAAGAAAAAATTTACTAAAACAAAGAAAAAAATTATTTTTTCTTATAAATCTTTTTGCGAACGAATGAATAATGAGTCGCAAACCACAATGAGAATTATATTTACTATGGAACTGAATAATATTGTTAATAATAGTTGTCCTATGTATGAAAAACTAAATGTGTCTATACAAATAAATATTGCTGTGTGTACAAAAACCATTAGGGAAACAAAGCCTAAATAATTTGCAAAGCCCATTTCTTTGGCTGATGGAGAGAAAGTGTTTATGTCAAAATTGTTTGTAAACCACGATAGCATAAGTGGTTTGATTGTTGCAGTGAATATTGCAGTTGCTGTATGAAATCCAACTTGTGCAGAAAAGACATCTATTGTTAATCCCATAAGAAAACCTAATAGCATTACCAACCATTTTGGAAAATTATTAGGCAATAAAATTATAAACCAAATATAGAACATTGGTTCTATGTATCCAAAAATTTTAATATTGTTTAGTAACAATATTTGCACAAGAGCAATCAATAAAAACTTTAAAAGTGTTGAAAAAATAGTTCTACTCATTTGCGATGCTTTTTTCTAATAAATCTTGTTCTACTTTAAAAAGATTTTTTACGACATAAACATATTCTAATTTATTGTAGTCGGCAGAGAATTTAAATTCTATATTAAAAAATCCCGTAGAAGGGTCTTTTGTATAACTCTTTACATAACCTACTTCTATGCCTTCGGGATAATTTCTTGAAAATCCACTCGTTACAAGTGTGTCTCCTATCTTTAAAGGCAAAGATGATGGCATTTCTTCTATATGTCCAACTCTATAATCACCACCTTTCCAAATCATTGTACCTGTTGCTTGCGTGCGTTTATTCTTTACAGCAATTTTTGTATCTTGATGTAACACTGTCATTACAAGTGAGAAATTAGAAGTGGCGTTTACAACCAATCCAAGCAAACCATTTGGAGTTATAACACACATATCTTTCATTACTCCACTGGAAACACCTTTATTTAACATAAAATAATTATTACTTTTATTGATTGATTTAGATATAACGGTAGCTTCAATAAATGTAAACCTTTGTTTGTACACAGTATCCTCTACTTGCATTTCTTTTTCTGTAAACTTTACGTATGAATTTTCTATTTGATTTCTCAACATTGCATTCTCTTTTGACAATGCTTCATTTACCGATGCTAAATAGAAGTATCGTGTAATTTTATTACTTTGTTCATAAACTTTTCCTGAAATATTGTTTGCAAAATTGACTATTGCAGAACCTTGATGATAAGAATTTTGCGAAATTAGATAGATTGCCACACCTTCTAACAACAAAAAGAGAAAAACAAAATAGTATCTTTTTAAGAATCTAATCAAATTGTTCATTTCTATTCCTTAATTTCTTTTGCAAAAGTAAATATAAATTTTGTTATTGTGAAGAAAAATAATAATTTTGCAAAAAGTTAGTAAATCAAATTCTAAAAAATATGAAGAAGAAATTAGTAAAATTATTGGCTATTTTTATGGCTATTTTTG
Source organism: uncultured Bacteroidales bacterium (assembly GCA_937876865.1). GTDB lineage: Bacteria > Bacteroidota > Bacteroidia > Bacteroidales > P3 > Onthomorpha. The sequence continues at coordinate 8,146 of CALEFF010000047.1, read as the reverse complement.
CTTTTTCAAGTTGCGAAGAAGCAGAAGAATTAACAGGTAATATTGATATTACAATTGACGGAAGTACTTATCATCTTCCTGTTGCTACATTCTACTCTAATGGAGCAAACACATACATTACAGGAACAAACGTAAAACAATCTGTTGCTTTAAAAGTTAAAGACGTTGCTGTAGGCAAGAAAACTCTTGGATTAGGCAATACTGTGTTAGGTGCTGTAGGAAATATTGATGAAATAACGTCAATGGACAACACACTTGTTTACATTCCTATTTCTGGAATTGAAAAAGATGGTATGACAGCTTTGTATGGCACAATTACTTTTTCAAAGGTAACCGACAATGTAATAGAAGGAACTTTTGAAGGTGGCGGGGTAAAAACTTCTGTCATAGATGAAATGGGAAATGTTAGCCTTAGTGAAGTAGAAAACTTGATTACAGAATTCTCTGGCGAATTTAAAGCTGTCGGAGTTACAAAAGAAAAATAATAAGAAAAGGTTGTCAAATTTGACAACCTTCTTTTTATTTTATATCATTCCATTATCTAAAAAACTATAATATCTATCGTCTTCACCTATTATTAAATGATCTAAAACTTGAATAGACATTATTTTTCCAGCCTCCACAATTGTTCTTGTTGTATTTATATCTGCTTGACTTGGTTTCATATCTCCACTTGGGTGATTATGTGTTAATATTATCTTTACAGCATTGTTTTCTAAGGCAGCTTTAAAAACAATTTTCCTATCTACGAGTGTTTCATTTATTCCGCCATGACTTATTGGTACAATTCTTATTAATTTATTATTATTAGAAAGAAGCATAACAAAAAAACTTTCCACATTTTTTTCTAACAACAAATGAGCAACTGCATTGTATGCATCACTTGAACTATTTATGATAGGGCGTTGCAAACTCGTAGATTGTTTTCTTCTATATCCAAGTTCTAAGGCAGCAACTATACTTATCGCTTTTGCAGGACCTATTCCGTTGAAGCGATTGCAAAAATCCTTATAAGATAGCTTACTCAACTCACTAAGATTATTATTTACACTTAAAAGAATTTCCTTCGCAAGTTCAACAGCGTTTTTTTCTTTATTTCCTCCCCCAAGAATAATTGCAAGAAGTTCTGCATTAGTCAAACTTTGTCTTCCTAAATTCATCAATTTCTCTCGTGGACGGTCTGCTTCATCCCAATCCTTTATTGTAGTTTTTATTTTTTGATATCCTTCCATTGAGTAAAATATTATTTTCTATGCAAAAATATGATTTTTTTTATATAATTTCTTGTGTTATAAAGAAAAAGTAGTAATTTTGCAAACTCATATTTAGGTAATCAGCGACCCGTTATTATCCTATGGTTAGCTAAATTGAGAAAAGCAAGTTATTGAGTTTCAGGGATCTTACTTGCCCGTTTGATTCTTAAAATTCAAACAAAAAAGAATTTATTTAGTATTATAAAAACGTAGAAGAAAAGCAAAAATGGGAACATTAAGCTATAAAACAGTATCAGTAAACAAAGAAAATGCAAAAAAAGAATGGATTGTTATTGATGCTGAAAATGAAATCGTAGGACGTTTAGCAACAAAAGTTGCAAACATATTAAGAGGTAAACACAAACCTTGCTTCACACCTAATGCTGATTGTGGAGATTATGTAATAGTTATCAACGCTGATAAAGTAAGATTCACAGGTAAGAAACTTACTGATAAGGTTTATGTAAGACACACAGGTTATCCAGGAGGACAACGTTTTACTACTCCAAAAGAATTATTATCTAAATTCCCTATCAGAGTAGTTGAACACGCTGTAAAAGGAATGTTACCAAAAAATAAATTAGGAAGTCAATTATATAGAAATCTTCACGTTGTTGCAGGACCAAATCATAAATTTGAAGCACAACAACCAAGATTAGTAAACCTTAATGAAATCAGATAAGAGATATGGAAGGAGTAATAAACACTATAGGTAGAAGAAAATGTGCTGTTGCTAGAATTTATATGAAACAAGGCAATGGTTCTATAATTGTAAACGGAAGAGATTATAAAGAATACTTTCCAACAGCTCCATTACAATACATTTGCCGTCAAGCTTTCGAAACAATCGGAGCAGAAGGCCAATGGGATGTAAAAGCAAACTTAGATGGTGGTGGAATTTCTGGACAAGCAGAAGCTTTACGTATGGCTATCGCAAGAGCTTTATGCGAAGCAAACATAGAAGATAGAGGTGCATTGAAAGCAAAAGGCTTGTTAAAGAGAGACCCTCGTATGGTTGAAAGAAAAAAACCAGGTCAAAAGAAAGCAAGAAAACGTTTCCAATTCAGCAAACGTTAATATATGGATATTGTTTAGTATCCAAATTGATAAGATTTGTAAAAAAGCAACTACTTATCAATTGATAGTAAATTAGGAATGTAAACAAAAAAGAAAAAAGAAATGATAGATTTTAATCAAATGCTTGATGCGGGTGTACACTTTGGTCACCTAAGAAGAAAATGGAATCCAAAAATGGCTCCATACATCTATATGGAACGCAATGGTATTCACATTATAGATTTACACAAAACAGCAGCAAAAGTTGAAGAAGCTTCAGCAGCTTTAAAGCAAATTGCAAAATCAGGAAAGAAAATTTTGTTTGTTGCAACTAAAAAACAAGCAAAAGATATAGTAGCAGAAAGAGTAAAAAGAACTAACATGCCTTTCGTAACTGAACGTTGGCCAGGCGGAATGCTTACTAATTTTGTTACAATTAGAAAAGCAATCAAAAAAATGAACTCTTTGGAAAAATTATTAGCTGATAAAGATTCAACAGCTATTTCAAAAAGAGAAAGATTGCAAATAACAAGAGAAAAAGCTAAGTTAGAAAAGAATTTAGGTTCAATAGCGGATCTTACACGTCTTCCATCTGCATTATTTATTGTTGATATAAACAAAGAACATATTGCAGTTGCAGAAGCAAAACGTTTGAATATACCTACTTTTGCAATGGTTGATACAAATTGCGACCCAAATGCAGTTGATTTCGCTATACCTGCAAACGATGATGCTTCAAAATCAATCTCACTGATATTGGATTACGTTTGTAACGCAATAGAAGAAGGTTGTCAAGAAAGAAAAATGGATAAAGATACTCGTCAAGCAGAAGAAGCAGAAGCAGAAGAAAGATTAGCAACAGAACTTTTAGACGATGAAGTAGCACCAGAAGAAGCTCAAAACAAAGTTAAAAAAGTTAAAGCTGTTGCAGAAGACGGTGAAAGACGTCCAAGAAGACAAGTAAAAAAGAAATAAGAACCCTTAAAACGTAAATAAAAATGGCAAATATAACAGCTGCAGCCGTTAATGAACTAAGAAAACGTACAGGAGTCGGAATGATGGACTGTAAAAAAGCCTTAGTTGAATGCGATGGCGATATGGATAAAGCAATAGATTATCTTCGTGAAAAAGGTCAAAAACTTGCTGCAAAAAGAGCTGACAGAGATGCAAGCGAAGGAGCAGTTTTAGCAACAGTAAACGCAGATAAAACATTTGCAGCAGTAATAATGATGAATTGCGAAACAGACTTCGTAGCTAAAAACGAAGATTTCGTAGCCTTCACAAGAGAAGTACTTCAAACAGCAGTTGATGCAAAAGCAAAATCATTGGAAGAAGTAATGGCTTTAACAATAAATGGTTTAAGCGTTGAAACAATGATTGTAGAACAAGTAGCAAAAATAGGAGAAAAAATAACTTTATCACACTACTATCCTATTGAAGCAGTTGCAACTTACGCATACGTTCACCCAGGTAACAGAATGGCATCAGTTGTTGGACTTTCAAAAGCAGGATATGATGAAGAAGGAAAAGAAATGTCAATGCAAGTAATCGCTGGACGTCCAGTAGCTTTGAACAAAGAATCAGTTCCTGCTGAAATCATAGAAAGAGAAATGGAAGTTTATCGTGGACAAGTGAGAGAAGAAGGAAAACCAGAAGACATGGTTGAAAAAATAGCACAAGGAAAGCTTAACAAATTCTTCAAAGAAAGCACTTTATTGAGTCAAGAATACACTCGCGAAGCAAAAGTAAGTGTAGAAGAACACTTGAAAAAGATAGACAAAGATTTGACTATTACTGCTTTCCAAAGAGCAGAATTAGGAGAATAACAAATCAATAATACTAAAAAAGGAAGCCTTAAATGTGCTTCCTTTTTTTTATTTTTGCAAAATGGAAAAAGTAAAAGCAAAAAAATATCTTGGGCAACACTTTCTCAAAGACGAAACAATAGCAGAAAAAATTGCCTACTCACTATTAGAAGAAGCAGAAGTATTAGAAATAGGTCCAGGAATGGGCGTATTAACCAAATACCTAATTGAAAATCCAAAAGTAAAACACCTCAAAGTCGTAGAAATCGACACCGAAAGTGTAGAATACCTACACAAAAACTACGCACAATTACAAGAAAACATTATATCGGCAGACTTTCTAAAAATGGATTTAAACACCATTTACGAGAACACCTTTGCCATAATGGGAAACTTTCCCTATAACATCTCAAATCAAATACTATTTAAGCTATTTGAAAACAAAGACAAAGCCACACAACTCGTTGGAATGTTTCAAAAAGAAGTAGCAGAAAGAGTATGTGCAAACTCAGGCAACAAAACCTACGGCATACTCTCCGTTTTACTATCAGCATACTATGAAATAGAATACCTATTCACCGTACACGAACACGTATTTGACCCACCACCAAAAGTAAAGTCAGCAGTAATACGCCTAAAACGCAACAACATACAACAACTCCCTTGTAACGAACAACTATTTGTAAAAGTAGTAAAAACAGCCTTTAACCAAAGACGAAAAATGATACGTCAAAGTCTCAAACCCCTTGGAATGAACCTTGAAGACATAGACTCAGAACTACTAACCAAAAGAGCAGAACAATTAACCGTAGAACAATTCATAAACATAACCAATAAATTAAAATGATTAGCATAGGATTTATAATAGAAGTAATACTTTTAGGCATAGCCCTTTCAATGGACTCATTCACAGTATCAATCACCTGTGGATTACAAAAATGTATGTGCAAAAAAAGAACATTACTCCTTGCCTTTTGCTTTGGAATCTTTCATGTCTTAATGATTTCATTAGGTAGTCTTTTAGGAGAAGTCTTTCTTATCTTCATGTCCAAAGTCGATCATTGGATAGCCTTCGTTCTTCTTGCAATAATCGGTATAAAAATGATAATGGAAGGCAGACAATTCAAGTTAAGAGAAAAAATCTTTGACATAAGCAGCATAAAAGTAATATTAACCCTTGCCCTTGCAACCTCAATGGACGCTTTTGTCGTAGGAATAGGCTTTCCATTAAAATACACCTTCCTTCAAATTCTAATATCCCTTGCAATAATCTTCATTGCCCTATTCACAATCTCACTAATAGGCATAAGAATGGGCGAAAAAGTACGCTTTATCAAACCTCGCTTTGCACTATTCTTAGGCGGTATAATCCTAATCGGCATAGGCGTAAAAACACTCTTAGAACACACCGTATTTTAAAAAGAGAATAGAAAATATTTATGGAGATAATTTCTTAAAATGTTATACTTTTAAACTATCTTTATCAAGTAAAAATTCATAAATATTCATAAAGATTACTCCATTTTCATTTTGATAACGTTTAATAGGATCCTCTGTAATAACAAACTTTTGAAAATTATCTCTAATATTTAATAAAGAACGCAATTCTTGATCATACTTTTCTTTCGTAGGCAATCGTAATGCAGATTGTATATAGCAACGTTTACTTCCTTCATTACATACAAAATCAACCTCTAATTGCTTACGCTGGCTTACACCTTCTTCATTTTTTGTATTTATTATTACAACACCAACATCAACCAACAATTCACGAATACGTAATTCATTATATATAAGGTTCTCCATTAAATGAGTAACCTCATATTGTCTAAAATTGATTTGAGCATTACGCAATCCCAAATCCGCAAAATAATATTTAGCAGGAGTATCAATATACTTTTTACCTTTAATATCAAACCTTATAGACTTTTCTACCATAAAAACATCTTGCAATATTTCAAGATAATGACTAATAGTATTAACTGAAATGGAAACATTTTTGACTGATTTAAAAGTATTTATCAATTTATTTGGATTTATAAGGCCACCTATTGATGATGCAAGAATATTGATTAGCTCCTCCAACTCAGTTTCATTCTTTATTTTATATCTTTCTAATATATCGGTAAGATAAGTCTTCCTAAAAAGAGAACGAAGATACTTTATTTTTTCCTCATTAGTTTGCATAACCGCAACTTTGGGCAATCCACCAAATGTTAGATACTCTTCCAAAGCTTGTTCACGTGTACCATTAAAAACAGAAAAAAACTCACTAAATGATAAGGGAGAAATCTTAATTTCTTCACCACGACCACGAAATTCAGTAATCACATCATTAGATAAAAATTTAGAATTACTTCCCGTAACATAAATATCTACGTTAGGAATTTTCAGATAACTATTCAATACATCTTCAAATTCATCAACCAATTGCACCTCATCGAGCATAACATAATACATTCCCTCTTTTGAAATACGAGCATCTATATATTCAAGTAAAGCATCAGGATTTCTAAGCTCCTTATTTCTGCGGTCTTCCAAATCAATCTTTATTATATGTTCGTCATCAACATTACGAGATTTTAAATAATTATAAAAAATATTAAAAATAAGATACGATTTCCCACAACGGCGAATGCCTGTAATAACCTTTATCATATCATTATGCATACTTCTAATAAGTTTATTTAAATACAAATCACGTTTTATTTCCATAGCCAATCAATTTTTTTGCGTAAATACGCATTTTTATTCAGCAAAAGTAAAAAAAGTTTTTGAAAAACAGAGACTATTTGCCATTTTAGTTGCAATAATCTTCATTGCCCTCTTTGTAATCTCACTAATAGGCGTAAGAATGGGCGAAAAAGTACGCTTTATCAAACCACGCTTTGCACTATTCTTAGGAGGTATAATCCTAATCGGCATAGGCGTAAAAACACTCTTAGAACACACTTGCTTTTAAAAACAAGTGTGTTTATAATAATTTATTCTTCTTCGTAATTAAACTCTATCTTACTTTGTAAAATTATCTCATTAAGAACATTAGATGCCATTCCATTTATTCTTAATTCTTGAAAATATCGTAATAATATAGGTATATTTATTATTTCTTCTATACACTCCATATATTTATCAACAATATTTTCTATAACATATATTCTAACGGCATCTAAACGTAATTTTTGCTTTAACACCTCAATATCTTCTACGGATTTAATTACAAAAGTTATAGGAAACTTCTCTACTTTTTCAATATCAAGAAAATATTTTTTAAAGTCCAGTGTTTCGGTGACTTGAAAGAATCTTCCCAAAGGACGCATAACAAAGTCAATTCCGCCATCGTTTGCATTAGTCCTTCCTGTTTTATACAATTTTAAACTCTCTTCATTTAATTGTTCAAAGGAATATCCCCATATTATACTCTTCCCTTTATAATAATATTTAAGAATAGCATAGCTGACTATTTCAAACAGTCTCGCATCTACATTTGGTGCAAGTATCTCTTCTATAAAATAATAAATACCTTCTTCATCATTATTGTCAATATTTTGCAATTTTTCGCATTGTTCAATAAAACGCTTAAATGAATCTTGTTTTGCTTTTATATACTCATCAATAATAGAAATAATAACTTTCGCAATATTATACTTTTTATTCCTAGATTGAACAACTAATAAATTTTCATTAATCCAATATCTATTAGTCTCTAAGTTCCTTAAAATTGGTGTTATTTCTGAAATTGGGAAATATTTTTGAAATTCCGCATTCATTCTATTATTAAGAGCATGATTTTGTAATTTACTTCCAAAAGGCAATTCTCTTTGTCTATTGAACAACTTAGAAAATTGAGCTCCCTCATAATTTTTGTATTTCTTATTTTTATCAAATCCATGCTCTATATAGTCCTCAATAATTACATATATCGCATATAAATTTGCAAAACTAGGACGAGACTTTGAGCCTTTATTTACAGACTTTGTTTTTTCGTTAATATATTGTATTAAAAGGCTTTGTTCAAATATTTCTAAGCCA
>CALEFF010000046.1 GCA_937876865.1 uncultured Bacteroidales bacterium | reverse complement strand
GATAAATTAGACTGAGTTAAATTTTTACGACATATAAAAAGCGTTTTTGCTTATATTTGGTTTCTTGAAATCTGGAAAATTTCACAAAAACTAATCAAAAGATAAGTTAAGACGCTCACGAGTAATATCGTGGGCTTATCTTATTTGATTAGTTAGGTATTCCAGAACCTCAAGAGACCGATAAGAAAAAAGTCCCACGTTTTTTTATGCCTTGAAGTCAAAGAAAGAAAATAAGTAATCGCCATTTGGGACTTGGGCAAAGAATAAAAAAAAGTTAAAATATGAAGAGATTTAAATTATTAAGTTTGATTGCAGTATTTACTGCGTTATTTACAAGTTGCGAAGAGCCACAAGAAGGAACCGATACCACGACCGGCGACGGTAATGGCGGACTCGTATGCCTTAAAACCTTGGAGGGACATTCAGAATGTGTCAATTCCGTAGCATATAGTCGCGATGGCACAAAAATTATCAGTGGTTCATATGATAATACCGTTAAGATATGGGATGCAAACACAGGAGAGTGTCTTAAAACCTTAGAGGGGCATTCAAAAGAAGTTACTTCTGTATCATTTAGTCCTGATGGAAAACTTATTGTCAGTGGTTCATATGATTATAATATTAAAATATGGGATGCAATCACAGGAGAATGTTTAAAAACCATAGACGCATATTATGGTGGTGTTGAGTGTGTAGCATATAGTATTGACGGAAAAAGTTTTGTTACTGGTTTATGGGATGGAACGATTGAAGTATATTGTGTAGAAACGGCGCATGTTATAACAACTATAAGAGAACGTAAACGTAAATGGGCAAGATCTGTATCTTATAGTCCTAATGGGAAATATATTGCAAGTGGTTCTGAGGATAAAACAGTAAAAATATGGGATATTAATACGGGAAAATGTTATAGAACTTTAAAAGGACATTTAAATTTTGTTGAATCTGTAGCGTATAGCCCAGATGGAAAATATATTGTTAGTGGTTCTGTAGATGATTCTTTAAAAATATGGGAAATTGATACAGGTGAGTGTGTTAAAACTTTAAAAGGGCATTATTTAGAACTTCGTTCGGTGTCTTATAGTCCTGATGGAAAATATGTTATTAGTGGTTCGGGAGACAAAACCATTAAGATATGGGATGTGAATAATGGCAAGTGTATTAAAACTTTAGAAGGGCATACGTATGATATTTATTCTGTAGCGTATAGCCCAGATGGAAAATATATTATTAGTGGTTCAGGAGATAAAACTATTAAGATATGGGGAATGGAGTAGATAATAAATTTTGTATGTTTACATTATAAGAAATAATATAAAATAAAAACTAATTAAATATGAAAACAGATAAAGATATATTAAGTAGTATTGAAGCAAAACTCTACGCTATATTGGATGAAAACAAAGAATATAAGAAAAATATTGAAGAGAAAATGAGTGAAACTAAACTTAAACTTCTTCAAACCTTGGAAGGACATAAAAATTATGTTACTTCTGTGTTATATACTTTTGATGGAGAAAAAATAATCTCAGCATCAGGGGATAAAACAATTAAAATATGGAGTGCAAAAAGTGGAAAATGTATTAAAACATTAAAAGGAATTGAATATCCTATTGTCTCTATCACATATAGTTCAGAATGTAAAAAAATAGTTATAGGATTGAGTGAGGGAACAATAAATGTGATTGATTTAGAAAGTGGAAAATGTTTTCAAACATTGAAAGGGCATTGTTCACCAGTTGAGTCAGTTGATTATAGTCCAGATTGTAAGAAAATAATTTCTGCTTCGTGGGATGAGACAATAAAGATATGGGATGCAAAAAGTGGGGAATGTATTAAAACCTTAGAAAAACATACTGATAGTGTTTATTCAGCATTATATAGTTTAGATGGAAAGAAAATTGTATCATCTTCTGTTGATCAAACAATAAAGATAATGTATGCAATGACAGGAAGACTTTATAAGACCTTAGAAGAACATGACGGAACAGTCTATTCAGTAAGGTATAGTCCCGATGGGAAGAGAATAGTTTCAGCCTCAGCTGATAGAACTATAAAAATATGGGATGCGGAAAGCGGGGAATGTCTTCAAACCTTAGAGGGGCATACAGATAGTGTTAATTCAGCCACATATAGTCCCGATGGAAAGAGAATAGTCTCATCATCTTGGGATAAAACTATAAAAATATGGGATGCGGAAAGTGGTAAATGTATTCAAACATTAGAAGGACACAGTCAAATTGTCAATTCCGTAGCATATAGTCCTGACGGAAAATATATTGTCAGCGGTTCAGATGATAAAACTATTAAGGTATGGGGAGTAGAGTAGGGATTTGATTTTCTAACTCAAAGAAAAACGCTCGTAAGTCTTTGTTTTAATCAGACAAACGAGCGTTTTATTTTTCTCTTTCTTTGTTTTATTTTTACTAATAGGTCAATGCAAATTTTAATCCTACGGCTTCGGAAATTAAGATAAAGGTAGAGAGTTGCATATCGGTTTCTCCTTTTTCCAACATTGCAATATATTCACGTTTTTTGCCGATTTTGTCTGCGAGTTGTTGTTGTGTGATTCCTGCTGCTTTGCGTGCATTTTTCAAAACCTCAGCATAATACCACGCAAGAGCCTTTGCGTCAAATTCATCTCTTGAAACACTGCCCTTTTCCCCATATTGCTCAACCAAAACCTCCTCAAATGTAGGAAGATTCTTTAATTTACTCATATCAATTCTTGTTCTCATCGCTTAATGTGTTTAATATTTGTTTTGCTTTCTCAATTTCTTTCTTATAATCCTTTGTAGATTTTTTTATAAATCCATTTAAAAGAAGTATTTCTTGTGCTTCAATAAAATTTTCGTGGTCAATCGTAAATAAAATCACTCTATATTCATTGCCAACTGAAATACGTAATTCATAAAAGTCGGTATCAACAAGTTTTTTCACTAACTTAGTGTTTACAACTCTTATTTCTGATATAATGTTCATTGCATATTGCACTTTATTTTGAACATTTAAAGGCAAAGAACTATAAAATTCATCAAATTCTACGCTTCTTATTAAATTTCTCATAGTGCAAAGGTAATATATTTATTACTTTTTGCAAAATATTGTAATGATTTATTTGCCAAACTTAGCGAAAAATACTCGTGAGTCTTTGTTTTATTTTTATATCTTAATTAAAAGGCTTATGTAATTAGGGGCTCCGTAGCGGTGATATTCGTTTCGTGAGTAGAAAAGGCGGAAGCGTGAATAGTTTATGCCGATTCCGTAGGATAAGCCTGCAAGTGAGAATGCGTCTTTAAGATACTTGTTAAGTTTACATTAACTAATCATTAAATATATATCATAATCGTGTTTTTATTATTAAGATATATAATTGCATTGCTTGTTTATAGTAATTTAGACGATGTTAAAAAACAAAAAAAAGGGTGTAATATTACACCCTTTTTTGCAACTTTTTGTATTTTTGCAGTGTTTAAAGTTTAAAAGTTTTTGTATGAAATATCTTAATGTAAAGAAAGCGTTGGCTGCATGGCAGTGTTTGCAACCTTTATCTGAGAAAGACAAGGAGAGGCTTAGTCGAAGATTTACTGTGGACTTTAATTACAATAGCAATCACTTGGAGGGAAATACGCTAACTTATGGTCAAACTGAAATATTATTGCTTTTTGGTAAAATAATTGGGGAGGCTGATGTACGTGATGTACAAGAAATGACGGCAAGTAATGTGGGTTTAAGAATGGTGCAAGAGGAAGCAAAATTAAAACAAATGCCACTAACGCAAAATTTTATTAAAACTTTGCATAAAACTTTACTTCGAGAAGATTATTCTGTGTTTGTGAATTTGCCAAACGGCGTTCAGTCAAGTTATGTGATACATGCAGGACAATATAAGACACGTCCTAATAGTGTTATTACTCGATATGGAACTCGTTTTGACTATGCTTCACCCGAAGAAACACCTATTTTGATGAGGGATTTGGTGGATTGGTATAATAATGCAGAACAAGAAGGAGTGCTTTCGCCTGTGGAATTAGCTGCTTTGTTTCATTATAGGTATATACGCATTCACCCATTTGAAGATGGTAATGGTCGTATTGCTCGACTAATGGTAAACTTTATTTTATCTCGTCATAATTATCCTATGATTGTTGTTAGAAGTCGTAATAAAAATGAATATCTGGAGGCTTTGCATCAAACAGATCTCGAACTTGGCCCTATACCAAGCGATGGTGCTTATGCTGATATTAAGAATATTCGTCCTTTTTTAAAATATTTTAATAATCTTGTGGCTAATGAGGTGTATAATGATGTGTTGTTTGTAAGTGAGAAAAATGAAAATGTGTGGTGGTATGATGGAGAGAGGATTTTATTTAGGACTTCTAATTATACAAAAATTTTAAATGCTATGCTCTCTCAACCATCTTTGACTCTTGCGGGAATGAAAGAGATAACGGGTATTAGTATTAACTCTATTCAAAAATTACTTTGCCGATTGATTCAAAAAAAGTATGTAGAACGTGGCGAAAAAGAGGGCAGTTGGAGGGTGTTTTTAACGCAATGAAATTATAATTGCACTATAAGGCTTATGTAATTAGGGGCTCCGTAGCGGTGATATTCGTTTCGTGAGTAGCAAAGGCGGAAGCGTGAATAGTTTATGCCGATTCCGTAGGATAAGCCTGCAAGTGAGAATGCGTCTTTAAGGTACATTTCTCTGTTTTGTTTCCATGAATAGCCTGCTGCTATGTAAAAATATTTTGAGGGTGCAAATTCTACTCCTATTTGTAGGTGTCGGAATGTGTTGTCAAGTATTCCTACAAATTTATTCTCTTTTGTAACCTCTCCGTTAAGGTCTATTTCGTCTCTTGGGTTCAATGGGTCGTCTTCTCTTAGATTCCATTTGTGTAGGTTGGTGATTGCTCCGTATATTGTTAAGGGTGCATGTGCTAATTTTTTGCTTGCTGCAAGTTGTAGGTCAAAGGGTAGTGAGAAGTCTTCGTTTGCTAATTTTTTTATTTGCTTTCCCATATTTCTTGCCATAAGTGAAATGGCCCAAGTGCGATCATTTGATTGGTAACTTGCGGCAAGGTCTATTGCTAAAGCGAAAGAATTGTAACTTTCGTATTGTGAGAAAACGGGTTTTAGGTTTGCTCCAATGTAAACGTTGCTATCTAACATTTTTCCCCAAGATAGTGTGAAGACATAATCGGCTGCTGTGAATTTTCCTACTACATCGCCGTTTTCTTCTGTCATATCGAAACTGCCATAGTTTAAATATTGTACTCCAAGGGCTAAACTGCCTATTTTATCAAGGGTGTGGCTGTATGCAAGTGAGGCTTGATTGATGCCAGAGAATAGTGTGGTGTATGTAATTCCTATGTCGTTGTGATTTTCTTTTCTAAGTGTTGAGGGATTGTTGATAATAGCTGTAATATCATCGCTAAAACATGGTAGAAAGTCTAAGCCTAAGGCTGCTGTTTTTGCCGAGGGGTGTAAGGATAGTACGGAATAAATTGCATTGCCTCCAATTTGTGCTTTTGTTGTAAGGCTTGATATTATCAATATGCTGATTGCTAAAAAATATTTCTTCATAATATATTATAACTGAAAAATATATTTCTTATTGTTAGTAGTATAAAAAAATAGGACGAAGCTTTGCAACTTCGTCCTATTTCGTTTTGTAATCTCTATTATTGAACTATCAATTTAGATGATTGTGTTGCGTTGTTTGTTATGATTTGTATCATATACACACCTTTGTCTAAGCCTGATAATGCTATTTCTTGTGTGTGTAATCCTGCTGATTGACGTCCTTTGTCTAAGCTTGATATTAATCTTCCGTTCATATCAAATATGTTAAGTGTAACATTTGATGAAGAGTTTAAACTGTAGCTTAGTGTTGTTCTGTTTTGTGCTGGATTTGGATATAAATCAATGTTTGTTGTTGCTATTTGTTCTGCTGAATTTAAACTTACAGGTTCTGGTCTTTCTTCTGTGATGTTGTCATAGTTCATAAATAATCCTTTTCCGTAAGTTGCTGCGTAAATTGCTCCTGGATATTTTGTAGCATTGTAAACGTTGTTTTGAGCGTTTGTTGCTATGTATGTTGTGAATTGAATTTCTGGTAAGTTTTGTTGTTGTTGGAATAAGTCGTAAACAGGAACTGAAGGGAATGCTTCTTCTTTTGTCCAAACAACGTTTGATGCTGTGTAGTCAGTTGTTTTGTAAACTCCGTCATCTGTTCCTACGTAAACTGTTTTTCCGTCAGTGCTTACTTTTTCTACTAATGCTGTATAAACAGGTTTTTGTAAGTTTTCTCCTAATGTTATTTCAGTGAATGTAATGCCTTCAACATTTTCAGCGTTTAAGTTTCCTACTCTGTAAATATTTGCTTCTGGTACATATCCTTGAAGAGTTACTATTGCTGTTTCGTTGTCTGCGTAAACTATTGAAGAAACACTTCTTTCAAATGATGCAATTTCAACTGCATCAAATTTCATGGCATCGTTTGGCGCTCCTACGAATGATTCGTTTCCAGAATTTACAAGACTTAAATTATATTGATTTAATCCAGATATTCTATAAAGTTTTGTTGTGGCATTGGTATTGTTTGTTTGGTTTATATCAACTGAAATCAACACTGTATTTCCGTCTATCGAAGGCGATATAGTTCTTATTTGATGTTTTCCCTCTTCAGATGAAATGAAATGAAATAGTTTTACCCAAGGAAGTGAATTTGGATTGTTGGTTTGGAATGTTTTTGTGAAATTTATAGGTTCATTGCACACATATAAACCATTTGCTCCGGCAACAAATAATCTACTTCTTATAGGGTTTGCTACTTCTATTGCAGTGTCTTGAGTTGTTGTTAAATTCAAAACTTCTTCCCCTGTGTATTCAGAAACAACTGTTCCAAATCTTTCTGCTGTGAATATAAAGAAGAATGGATATCCAAGGTTTGTACTTTGAACTATTGCAGAGTCTCCATCTTTTAATTCAAATCCATGACTATACATGTAGTTTGTTCCGTTTCTTCTTATTGTAAGTTTATCATTTAACTTTAAATAAACTATATCTCTTATTGCTTCTGGCGCATTAAATGATTCCCATAACGCCATTGGTGCAACATAAGGAGCTTTTTCAGAAGAAGATGTTATATTTGGATGCATAAATGATAGTTCTGTGCCAAATCCATAGTTCCAAGTTTGGTCGTTTATTGATTCGTAATCGTTGTTATCGCTATATGTTCTTGTTATTGCCATATACGGCCTAGCTAGTACAACAGGTTTTTTAACTGTTGGTAAAGATTGATGAATAGCAGATGCTAAAACATTACTTCCAGTTGGGATTGCATAAGGGTCAATTTGACTTGCTATTGCATCGTAACCAGTGCTATTAGGAGACCAAATAGTTTCCGCAGATTTCGCTTCTGTACTTGGTGTTGGTATATAACTAATAGCATTGCTTTCTGCTGCTCCAAATATTGCTCCATCATTTGTTGATGCTATGTTATAGTATTGAGAACTCAACAATCCTTTGTTGCAAGCATGCCATTGTACAAATTGAGTTAATGGATCTTGTTTGTAGATATATACTCCAGCGTCTGTTGCAAGATAAATTTTTATTGAATCTTCAACTGTTTGTGGATTAGGTTCAAATGTTATTGCGTGAATTCCTGCTGGCACGAAACTGCCACTATTTCTTTCTGCTCCACTGCTCGCAATTGTATTGTAGTAAAAAATAGGGTCATTATTAGCATCAAAACCAGATATTAGAGAATAACCTCCTGCATATATAAGTTCTTCATCCCTATCGTTAATTGCTATAGACATTCCATTGCTTGTTCCAAGGTAAAGTGAACCTGAAGTAGCTGCTTCCCAATTGTCATTTTCAATTTGTCTATATATTGCCTCGTAAGAAGTGTAAGCTCCATTTCCTAATGATTTGTAATATCCCATTAAAGCATAAAGCTTATCTGCATTATTTATACAGAATGATAACTCTATTTTATTAATGAAATCTTCGTTAGCTAATCCAATTTTTTCTTTTGTTAATGAATTAGAAAAATCTGAGTTAGCATCGTTTGCTATTGCTACCGCTGCATCGCCTGCATCTACATAAGCAACGGCTATTTTCCCATTAGAGGAAACTTTAATGTCTGTAACATTAACCATAGAGTTTCCTGCGATGATTTCTTTGTTTGTCCAAGTTCCGTTTTCGTATACTTTTAAACCTGCATTCTTTGTTGCAACGAATAATTTTCCTCCAACAAATGCCATATCGTTAATATAGCTCCATTCATCCGTTATGTCATATTTTTCAGGGATTGTGCCTGACATTTGAGTGAAAGTGATGTTGTTTGCAACGTATTGATATTTTTCTTCATCAGATTGAAGGTTTGCTGCCCAATTCTTTTCAAAAGAATTTGATTCATAAACACCATTTCCTATTAAACCTGTTTTGAAATGTTTTTTACCAGCTTCTGATTCAGAATAAAAGCCTTCTCCTGTTCCAACATAAAGCTTTCCGTTTTCATCTTGTGCTATTGTTGTTGCAACGTAAGAACGATTTTCTCCTTCTCCAAGAGGGATTTCTTGCCAATTGTTTCCATCGTTTACGCTGACAAACAATCCACCCGATGGTGAACACGCATAGATAACGTCATCGTTGAATTTATCAAACATTAAGGTACGTACACGTCCTGCTACATTGTTTGGACCTATTTGGTGCCAACCAGTGATAGTTGGTTCTGTACCTTCTTCTCCTTCTCCTTCTACAAATGGAGTAGCCTTAGCTGGAGCGAAAGCCCCAACAAGAAAGAACACTGCTAAACTTAAGAGTAACTTTCTGCTTTTCATAACTTACTTTTCTTTATTTCTAAATATTATTAAACTTTTCATCTTTTAAGTTGGCAAAAGTACAAAAAAATAATAATGCACCAAAATATTTTAAGTAAAAAATCAAAAAATAAAACAAAGAGATAATCCATTATCACAAAGAAATAATTTTGCTAAAACAAAGAATTATTTTAATATTTCTTAACTTTGCAAGTTCAAGTTTATAATAAATGGAGAGGAAATAACGTTTCTACTCTCAAATAAGGTGATTTATACTATATAATTATGGATATAATAGAGTTAAATAAAAGAATTGAACAAGAAAGTGCTTTTGTTGATGCAATGAATTTTGAAATCTCAAAGGTTATTGTAGGGCAAAAGAATATGGTTGAAAGATTGATAATTGCGTTATTGGCAGATGGTCACATATTACTTGAAGGTGTCCCTGGTTTAGCAAAAACGCAAGCAATAACTGCTTTGGCTAAAACTATAAATGCAAAGTTTAGTAGAATACAATTTACACCAGATTTATTACCTGCTGATGTAACAGGAACGATGATTTATTCTCAGAGAGAAGAGGCTTTTACTGTTAAAAAAGGACCAGTGTTTTCTAACTTTGTTTTGGCAGATGAAATAAACAGAGCCCCAGCAAAAGTTCAGTCAGCATTGTTAGAAGCAATGCAAGAAAGACAAGTAACGATAGGAGAAGAAACCTATAAATTGGAAGAGCCGTTTTTAGTACTTGCAACCCAAAATCCAATTGAACAAGAAGGTACTTACCCCTTACCAGAGGCTCAAATGGATAGATTTATGATGAAAGTAGTTATAAATTATCCAAACAGAGAAGAGGAAAAGGAAATATTAAGAACACAAATAGCAGCGAAAAAAACAGAAATAACACCTATAATTTCAATTAAAGATATTCTTAGAGCAAGGGAAATAGTAAAAGAAGTCTATTTAGATGCTAAAATAGAAAATTATATTACAGATATAGTTTTCGCAACACGTTATCCAGAAGAATATGGTCTTGGAAAATTAAAATCTTTAATCAATTATGGAGCTTCACCTCGTGCAACAATCAATTTAGCCTTAGCATCAAGAGCTTTAGCTTTTGTTAGAAGAAGAGGATATGTAATTCCAGAAGATGTAAGAAGTATATGCTTAGATGTAATGCGTCATAGAGTAGGATTAACCTATGAGGCAGAGGCAGAAAATATCAAATCGGAAGATATAATTACAGAAATTATAAACAGAATAGATGTTCCGTAAAAAGATATGTCCACCGAAGAAATATTAAAAAAAGTTCACCGAATAGAAATTAGGGCAAGACGTCTTTCACAAGAAGTTTTTGCAGGGCAATATCATAGTGCCTTTAAAGGAAAGGGTATGACTTTTAGCGAAGTGAGAGAGTATGCTTACGGAGACGAAATAAGAAACATTGATTGGAACGTTACTGCAAGAAATAATAAACCATTCGTAAAGGTGTATGAAGAAGAAAGAGAACTAACCGTTATGTTATTGATAGATGTCAGTGGTTCAACATTCTTTGGTAGCGAACAATCATTAAAATCCGAAATAATAACTGAAATAGCCGCTGTTTTATCATTCTCGGCCATACATAATAATGATAAGGTAGGTGTAATACTATTTTCAGATAAAGTAGAAAAATACATTCCCCCTAAAAAAGGAGTTTCTCACATATTAACAATTATTAGAGAGTTACTCTTGTTTCGTAAAAGTGAAGGAGGAACAAATTTTTCCTTGCCGCTAGTCTTTTTAAGTAATGTTATAAAAAAACGAGCAAGTTGTTTTATGATTACAGACTGTTTTGGAAAGTTTGATGATAGCCTACAAATAGCGGCAAAACGTCATGATTTAACAGCAATCTTTGTAAATGATAGACGAGAATTTGAAATGCCGAATGTAGGCTTAGTACAATTTGAAGATGCGGAAACAAAACAATTGAAATGGATTGACACCTCAGATAGAATTACAAGAGAAAATTTTGTAAAACAAAGATATAGTGTACAAAGTGAGAACTTGGCTAAATTTACTAAATATGGCGTTGATAGTGTTCAAATAATGGCATCGGAGGATTACATAAAATCGTTAATAAAATTGTTTTCAAAAAGAGGTAAAGCATAAAATGAAAATCAAAAACATAATAATTCTTATTTTATTGACTATTATTGGTTTTGGTAGTTTGCAATCACAAACAGTAATAGGTGTATTGGATAAAAAAGCCTACAACATTGGCGATAGAATAGAGTTTACATTTAAAGTGCCCTTTGACTCAAAATCACAAACTCTTATTGTAAACAAGAGTAATAGTGATAGTTTAGAATTACAAAACACAATAATAGATACAATTACAGAAAACAATAAGCAATATTTAAGATATAAACAATACTATACAAGTTTCATTAGTGGAAAAAGAAATATAGGAGATGGAGTTTTTGTAAAAGTGGGAAATAGTGAAGATAAATATTTTGCAGTATTACCAACTGAAATAGAAATATTAGAATATCCAATAGATACCAACAAAATAGAAATTAAAGATATAAAACCAGTACTTGAAGAGAAATTCTCCTTTAAAGAAATGTTACCTATAATATACGTATTGTTGGCTATTATATTAATAGGAGTAGGAGTGTATTTCTTGATATGGTATATGAAAAAGCGAAAATTAAACATAGAAACCCCTGAAATTATAAAAGAAGAACCTCAAATACCACCTCATATCAAAGCTTTACAATCTTTAGAAGATTTATCGAAGAAAAAATTAAGCGAACAAAATCTTCACAAACAATATTATACAGAATTGACAGAAATTATTTGGGTTTACTTGGAGGAAAGATTCAGAATATTTGCCTCAGAGATGACAAGTAGTGATATTCTCTCACAAGTAAAGTTGAATAACAGTATCTCGCAAAACAACTACTCACTCTTGGAAAAAATATTCACTACATCAGATTTGGTTAAGTTTGCAAAATATGAAACAAATCAAATGATTGATAAAAATACGCTTTTAGAAGCAAAAGAGTTTGTTATAAATACAAAAGAAGAAATAGAGTCAAATGAATCTAATAAATAACCTAAGTTTTCAATATCCTTATTTGCTATTGCTTTTATTGCTACTTCCTTTGATGTTCCTTTTTCAAAGATATTACGATAAAAGAAGGGCAACAACCATTATTTATTCTGACGTTTCCCAGTTCTCATTGGCAAGAAAAACTCTTAAATTAAGATTGAGGAAATTGCCAGATTATTTAAGGATGTTAGCAGTTGCACTTGTTATAATAGCAATTGCAAGACCTCAATTAAGTTCTTCGACCGATGAAAAAAGCATTGAAGGAATAGATATCGTTTTAGCATTAGATGTTTCTACTTCCATGTTGGCAGAAGACTTTAAACCAAATAGATTAGAGTCTGCAAAAAATGTAGCCAAAGAGTTTATTGAAAATAGAAAAAGTGATAATATAGGAATAGTTGTTTTCGCAGGAGAAGCCTATACAAAATGCCCTTCAACAATTGACCATAAAGTTTTGTTAGATCTTCTCTCCTCAACAGAAAGTGGGCAAATTGATGACGGAACAGCAATAGGGGATGGACTTGCAACAGCGATAAATAGAGTTAAAGATACAAAAACGAAAAGCAAAGTTATTATTCTAATAACCGATGGAGTGAATAATATGGGTGCAATAGACCCAATAACTGCAGCAAGTATAGCAAAAGAATATAATATTAGGATCTATACTATTGGAATAGGTAAAAAAGGACACGCACCTTATCCATATTACACACCATTTGGTAAACAATATCAAAATGTTGAAGTAAAAATAGATGAAGAATTGTTAAAAGAAGTGGCAATCACTACTGGTGGACAATATTTCCGATCTACAAAAAACTCTTCCTTGCAAGAAATATTCAAAGAAATTGACAAAATGGAAAAAACCAAAATAGATGTATCTCTTTACAAACACACAAAAGATGTAGGAGGTAATTTTCTTTTAGTTGCTTTGATTATTTTAGTTTTAGAGATGATTTTGCGTAAAACTTATTTAAGAACTAATCCATAATACGATGATACGTTTAGAAAACCCTCAATTTTTATATTTGTGGATATTGATTCCATTATTTTATCTTTTGCATTATTTTTATATTAGAGCAAAAAGAAAAAAACTAAAACAATTTGCGGAAGTAAAAACTCAGCAAATAATAATTCCTGACCTGTCAATAGGAAAACAATACTTTAAGTTTACACTTTGGAATCTTGCTTTATTTTTCTTAATATTAGCCTTAGCCAATCCTCAAAAAGGAACATCGATAGAAAAGAAAGAACGCACCGGAACAGATTTAATGGTGTGTTTAGATGTCTCTAATAGCATGTTAGCAGAAGATTTAAAACCAAATCGAATCAGCAGAGCAAAACAATCTCTCACACAATTAGTAAATCAATTAGAAGGAGATAGAATAGGAATTGTTGTTTTTGCGGGCACTTCCTTTGTTCACCTTCCAATAACCTCTGATTACACAGCCGCAAAGACTTTTATAGATGTCATAGACACAAAGCTAATAGAAACACAAGGTACTTCAATAGCAGAAAGTTTGGAAAAAGCCTTTTCAGCTTTTGAAAATCAAGATGAAACAAAACGTTCAAGAAGTATTATTCTTATATCAGATGGAGAAGACAATGAAGAAGGTGCTTTAGATGCAACAAAAGAAATAGCAAAAGAGGGTGTTGTTGTAAATACTATTGGTTTAGGACAAACAGAAGGAACACCTATTCCTATTTTTGATAAGTATGGCAGAAGTGAATACAAGAAAGATGGGAATGGAAATATAGTTCTTACCAAACTTAATGAAGTTTTGCTAAAGGAAATAGCCAAAGAAGGAAATGGAGTTTATATTCGTGCAAATAATACTTCAATAGGTTTAGACAATATATTGGCAAGAATAAATAAAATGGAGAAAAATGAGTATGAAGCAGTAGCCTATAAAAACTATGATAGTAAGTTTTATATTTTTGCACTCATCTCATTATTCTTTTTAGTATTAGAATGGGTCGTTTTTGAAAGAAGAAATAAGTATATAAACAGAAAACTATTTTTTGGAAATGAATAAGAATATAATGTTAATATTTTGTCTTCTTGTATTTTTTTCTTCATGTGATAAAGAGAAAAATAAATTAAGAGACGGTAATGATTTCTATCAAGAAAAAGACTATGCAAAAGCCGAAGAGCAATATCGCAAGTCATTAGTTGCGGATAGTAATTATTTGAAGGCACAATACAATTTAGCAAACGCAAGCTACAAACAACAAAATCAAGAAAAACTTCAAACTGCTTTAAAATATTACGAAGGATATTTAAAAGCTAATTCTTTTGATGATACACTTAACAACGCGAATGCTACATATAATAGGGGGAATGTTAATTTTCAAATGTTTAATACAGACACTACTTCTGAGGCTGGCTCAAATACACAATTTTTACAAAAAGCCCTTGAAGATTATAAGCAAACCCTTAGATTAAACCCTAATGATAGTGCAGCAAAATATAATTTAGCACTAACTCAATTTTTATTAAATAAACATCAAAACCAACAACAAAATAATCAAAATCAGCAACAGCAACAACAAGAGCAAGAACAGAAACAAAATCAGCAACAAAAAGAACAAGAACAAAAGAAAGAAGAGAAACAAAACCAAAATCAACCTCCACAACCACAAAGAATGAAAGATAAAAAAGATACAGAAAGAATGTTGGAGGCATTGAAAAATAATGAGAAGAATACATTAGAAAAAGTTAAGAAAAAAGAAGAACAACAAGTTCAAAAAAAATATATTGAAAAAGATTGGTAAAAATGAAAAAATACATACTAGGATTTATTATAGCGTTAATTTGTTCACTTCCTTTATTTTCTCAGGAGGTTGAGTTTAAGGTTCAAGCTCCAAAAGTAGTTGGAAAAGGAGAGAGGTTTAAAGTAAGTTTTGTTGTAAATGATGATAAACCAAAACATTTTATTGCCCCAACATTTCAAGACGTTAATATACTAAGTGGACCAAATGTATTGAGAAGTTCTTCTGTTAGTATTATCAATGGAAAACGCGAAAGTAATACTACAACAACTTACACCTATTTTTTGCAAAGCCTAAACACAGGAACAATCACAATACCTCCTGCAAAAGTAACTGTAAAGGATAGGACCTATTATACAAAAGCGGTAAATGTTAAGGTGGAAAATAATCCAAGTATGCAGACAAGGGCAAAGAATGACCCTAACTACGATCCTTATAAGAATACTCCACAACCTAAGATTACGCAAATAGATGAAAATGTAGTTTTTGTAAGAGCAATTCCTAATAAAACAAAAGTTTCTTTGGGAGAAGAGATTATAATTTCTTACAAAATATATACTCTTGTACCTATTTCAGAATATCAAGTTGATAAATTTCCTTCCTCACAAGGCTTTTGGGTAGAAGAATTAGACAATCAAACAACCCCTTCCCTCGAAAGAGAAATCATAAACGGAAAAGCATATCAAGTAGCCACTCTAAGACAAGTATTAGTCTATCCACAAAAAACAGGGAAACTAAAAATTGCACCAATGGGATTAGAAGTCCTTGCACACATTCAAACAGGCACTCAAAGAAGTCAAAGACAATCAACAGGCGACCCTTTCTTTGATGCATTTTTTAACGATCCTTTCTTTTCAAGAGTAACACCTGTTTTTGAAACCGTAAACAAAAAATTAAAAACCAACTCTTTGGAAATAGAGGTTGAACCATTACCCACAACAAACGATGCTTTTTCAGGAGCGGTTGGTCAATTTACCATAGAATCTAAAATAGATACAACTCATTGTAAAACAAATGAAGCAATCACTCTTCAATACACAATAAAAGGACAAGGAAATTTAACCTTAATAGATGGTTTACAACTACAAATACCAAATGAATTTGAAGTGTTTGACCCCAAAATCTCAGACAATATAACAAAAACCTCCGCAGGACAAAGGGGAGAAAGAACGTTTCAATATGTGATTATTCCAAGGGTAGAGGGAAACTTCAAAATACCTTCATTAGAGTTTACATACTTTAATACCGAAAAAGGCGAATATGAAAATCTTACAACAGAAGAATATTCTCTAACAATAACCAAAGGAAATAATAACAATGAATTAGTAGATCAACTCACAGAAAGAGAGAAATATAAAAATATGGATATAATCGATACTCCGCAAAACCATAGTTCGAATCATATTCTCTCAAAGCCATTCCATAGTTATTTGTTTTATGGCTTGATTGCACTGATAATTTTCTTGTTAGTTTTGATGATAAAACTTACAAAAACGCAAATAGAGAAAAATAAAGACGTTGTGGCAATTCGATTAAAGAAAGCCAATAAAGTTGCAATAAAACGATTAAAACAAGCAAAAATATATCTCGATACAAATCAAGCAACAGAATTTGAAACAGAAATAGGACAAGCCCTTTGGAACTATTTGTCAGATAAATTCAAAATTTCTCGATACGATTTGAATCTTGATAACATTAAATCTCAACTTCAAAAAAGTGAATTAAATGAAGAATTATCAAATAAAACTCTTTCCGTATTAGAAAAGTGTGAATATGTACGTTTTTCACAAAATAAAGGAGCAGAGTTATACAATGAATTATTTTTACAAACTGAAGAACTAATTACAGAAATAGAAAATAATATGTTATTGATTAAGAAGCAAAAACGAAACACTCAAAAAACTTTTTTAATGACTGCTTTAATTTTTTTAATGACTACTTTATTTTCTCAAGCCGCTGATTTAAATCAAGCAAACCAAGCCTATCAACAACAAGACTATGAAAAAGCCCTTGAACTTTACAAACAAATAGAAACAAAAGAAGTTTCAGCAGAACTTTACAACAATATAGCCAATACATATTTTCGTTTAAGTGATTATGTCAATAGTACCTTATATTATGAAAAAGCCTTGAAACTATCACCTCACAACAAAATATATCAAACCAATAACAAAATATCAAAAACTCGTTTAATGGGAGATGTATATAAGATTCCAGATTTCTTTTTGATTAGTTGGTTAAAAAATATCTACTCTTTGTTTTCTCCAATGACTTGGGCAATATTAACAATTGTTTTATTGCTTATTACCGCTCTATTGTTTTTTATCTATTATTTTAGTTTCGATAAAAAAGTATTTTATTTCTACATAATGTTATCCTGCTTGGTTTTAACAATCGCTTCATTCTCTTTTGGTATTGCAAGACAAAATGCAATACATTCCCAAGACAATGCAATAGTTATTAAACTTCCTGCACAAAACGATAGTAAGACAAAATTATTTAAAGGTCAAAAAGTAGAAATTAAAGAAAGAAAATTAGAAAAGATAAGAGTCCAAACAGAAGATGGTAAAGAATATTGGATAGAAAAAGATATGGTAGCAATAATATAAACTTTTTATGAGAGAGGATTGCGTTGAACAAAAAGGAATAGTTATAAAAAAACAAGAAAACAAAGTTGTAGTAAAAATAGAGCAAAAATCTACTTGTTCATCTTGTCATGCAAGAGGAGCATGCACAAGTTTAGACAAAAAAGACAAAGAAATAGAAATCACAACCAAAGATGTAGAGAATTATAGTATAGGAGATGAGGTTATAATTACTATTAGTACAAAATTAGGTATGAAAGCAGTCTTTATAGCTTTTGTTTTACCTTTGATTTTAATTGTTTTAGCCTTGTTTTTGAGTATAAAACTATTCACTCTTTCTCAATCCCTATCTGCACTCATTTCCTTAGTAGTTTTATCTGCTTATTACTTTTTCTTATACAAACAAAACCTATTTTTAAGCAAACAATTCAATTTCACTATTAAAGAAAAAATCACAAAATAAAGTCAAAAGATATGAAAAAAATCCTTTTATCAGTTTTTGTAATTTTGTTTTCAGTAAATATATCTTATTCTCAAACCACACAAGAGTATATCCCTTTTGGTTTATATACTAGTGAGATAGATATAAACAATGCAACACTTTCGTGGAGTAATAATTCCAATGCAGATTTCTGGCAATTGGTCTATCAAGCCGCACTTGCAGAAGAGCCAACTCAACTAATATTGACCGATACCCTTATTTCTCTTAGCGAACTTACTCCAAACACTCGCTATATGTGGAAAGTAAGAATGGTAGATATTGATGGAGACACAAGTCTTTGGAGTCCAGAAGAATATTTCTATACTTTGAGCGATGATACTCTTTGTAGTAGAGTGTCTGATTTGTTTTTAGGAACAATAGATAATAACTTTGTAAACATTCAATGGCAACCAGCAGAAGGAACTGATACTTGGCAAATAGTTTGTGGAGAAGTAGGAACAAATCCCGATAATTATGATATCATAAATCAAACACAAAATTACGAATACAACTTTTCGCAAGAGTTTAACGAAGGACAACAATATCAATTTGCAATAAGAACAAATTGTCAAGGCACATTTAGTCCGTGGAAGTATCTTTATGCAAAATATTTATACCAAAATAGTGTTTTACAACTGCCAATCCAAATAGATTTTGAAGATAATAACGAAAACCAACTAATAGGATCATTCAATGCAGGAGAGAATCCTTGGAAGATTTCTTCGGCAATAAACAATGGAGTAGTGGGTAGTAAATCTCTTCACGTAAGTAACGGAAATAATTACGCTTCCAATAACAGCGTTTCTTCGGTTAGTTATGCTTATATCGATTTTTATATTCCAGAATATGCACAAAGTTTCTATATTGATTTTAGCTATCATACTTTTTCTGAACTTCAAAATGCAGGTTTAAAACTTTATCTTATTGCACCAGGAACTTCTATTAGCATAAACAATCTTCCTGATGCTCAATATCAAGTTGGACAAAATGTTTATAGAGGTGGCAATAATCAATGGATAAGAGAACACATAGAATTGCCAATTCATCATATTGGAACAACAAGACGATTGCTTTTTGTTTGGTATAACACTCCACAAGCACCAACTTCTAATGCTATTGCAATAGATGACATTTATCTAACTGCTCGTTATTGTGCAATTCCAGAGAATCTTCAAGCTAATTACATAACATCTTCTTCTGCAATGCTGACTTGGGAGTTTGCAGAAAATCAAAATGTTTTTAATTTACAATACAAACAAAGTGAAGATACAACTTGGACACAACTTAATGCGATAACTCCAAATCATCTTTTGGAAAATCTTATTCCAAGTACACAATATGAGTTTAGAGTGCAGGCAGATTGTGGTGAAGAACAAAGTTTTTACTCAGATATCTTTACTTTCACTACTGCAACCTTAGTTCTACCACCAGAAAACTTAGTTGTAAATGACTATTCTTACAATAGAGCCAACGTTTCTTGGGACGACAACCTTGAAGCAGAGAGTTATGAGGTAGAAGTGTTATTAACATCTAACAATACCTCAATATTTCAGCAAACAAATCTCAATCACATAGAATTGACTCAACTTTTACCAAACTCTATCTATCAAATAAAAGTCAGGACCATATCTTCAACACAAGATACAAGTCTTTTTTCACAAGTTTTCTTGCATACACTTTGCTATCCTGAAAACGAATATCCTTATTATGTAGAAGATTCTATCACATTCTCAACATCAAGTTCTTTTTGTAATTTTTCAGATTGTTGGAGAGTAGAAGCCGATACATTATTCTCACCAATATTTGAATTAAACACTCTTTCAAATCCATATCTTACTTTTAACTATTCTTCATTACAAGGCGTAAACTCAAAACTCTTTGTCTCAGTAAATGGAGAAGCAATGCAAGAAATGGATTTCTATTTTGTAAATGGAGAAAACACCCTTTCGTTAATGGGATTCTTAGGAACAGATAATGTTCGTTTTGCAATCCGCAGTCAAATGGATACAATTGAAGAAAGAACCTATGCAATAACTGAGTTTTCAATTAAAGACACTTGCCTAAGCCCTGAAAGCCTAACCGTAACCCATATTTCACACTCCTCTGCTCAAATAGAATGGCAAACAATTGGCAATATAACCGAGCATAACCTTACATTGATTAACACACAAGAAGCCGACACACTTTCATTCTCTAACATAACTTCACCATTTGTGATTTCTGACCTTCAACCTATGCAAGAATACAAAGTAATCCTTTATTCCTCTTGTGGAAATCAACAAGCACTGAATTTTATTGAAGAATACTTTACAACTTCCTCACAATCCGAAACCTGTTTAACACCAGAAAATTTCGTTTGTCAGCACTATCAAGTAAAAGGAGATGAAACCATTATTTGTACATGGGACGAAGTAGAAGGCAATCCTTATATTCAATGGGAAATACAATACAAAGAACGCTTAGCAGTTAATTATACCTCCGCTATGGTTTCGTTATATCCTCGTTTTACTTTGAGAAATCTTGATATGGGACAACAATTCGATTTCAGAGTAAGAGCAATATGTTCGGTAGGCGATACTTCCTCTTGGACAGAAGTAGTTCAAGTAACCGTAGGCGAACAATCGCTATCACCAGACCAATATAGCGGAAAATCATTGAAGATATATCCTAATCCAAGCGATACAACACTCTTTATAGAAACCAATGCAATAGAATTAAAAGAAGCACAAATGATAGATTCCTATGGAAGAGTAATCAGAGCGTGGGATATACTACCAAGAGAAATAGACGTTTCAACCATAGAAGCAGGAACCTATGTGCTGAAATTCATAATGGACAATCAGCCTGTAAGCAGAAAAATAACAATTCAATAGAAATAAAAAACCAAAACACTTTTCCCTACATTTAATGCTAAATGCGTGCGATATTTTCATAATATTGCACGCATTTTTCTTTGCTCTTATAAATTAGAATCGCCACGAATTTTCGTATGTAAACAAAATTTCTATAAATTTAACGCCGAATGCTTGCGATATTTTCAAGTC
>CALEFF010000045.1 GCA_937876865.1 uncultured Bacteroidales bacterium | reverse complement strand
AGGAACTACTTTTTTTCGCAAAATGAAATTTTCTCAAAATAAAGGTATTTTTCCTTAAAAACTTTGTTTGAAGTTTTTTTGTGCTTTAAAAAATTTGTTATACTTTTGCAAACTGAAAATTTAATGACTTAAAAAAGCGTTTTTGCTTATTTTTGGTTTTCTGAAACCTGGAAAATTTCAAGAAAGCACCAAAAAGATAAGTGGAAAACGCCTGCGTGTATATCGTGGGCTTTTCTTATTTGGTGCAAAGGTAGTTTCCAGGACCTCAGAAAACGGTAAGACTAAGTCCACGTCTTTTTTAATATATTTTAATTGAGGAATAAAAGAATTAAAAACATAAAAAATTTAAAAAATGAAAAGATTATTATTCTTTATTTGCACTCTGCTGTTTGTAAACGTGATTATGGCACAAAATTCATTATCAGTAAAAGGTGTTGTTATAGATGGATTAACCGAAGAGTCTATTCCGTTTTGCAATGTTGTTTTATTGGATATTCAAGATTCTACAAAGTTATTAGCAGGCAATACAACAAATTCGGAGGGTGAATTTTCCATAAAATTAAACAAAGAATTATTTTCTCAAATCAAAGATTCATTATTTTATTTCAAAGTTTCATTTATCGGTTATCAAGAATTAGTATTCCCTATTACAAAAGAAAAATTTTTGAATACAAATAAAGAAGAAATAGAATTGGGAGATATTAAAATGTATCCCTCATTGGAAGAATTAGAAGCTTATGAAATTGTTGTAAAAAAACAACGCTATGAAGTCGATTCCGATAAAATCATTATGAATGTAGATGAAGCAACTTCTGCTATTGCGGTTACAGCCTTTGATTTATTGAAAAATGTCCCCGGAGTAATAATAGACAAAGATGAAAATATAAGTTTGAACGGTCAAAGTGGTGTTTTAATTCAAATTAACGAAAGAGATATGCGTATAGGTTGGGAAGCTATAAAATCAATGCTTAAAAGTTTGACACCGCAACAAGTAGAAAAAATAGAAGTAATAAGCAACCCCTCGGCAAAATACGATGCGGAGGGAACAGCGGGGGTAATAAACATAAAGATAAAAAAGAATAAAAATTACGGATTCAATGGTTCTGTTAATGGCGGTTTATATTATTCTAATGAACCCTCCTATAATAGTGGTGTAAATCTTAATTTTGCCAATGAAAAATTGACTTCATCTCTAAATATCAGTACTTCTACTTGGCAGCAATACGTTGCATCATCTTCTGTGCGAGATATATTTTCCGAAAACGACACAATAAGATTTCAAATGCCTGAAATTGGGTATATTTACAAACAACAAGGTTGTGACATTAACTTTTCAACAGACTATCTTCTCAATGAAAGAAATTCAATAGGCATTTTCGCATCATATAATTTGAATAGAAATCCATTAACTACTTATTTCACAACAGAAAATTTGTCTTTCTCACCTGCACTTGAAGAAATAATACAGTCTATTACGTTTCAGCAAAGCACATTCACTGCTCGCAACAACTATAACTTTGAAATGACTTACTTACATAAGTTTGACACAATAGGAACCAAACTACAATTAGAATTAAATACTCATTTATACGATTCAGACAATAAAGTAAACACGACTACCGACTATTTCCACAATCCATCTTCAACTATTCTAAAACAGGATACAATAAACAATTTAACAGAAGAGGGATTAAGAACAATTACAGCAAAGATAGATTTCATAAAACCAACTATTAAATATGGAACATTTGAAGCCGGTGCAAAACTTATGCTGACAAATATGAATAATCTATTTTTCAAAACAGAGAATAGCCTTTTAACAGAAAACGATTTCTTATTCAAAGAGGACATATTTGCAACATACCTTTCCTATTCCAACAAATTGGGCAACAAAACCTCTTTTAGAACGGGTTTAAGAATGGAACACACAATTATAAGTGGAATAAGTAATGATTATTCTAATTCTAATAAATACACAGATTTATTTCCATCTCTTAGTCTGACACATAGTTTTAATCAATTAAACATTTTGACACTTAGTTACAACTATCGCCTTCAAAGGCCTTCACATATACAACTCAATCCTTTTAGTATAAAAACCTCAGACTTTATTTACAAAAGTGGAAATCCTTTGTTAAATCCTCAATACGCACATATAGTCAGTATAAATTACTCTTTGTTTTATATGGCTTTTCTTAATGTTTCCTACGGATACGGAACTGATTTTATAAGTGAAGAAGTTGTCCCTTTGGAAGTGTTAGGCGGTATTTTAGAACGCCCATCAAATATGGCAACAAGCCAAAATCTTGCAGCAGGTCTAACAATAGTTGCACCTATTGCAAAATGGCTTGATATGAATCTTTATGGTCAAATCAACTATACAAACGTTGAAGCAAACAAAAACAAAGAATATTTTTATATAGAAAACACTCAATATATGTTTACAGCATCTGCAAACTTTAATTTGCCAAAGAAAATAAAACTTTCTTTAAGTGGCTATTATATGAGTGGAGGAATATGGAGTATTTACAGATATGACGGCTCTCATGCTGTGAATTTAGGAATCTCAAAAGCGTTTTTGAAAGACGATAGACTGAAATTGAGTTTTAACATCAACAATATGTTCGCTAAAAAGGAAATTGGAAGCGAATTTACCCACAATGGCATTCATCAAATAGCGATAAATAAACTTCCGGGTGCAATGTACATGTTCAATCTACGATATAATTTTGGTAGAATGTATCAAAACAAAACTATAGACAAGATTAAAACCGATGATATGAACGAAAGAGCAAAAGGAGGTAAAGGAAATTAAAAATAAGAAGTGTATTTGTGAAAACGAGCACGCTCTTTTTAGTTTTTTTTATTAAAGTAAACACTCATTGTTATGAAGAAAATTCTCTGCATCTTGGGACGGCATCGCTAAAATTTGGCAATTATTCGAGTAACTCAAAAAGTTTTTTTCTTATAGAAATAAAAAATCTTAATATATTTGCAAAAAAAATAGTAATATGAAAAGAAATAGCATTTTAATCTTGGCAGTAATTACCTTATCTTTATTTGTTGCTTGCCAACAAACAACAAAAGAAAATGATTCCGTTTCAACAGATTCTCAAACCTTAGAAGTATCAGAAACGCAAGAAGAAACCACTTCTACTTCAACGGAAACAGTTTCGGAAAGCATTGAAAAAAATACTGAAACAGTCTTTACGGTTGTAGAAGAGAGTGCAATGTTTCCAGGAGGTCAAGAAGAATTGATAAAATACCTTGCACTAAACATAAAATATCCAAAACAAGCAAAAGTAAGAGGTGTTGAAGGATTAGTATATGTGTCTTTTGTTGTAGAAAAAGATGGTTCGCTTACAGACATTAAGTTATTAAGAGATATAGGTTCAGGTTGTGGACAAGAGGCTCTAAGAGTTGTGAAAGAAATGCCTAAATGGAGACCTGCAAAACTTAAAGGTGAAAAAGTCAGAATGCAATTTAATTTACCGGTTAAATTTACCTTAGCAAATTAAATCAAAGAAATAAAAAAATAATTCAAAGAAATATTTTTTTAACTCTTTGTTTTAAAAAAATAAACCAAAGGAATATTTTTCTAAAACAAAGAGTTATTTTTATTACTCTGCGTAAAATTAACGCAAAATATTTGGTGGGTATATTTTTTCTTTATAATTTTGCGTAAAATTAAAGCAATAAAAATATGGAAGGAAAAAATTATTGTTACAAATACCCACACCCTGCCGTTACTTCTGATTGTGTAATTTTTGGATTTGATGGTGTGGCTATTAAAGTGCTGTTAATTCAACGCGGTATTGAACCTTACAAAGACAAATGGGCGTTTCCCGGTGGATTTATGCAGATTGACGAAACTGCGGAAGAGTGTGCAAAACGAGAATTAGAAGAAGAAACAGGTTTAAAAACAACTTCGGTAGAGCAATTCTACACTTTCTCTGATGTAAATCGTGATCCACGCGAGCGAGTAATTACCGTAGCTCATTATGCTTTGGTTCGTTTAGAAGAAGTGAAAGGCGGAGATGATGCAAGGTCGGCTCAATGGTTTGCAATGAACGAAATCCCAAGTCTTGCTTTTGATCACGATAGGATTTTGCGTATGGCAATTAATCGTTTGAAAGAAAGAATTTGTTTTGAACCTATTGGGTTTGAATTATTACCTGAAATCTTTACTATGAGTGCTTTACAAAATCTCTACGAAGCTATATTGGAAATGAAATTTGACCGAAGGAATTTCTATAATAAAATGCTTAAACTCGGTATTCTTTCAGAAGCGGAAGAGCGTCCAAAGAATACTTCTCGCCGTACGCCAATTAAGTATCGCTTTAATGCAAAAAAATATGCAGAATTAAAACAAAAAGGATTTAGATTAGAATTTTAAAAAACTTAAACTTATGTATAACAGAAAATATACTCCAAATAAGATTGCAAGTCTTGAAGATAATGAAATATTTGTGTTTGGTAGCAATCTAAATGGCCTTCACGGAGGAGGAGCTGCTCGTGCTGCTTATAAAAAGTTTGGTGCCCAATGGGGAAAAGGCGTTGGTATGCAAGGAAAATCTTATGGCATTCCAACAATGCACGGAGGTATTGAGGTAATTAAGCCATACATTGATGAATTTATTGAATTTGCTTTATCAAATAAAGAATACACTTTTTTAGTAACAAGAATTGGTTGCGGCATAGCAGGATTTTCACCTAATGAAATTGCACCACTATTCGCTAAGGCAATAGAGATTGAAAACATCTTACTGCCTGAGGATTTTGTTCAAGTGATTGAAGGGAATCTTTGTGGCAATAATTCTTTCGTTCCAACATGGGATTCAAAAGACTTTCTTAATGAATATTATTATGTAATGAATACAAATAACTATTATAATGTTAAAAAATTGCGTGTAGAGGAATTTAAAAATACAATTGCAATTGTCAATAACGGATTTTACTATACAGAGGAGGGTTGCAAAGTAAGTTTTGACAAAACAGAGAAAATGTTTGAGGGTACATGCTTTTACTCAACTGCTTTTAATGTTTATGATATTAAAGCAAATACTCAAAAAACTATTATTGAGGTTGTGAATGCAGATTGCATCAAAGAAGGTATAAGATTATTGGATATGGGTTATAACCCTGCTATTTTAAATATGGCTAATCGTCAAAATCCTGGCGGAGGAGTAATTAGCGGTGCTGGTGCACAGGAAGAAGGTATTTTTCGTAGGACAAATATTTTCCGTTCTTTGTATCAGTTTACTTCATACGCAAAAGAGTATAATGTAAAAAAGTCTAAATTTCAATTTCCTTTGGACAAAAATTTCGGAGGAGTGTATTCGCCTTGCGTTAGTGTGTTTCGTGAGAGCGAAAAGGCAGGTTATAAATTAATGTCAAAAACTCGCGAAATAGCGTTTATTACAGTTGCAGCCTTAAATCGTCCTTCGCTAAATGAAAATGGTATGATTGTTGATGATTTAGTTGAACCCACTAAAAATAAAATTCGTACTATCTTACGTATTGGTTTAAAACATGAACACGATTCTTTGATATTGGGAGCCTTAGGTTGTGGTGCTTTTCATAATCCGCCAAAACATATTGCTCGTTTATTCCATGAAGTTTTGGAAGAGGAGGAATTCTTAAATAAATATAAGCATATTGTTTTTGCAATATTGGAAGACCACAATTCTTACAGAAATCACAATAGCGAAGGCAACTATTTGCCTTTTAAAAACGAGTTTGCACAATAAGAATCTACTATTTTAGAATTATTTTAGTAGATTTTATTGCACTTTTGCTGAATACTTTTATTAAATAAGCCCCTGCTGGTAATTGGTTTAAAGTAAATATTTTTTCTTTTGTGGAAAGGACTTCTTGCCCTAAGGAATTGAATATTGTTATTTGCAAATTATCAAGCGGGGTTTCTATATAAATTTCTCTATTTTGGCTTCTAATTGCAATTTCTTGGTTATTTACTTCCTCTATTCTACAAATGTTCTTTACCAATAATTGAAATCTATCTGCATTCTCTCCTTCTGTAATTGTGGTTGTGTATTCTACACCTCCGTTCATTTTAATATCTTGTCCTCTATCAAGTAAAAATACTAATATATCTTGGGGTATGTCGTCTATTTTAAATGTTACTTCTTTTGTTTCGGAACTTCTAACGTTTAAGGTTGCTGTGTAAGGTAATTTATCTACTTCTTCTTTTACTAAGGCTATGTTTTCTGTTAGGAAATAAGGCTCTGTTGCTTCTGTTAGTGAGAAAAGTTTGTTAGCATCAAAGATATCGTAATTTATGTTAGCTTGTTCGTTATGAGAGAATAAAAGTTCAGATTCTCTTTCCCCGTCTTGCATTTTTATTTTTATGTATTCTTTTTTCTTTTCAGCTTTTGCTGTGGTTAATCTTTGGTTTTTCGCAAAAGTTACTGTTTGTGCTCCTAGTTTTTCATAGTTTACAAAAAAGCCTTCTGTTGGATTGATTTCGCCTTGTGTGATATATTGAAATTCTCCATTGTTATTTAGTTTGTAAATGCCATCTTGTCCTTGTATCTTTGTTTTATTCGTTTCTATAAATTTGTCAGCATCTAATTTAAAAGTATAAGGATTTACTAATGCAAACCAATTACCATTTTGATATGTGGTTAGATTTTTTGTTATTGTGATTTCTTGTGCGTTATTTAAAGTATAATCTGGTAAATCGCCCTCAGAATCTGTTGTAAAGACGGTTGGCTCATTTGCAAAACTCCATAAGAGAAATCCTTCGCCTGTTTCTACTGGTGTTTCTATTGTTGCCCAATCATTACTCCAATTTCCTGTTGCGTAATCAAAAATAGAAACCGCCACATCTCTTGTTCCTTCTTTTATTGCATCTAATTTATAGTTTGAAAAAGGAGCTCCAAGAAACGACCAATGAGAATTAGATAATATATCGGTTTCTACTTCTACTATTCCTGTGATATTTCCATTTGTTGTGTCTATTAACTGCTTGCCATAAGGAATTCGCAAAACACCATTATTGATTAACCCGACTTTATTAGTAATCATAAAATCTGATTCAAGAGTTATTGTATCGTTTTCTTGAATTAGATAATAGGTTTTTTGCCAAACGTAAGAATCTTCCCAAGCGGTATAATTGCTTCCAAATGGAATGGTACGTTTTCTTGGGCTTTTAGTATCTTTAAACGCATAACGATAAAGAGTAGGTGATACAGGTGCAAGACAAACAATAGAATCTAATTTTGTACATTTATAAAAAGCATTTTCACCTATTGATTTTACATTACAACCAATAGTAACGAAACGCAATTTATTACAATTGTCAAATGCTCCTTGTGTATCACCATTTCTTCCAATAGCAACAACAGTATTAGGAATGGTAACAGATGTTATATTATCACAATTATAAAACGCCTTGCCTTTTATAAAAGTAACAGGATACGTATTATCATTAAATGTTATTGAATCGTAAATTATAACAGCTCCATTCTTAGTTCTATCACAATACACTACACTTGATTCTGTTGTTTTATAGGTTTCATTGCCTAAATGAAATGTAAGAAACCCTATATTAATAAACTTATAGTTAGAAACATTTAAAGTATCATTTCCAGAATAAACTACCCCATTTATTGTATCACGCTTTCCTGCATTATCAAAAGCGTTTATTGCAATTGTAGTAATACTATTTGGAATTGCAACTTCTTCTAAATTATAATTATATTGAAAAGCTTTTTCTCCAATAGCAGTAACACTATAAGTTATTCCATCATTAGTATCAACTATAGTTTCCGGAATAGTTACTGTAATTGCTGATGTATCACAATCGTGTACCTCTACTGTATTTTCTGATGTTATTTCGTATGTTAAATCACCTACTATGAAAGTATTTTGGCCTATTGCAGAAATTGCTAATATTACTGCACACAATGAAGAAATTATTCTTTTCATAACTATATTGATATTAAAAAATCCCAAAAGCCTAAAAAACTTTTGGGATTATTATATAAGAATTCCGTATTTTTATTATTATCTAACAACTGCTACTCTGTTCATATAAGGACGTCCTTTGAATGGTTGTTCAGTATCTCCCTTATATTCAACTTTCAACTTGTTAGAATCAACACCTTGTTCTATTAAAGCATTGTAAACAGCTTCTGCTCTTCTCTTAGACAATTCCATATTGTATGAAGAACTACCTGTTTGTTCGTCAGCGTAACCTGTGATTGTGAATACTCTGTCTTTTGCAGATGCTTTGATAGCTTCAGCTAAGAACTTGATGTTTTCCATATTTTTGTCTGTAACCTTGCTACTTTCAATTGTGAAATAGATAGACAATGATTGAGTTGTAGAAGGAACTAAACTTTCTTTAACTCTTTTAGCCTCAGCAATTGCTTGTTCTTTTGCTTTTCTTTCCTTAGCAATTTGATTTTTCAAGTCAGCATTGTCTGATTGTCCTCTTTCAACATCTTTACGAGATGCAGCCAAGTCTTGTTCCAATGAAGAGATTTTCTTCTTGTAAGGAGTGTAATCAACAACATAGAAATTTCTTTCTGTTGGAAGAGTATAAGAAAGTCCTGCCATCAATTCGTAGTTTGTTCCAAAAGCTCCTTTGCTCCCCATATTATTGAATCCTTCTTTTGTAAGGAAACCGCTTAAATCTAAATGAATAGCCAAAGCGTCACAAAGTCTAAAACGGTTTGAAATTCCTGCTGATGCAGCAAATTCGTCATTCCAATTAGCATCTTCGCCTCTAAGTTTAGAAGTTGCCCAACCAAATCCTCCAAATACAACTGCGTTATACAATCTATCTGATTTGTATCCGCAAATCCAATTTGTAAGATTTACCATTACGTCAGTGTGGAGATAATGGTAAGTACTGACATAATCATCATTCTTTGGATCTAAAGCGAACCCTTGATAAGCAATTCTCGCTCCAAATACAGGAGATGCCCATTTGCCAACTGAAACTTGAAAAGCAGGTCTAACCTCTCCACCTATCCAAAATAAGCGTTCTGGGTTTTCTAATCTATTACCTTGATCTGTGTGGAAAGCTTGAATACCTCCAAGAACAGTAACTTCCCAGTTGTCAATGAAACGATTTGTTTCAAAGCCTTTGTGTCTAAGTACCTTTTCTTCTTTTTCTTGTCCTATGGCAGTTAGCGACATTGCAAAAACTGCCAAGCATAAAAATACTTTTTTCATCAATTCTTATTTTTAATTATTTTTTCTAACTTACAATATCTATTACGCATACTTTACAAAAAAGTTCTGCAAAAGTAGTCTTTTTTTTTATACTGAACAAATTTTTTCTATAAAATCACTAAAAAACATTAGTCTTTATCAATCCAACTTGCATACATTGGATATGAGCTTGCAATTCTTTTTACTGTTCCTTCCAATCTTTCTGTATCAATTTCTTTTACTT
>CALEFF010000044.1 GCA_937876865.1 uncultured Bacteroidales bacterium | reverse complement strand
CGATTTAAATTTTCAAAAGTCCGATTTAAATTTTTGAAAATCGGCTTTTCGTTGAAAGAAAATCGGCTTTTTATTTTGAAAAATCATTGAAAAAATTTGAAAAATCAAAGACTTTTTTGGCGTTTTTAGGGCTTTAAAAAGTTAAGTCTTTGATTTTGTGATTTTTAGTTAAGGGCTTATATTTTCAAAATTTGCGATTAGAAATCTTAAAGTTGAAATTATCGCACGCATTTGGCGTTAAGTGCAGGAGAAATAAGTTTATCTTTTAATGTATCGTTGCTTCTTCAATGGTTCTAATTGTGTTTTAATAACAAACTCAATACTTCATTTTTTTCTTTAAAATTTTGTCGGATTAAAATAAAGTTATATTTTTGCAGTGTACTATTACAGTAATACACTAAAAAGAAAAAATATGATAGAAATTAAGAATCTTTGCTTTGGATACAAGAAAAGCAAAAATGTATTGGAGAATGTTAATCTTAATTTAAAGAAAGGTTGCATTCATGGTTTATTTGGAAAGAACGGAGTCGGCAAAACGACATTGTTAAAGTTGATTGGAGGATTGCAATTCCCCGATAAAGGCGAAGTAAAGGTAGGAAAGTTTACTCCTTCTGAGAGAAAAGTGGCATTTCTTGCAGATATGTCTTTCATTTCAGAAGAGTTGTATGACTCACACCTCACAATAGAAAAATATGTCAAAATAAATTCAGTCTTTTATCCTAACTTCTCGCAACAAGACTTTGAAGCCTACCTAAAAGACTTTGAAATAGAAGACACAAAACAATACTTACACAAATTATCCTATGGAACGAAGAAAAAAATCTTCATTTCCTTTGGCTTAGCTTGTCATTGCAAACTAATATTACTTGACGAGCCAACAAACGGTCTTGATATTCCTTCAAAGAGTCAATTCAGAAAAGTAATATTGCGAGCAATGAGCGATGAGACTTGCGTAGTTATTTCAACGCATCAAGTAAGAGATTTACACAATCTAATAGACTCTGTCTTAATTCTTGATGATACAAACGTATTGCTAAATGCTACAAGCGAAGAGATTTGCAATAAATTATTCTTTGGTATATGCGATACTCTGCAATCAAAAGAAGAAATGCTATATAGCGAAGACGATGTAAGAGGGCTTAAATTTGTAAAAGAGAATACCGAAAACGAAGAAAGCGAGCTTGATATAGAAATACTCTTTAATGCAGCCCTTGCAAACAAAGAAAAGTTCAGAGAATTATTTTCATAATCAATAACTAAAAAACCTTACAACAATGGAAATAAGTATAACAAGAATTAAGCATATTTTGAAAAAGATTTGGCAAGAAGAAAGAATGTATTTCTTACTCCTTTTCTTGATAATTTTTTTCGCAACAATAATGTGTGCAAGGAATCAATTATTAAGCTTAATAGGCATAGTTGTTTTAAATGTGACTATTTACGCAGTTATATCCGTTATAGCATTTAAGTTATATAAAGATAAAAACACAAGAATACACACAATAAACCTGCCAGCTTCCAATTTAGAAAAATATATCTCAATATTTATTATTCATTTTCTTGGAGTAATTATTACAATATACGGAGCCTTTTACTTGGGATATTATTTAAGTTTACAAATCTTTCCAAATCAAGTAGGCTTTCCTGAAAATATAGAATATCAATTTAGCCTACAAAGTATTATTTCAATGCTTAGCATAGCTGCAATTATGTTTTACGGCTCCTTGTTTTTCAAAAAAAATAGCCTAGGCCTTACTTTCTTTATTATTTTTATGTGTAGTCTTATTTTTATGGCACTTACATATCTTATTGACGGGAAATCATCATACGTATATAACTATTATTTTGATGTTACTTTAAACTCAATCATTACAATAGGCTTTCTTTTACTTACATATTTAAGATTAAAGGAGGAAAGGGCGTAAGACTATGATAAAACAACAATCACCAATCTTTCATCAACTTGCCAATAAACTATGTGATGAAATTCTTGCAGGCAAATACCAAGCCGACAATCGCATTCCTTCAAGTAGAGATTTGGCTGTTTACTTTGAAGTAAATCCAAACACGGTTGTTAAGACTTTTGAATTGCTTGCAAATAACGAAATCATATATGAGAAGAGAGGAATGGGCTATTTCGTTTCTCCTTTGGCAGTTGAAAAAATATTAGAACGCAAAAGAAAACAGTTTTCCGAAGAGTATTTGCCACAATTTTTCAAAACAATGGAGCAACTCTCCATAAACATTGAGCAACTCTCGAAATTATATGAACAATACAAACAAAACAAAAAATAAAGACTTATGAAAATTCGTAAAACCACAGTATTAACAATAATATTTGTTGCTTGCATAATTATAGCACAAGTAATAGATGCAGTAATTTAAAGAAAAAAGATTATGGAATTAAGTATTAAAAGACTAAGCCTATTATATAAGAGACTCTTTGCAATAAAGGGATTGGAATTGCTTGCATTAGCAATTACCTATTTTTTATTGTGTTGTTTTTTCCCTTGGATTCACAAGATAGTTGGTGGTATTGAGTTATATTTTTTTGAAATGACTTACTTCATAATTTTGTGGACGATTATTGTTACGCAGAATGATTTTAATGTTAATAAGGAAAACTCACTCCTTGCTCAATTAAATCTTCCAGCCTCTTGCTTAGAAAAATATATTCTATCGTTTACATACGTTTTTGTGTTGTTGAATGGAGCGTTATTGTTTGCTTTATTTCTAAGTATTCCGATAAGCAATTTGTTAATTGGCAATCCGACGAATCTTATTGAAAGTTGGCAATATTTTATCTCTTTTCTCTCTCTAAAAAATTGGGGGTTGATAGATCATTTTTCACTTCTATTTATTTTTGCCCTTACATTCTTTTGCTCATACTTTTTCAAGAAAAATGCAAGTCTAAAAACAATTATTGTAATTCTTGCATTTGCTGGATTGAGTTTTCTAAATACATATTTAGTTGATTGTAATCCTTTGTTTATGTATGATTTTATCTATGACGATAGAGCATTTCTTGATTACTTTAACACAATGTCAGAAATAATGCATCAGTGTATGCCGATACTTCTAACAATAGCCTCAATATTTCTTTTTGTGCTTACATATTTTCGTATAAAAGAAGAAAGGGCGTAAAAACTTAAAACTATGAAAATAAGAAAAACAACAATTGCTTTAATAATAGGATTATTTATATTCTTAACTTGTTTATATATAACAATAGGTTATGCCGACAAAGAGGCAAACAAAGCATATAGAATAGCAAAAAAAGCAGGCAAACCACTGATAGAATATAAGCAAACAGGAGCCTATTTTGGTTATATTGAGACAAAAGAAATTGGAATCGACACTACCGAAAACGGTTCGTCAATAATCTATTCTACATCATTTGAAATAAAGAAATAAAATCCTTCGTTTTGTAATTTTTTATTTGGTTTTGCGACTAATGAGGTGTAGAAACAAAAAAAACAGACAATGGACCTGAAAGAAGAATACACCAAAATGGTTATGCAACACAAGGACATAATCTACAAAGTCTGCTATATTTATGCCGAAAAAGACTATATTGAAGATTATTACCAAGAAGTGTTGATAGAATTATGGCGAAGTTTCCCTCACTTTCGTTCAGAAAGCAAGGCAAGTACGTGGATTTATCGCATAAGTCTTAACACTTGCATTTCCTTTGTAAGAAAGAAAAAACGCAATCCACTCTCAAAGATTCCCTCACTTGAAGTAGATTTAACCTTTGAAGACAAGGAAAAACAGCAACGAATAGAATTTTTGCACACTCTAATAAATCGTTTAGATATATTAGAAAAATCCTTGGTCTTGCTTTGGTTGGAGGATTTGTCTTATGATGAAATCGCAAGCATAACAGGACTTTCAATCTCAAACGTAGGAGTGAAACTTAGCAGAATAAAGGAAAAATTAAAGAAAATGTCGAACCAATAAAAAAAATACAGAAATGGAATTAGAAGAATTAAAAAAACAATGGTCAGAAATGTCCAAAGAATTGGAACAACAAAAGATTATCAACCGTCAAATCATAGAACAATCCTGCAAATCAAAGGCAAATTATCTTACATTCAACTCTGTTTTCGGGATATGTTTGTCTGTGATAGCAAATTGCATACTAATTTTTACCAATGACCTATTATGCCAACTCCTTCCTATGTGGTATATTATTCTTATCTACGTTGCAATAGATGGAGCCTTGATAAATCAAAGCATAAGCCTATATTTTTTGCTTAAAATGAAGCAACCGCAAAACAATATCATAGAA
This sequence comes from uncultured Bacteroidales bacterium, assembly GCA_937876865.1. GTDB lineage: Bacteria > Bacteroidota > Bacteroidia > Bacteroidales > P3 > Onthomorpha. Next base: position 3,043 of record CALEFF010000044.1, on the reverse strand, counting down.
AGAGAACATTGGTTTATGAAATTTCGCATCTGTGAACGTATAAACATAATTTGGCAGAGTGTTATTTCTATTCCTTTGGTTGTCGCATTCATCTTTATTTACAATAATCTTCAAGCAGACTACATACTTAAACCGACATCTTACGCAATTTCGGTTATGATTATAGCAACTGCTATCGCAATATTAGTAAGTTTCTTCTATGCAAAGCAGATTAAAGAACTAAAATCACAAATTCAAATATTAAAACAATTTGAAAAATAGAGCAAAATGAAGAAAGCAATAATTCTTACCTTAATTGCAATAACCATATCGGCTTGTAGTTCGAGCCGATATAGCGTTTACAAACCTGAAAGCAAATATTGCTATCAAGTAATCCAAATAAACGACAAAGGAGATACTATAAATAATTGCCATTTGCAAATGAGTACGCTTAAAAACTCTGTTTTTGGCAGTGCAGGTCTTCGTTACGATTATGAAAAATGTGGTAATAACCCGACATATTATGAAATTACATCATACATTGATAACGAAAACTATGTTGAATTGCACCCTCCGAGAATGGGAATGTTGTCTTTTACCGCTATTTTGCCATTTCCGAATTATCATTACCCAGAAGGCTGTGTTGTTTCAATAAATGGAGAAATCTATTTTAAGAAAACCACCTTTAAACCTGCAAGAAACAAAACCATTTCCTATAAATCAGAACAAGAAGGCAGCGAAACACTCCTTTATAACGGCAAAGAAATAGAATGCTATACGATAACAGGCGAAAATACTAACCATATAGAAGAATTAGGACAATATCGAGTAAAATATTTCTTTAACACCACTCTTGGATTTGTCCGTTGGGAATACTCTCTTCCAAATAACGAGAAGATAATATTAGAATTGCAATAGTTGAATTTTAATTAAAAGTTATGAGGTCTGATTTTCGATAGTTTAATTCTTTATTATTCTATATCAAGAGGTAAAAGATTGTTTGAGAATTTATCAAAATCAGACTCGAAAACTCTATCTTGAATGATACGATACTTTTCAAACTCTGTTTCGGCAAAAGTTTTTGCAAATTCAGAACTAACTTTTCCTGCATCATTCAATACTTCATCGCCTCCTGCTTGAAGAATAATATCAATTCTCTTTGCCCAATCTTCCATAGTCATAGGAATATGCCTGTCAGCCATACGCTCTGCAATATCAAGGACTGAATTAACTAATTTCCCCATATCTTCTAACTCTTTAGAATTAAGATAATTTTTTGCCACTGATACATCTGGCTTTACAATTTTTCCATTCGGAGCTTTTTCCCAAGTAGTTAATCCCATATTTTCTTTATCGGCATTTGCTCTGCTAACTATTAATTCAGCAGCAGTTAAGCCGTGAACTGCAAAATGTATCTTATTCTGAACTTTCTTAAAGAAAGCTTGTGTTGTAGGTGCATCTTTATTATAATCTATCGCAGTTGCATAAATGTCTGTTAGCTTTTGATAGAAACGTCTTTCGCTTAAACGAATTTCTCTTATTTCTGCAAGTAAGTATTCAAAATAATCTTCCCCTAAAAATCCCCCATTCTCCATTCGTTTCTTATCAATAACATATCCACGTATGGCAAAATGTCTTAGAACATTTGTACACCATTGACGAAACTGCGTTGCACGAATAGAATTTACACGATAACCAACCGAAATAATAGCATCAAGATTATAGAACTCTACTTCTTCTTTTGATTCTCCACGAAATCCTCGATTTACGATTGTTTCCATTTTGGAAATAGTCGTATCTTTATTAAGTTCTCCACTTTCAAAAATATTTTTTAAATGTTTGCTGATAGCAGGCACACCAACATCAAACAAAGTAGCCATAACCTTTTGAGTAGCCCAAATATTTTGATTTTTATAAACTACTTGCACCCCTTCTTCCTTTTCATCAAGGACAAAGGTTAAAAACTCCATTGTACTATTTCTTATTTCAAGTTGTTTCATAATTGCAAAAATAATATAATTCCAAAGAATTTAGAAGTTATTTCTTTGATTTATTTTGCGAAGATTTTTAAAATTCTTTATAATATTTACTTTTTATAATCGTTCTTTTGCATATCAAATCAAATTATCTTAGATATGGCCTATAAAGAAGAAATTATATTTTTCATTCTGCTGTTTTGTCCCTTTATTCTTTTGTCGCAAGAGATTTATACACCGAATAAAGAGTTTGTTTTTAAGGTTAGGTATGAGAATAATGGTGTTGTGAAAGAGTCTTATCTTAGTTTATGGACACAAGACAGTGTTTGGATTTATGATAATGCTCAAAAGCAACTTTTTTATGCTTATCACGAGAATGCAGATTTTGAAACTCAAAAAACTTTTCCTTACGATAAAGCAGAAGAAACGGGATTTATTGAAACAAATGAAAAAATCTGGCTTCACCCTCCAAGAGAAGATTATTTTTATCTTTTTGAATATTTCCCTTTTCCTGAAATCCACTTTCCTACTCAATGCAACAAAAAAGGAAAATACGCCTTTCTTGGCAGTATAGACTTTTTGGATAAATTTTCTCTTCTTCGTTACAAAACAAAGATTGAATGCGGAAAGCCAAACCTTATATACTATTACGGCAAAGCAAAGAATAGAACAGGAGAATGGTCGTTTAAATATGTTTTTGACAAAGAAAAAGGATTTGTAGAATGGCGTATAGAATACAATAAAACAACTTCTATACATCTAACCCTTGATAAGATTATTCCCCGATAAACATTTCTTTAAATTCTTTTTAGAAAAATTTCAAGTGAATAAAGTTTTAGGGGAATCATCTTTATTTTACGGAAATTTCATTTTGGGATTTTCGTGAAATTTTTGACGAAAATTGAGGGAAATTAAGGGGTAATTTTGTTGGATTTTGACTAATTTTCGCTGAAATCTGATTTTGACAAAATAAAACTAAGAAATAATTTAATAAAGCAAAGAAATAATTTAATAAAACAAAGAAATATTTTTCAAAAACAAAGAAAAATTTACACTAAAACAAAGAAATAATTTGTGTTTTTATGGCT
>CALEFF010000043.1 GCA_937876865.1 uncultured Bacteroidales bacterium | reverse complement strand
CACGTTTAAAATTTTCTAAAGCTCGTTTAGAAATTTGAAAAGCTCCTTTTTTTTTTGAAAAAATCAAGGTTTTTTTTGAAAAAACAGCGAAAAAATCGCAAAAATCAAAGACTTTTTTGGCGTTTTCAAGGCTTTAAAAAGTTAAGTCTTTGATTTAGTGATTTTTAGTTAAGGGCTTATATTTTCAATATTTGCAATCAGAAATCTTAAAGTTGAAAATATCGCACGCATTTGGGCTTAACTCATGGAGAAAGTATTTTATTTTTCATTCAAGTCTTTAATTTATGTTTTTTCTTTGTATCTTTGCAACGAACTTTTTTTGAATATTTATGAACAAGGTATCGGAAAACCCTTTAAAAAACCGAGATAGAAGATATTCTTCTTTAATTGTCGTAACTGCACTCTTTGTTACGCTTTATTTAGTCTCGAATGTGATGGCGGTAAAGGTCATCGGAATTTTTGGTTTAGTTTATTTTGATGCAGGAACTATCACTTTTCCTTTTGCTTATATGCTTGGCGATGTGCTAACGGAGATTTGGGGCTATCGCACTGCAAAAAAAGTGATTTGGATTACCTTTATCTGCAATGTAATCTTAGTGCTTTGCACTCAAATTGGCGTTTGGCTCCCTTCGCCCGAATATCTTTCTCAAACAAGCGTGGCTTACAATCAAGTTTTCTCATACGTGCCGAGAATTGTCTTAGGCTCCTTAGTGGGATTCTTGCTTGGAGAATTGTCAAACGCTTGGTTTATGGAGAAAATCAAAATAAAAATGAAAGGACGTCATCTTTGGGTAAGAACAATTCTTAGTTCGGTAATAGGATATTTATTAGATACCTTGCCTTTTGTGTTGATTGCTTTCTTGGGAGTTGTTTCTACACACGATTTGCTTTTGATGATTCTTTCGCAATATTGCATAAAACTATTGATTGAAGCCTTTTGTGGAACGCCTTTGGCTTATATGTCAATAAGAGGGTTGAAACGCTACATAAAAGAATAAAACCCTATGCAAAGATATTCACTTATACACGAGAAAATGCCAAGAGAATTTGTGCTTTTGCAATCAAAAGGTTGTAAATGGTGCAAATGTACTTTTTGCGACTATCATTTAGATAGAAATTCCTCTCCGTTTGAAACAAATCGCTTGGTTTTAAGTCGGGTAACGGGCGTTTATGGCGTTTTAGACGTGATAAACTCGGGCTCGGCAATAGAGTTGGATTCTCAAACCATAGATTTAATAAACGCTATTGTAGAAGAAAAACATATTCACACGCTTTGGTTTGAAATGCACTATATGTTTCGTAATCAATTAGAGGATTTTGCAAAATTATTTCCAAGAGTTAAAGTGAAATTTCGCTGTGGAATAGAAACATTTGATGCAGAGCTTAGAGAAAAGTGGAATAAGGGAGTAGCAAAAGATGTAACGGCAGAAGATGTTGCAAGATATTTTCAAGGCGTATGCCTACTTTGTTGCACAAAAGGGGAGAAGAAAGAAAGAATACAAAGAGATATTGATTTGGCTCTAAGATATTTTGAATATTTTAGCGTAAACCTTTTTTGCAACAACACAACGCAAGTAAAAAGAGATGAAGAACTTGCTCAATGGTTTGAAAAAGAAATCTACCCTCAAATAAAAGACAATCCAAAAGTAGAAGTGCTTTTAAATAATCTTGACTTAGGAGTAGGGTAGAAAAGAAAAAGCCGAATCAAAAAACGATTCGGCTTTTGTTTTGCAATATTTAATTTTAGTATTTATAGAATCCTTCTCCTGTTTTTCTACCAAGAAGTCCTGCTCTTACCATTTTTCTTAACAATGGGTGAGGACGATATTTTGAATCGCCGTATTCATTGTACAATACTTCCATAATAGCAAGACAAACGTCTAATCCGATTAAGTCTCCTAAGGCAAGAGGTCCCATAGGGTGATTTGCACCAAGTTTCATCGCAGTATCAATTTCCTCAGCACTTGCAACTCCGTCTGCTAATATACCAATTCCTTCATTAACCATAGGAATCAAGATTCTGTTTACCACAAATCCTGGTGCTTCGTTTACCTTAACAGGAACTTTTCCTATTTCGGTTGCTAAATTCACTATTTTTTCGCAAACTTCTTCGCTTGTTTTTTGTCCTTTTATTACTTCTACAAGTTTCATCACAGGAGCTGGGTTGAAAAAGTGCATTCCTATGAATCTTTCTGGACGATCGGTGCAAGCAGCTATTTCAGTTATTGAAAGAGATGAAGTGTTTGTTGCAAAAATTGTTTCTGGCTTACAGATTTTGCTTAGTTCTGCAAAAACTTCTTTCTTTAATTCCATTTCTTCTACTGCTGCTTCAATCACTAAATCAACATCTGCAAGTTGAGAATATTCAGTTGTTGTGCTGATGTTTGCAAGTGTTGCGTCCATTGAGGCTTGTTCTATTTTACCTTTTTCAACAAGTTTAGCTAATCCTTTGCTGATTCTTGCAACTGCTTTATCTAAACTTGCTTGGCTACGGCTTTTTACAATTACTTGCATTCCTGCTTGTGCAAATGCTTGAACTACGCCGCTACCCATTGTACCTGTTCCTATTATACAAATTTTCATTTCTTTAATATTTTAATTGTTAATTATTATTTGCCTTGAAATTCTACTTTTTCTTTGTTTAAGAATGCTCGCATGCCATCTTTTTGATCTTGTGTTGCAAAACATTTTCCGAAAAGTTTTGTTTCATACGCTATTGCTTCGTCTGCACAAAGGTCATACTCTTCATTTATACATTCTTTTGCGAAAGAAACTGCCAAAGGTGCGTTTGCAATTATGCTTTCTGCCATCTTGATTGCTTCATTCATAAGGTCGGCTTGTTCATAAACTGCATTTACTAAACCTATTCTTAGAGCTTCGTCTGCTTTTATTGGTTTGCCTGTGAAGATTAGTTGTTTTGCCATTCCCATGCCTACAAGTTTTGTAAGACGATAAGTTCCGCTGAATCCAGGTACTATTCCTAATCCAACTTCTGGCTGACCAAATTTTGCATTTGCTGAACATATTCTAATATCGCAAGACATTGCAAGCTCGCAACCGCCACCTAATGCAAATCCATTAACGGCTGCAATTACGGGAATAGGCAGTGTTTCAATTTTTCTAAACACATCTGCTCCTCTTTTGCCAAAGGCTTCTCCTTCTGCTTGATTTAGGTTTGCCATTTCCGAAATGTCTGCACCTGCAACAAAGGATTTTTCACCATCTCCTGTGATTATTAAAACCCTTGTGTCTTTTTCTATGTTAGAAACAAAACTATCTATTTCTGCAAGTATAGTTGAGTTTAATGCGTTAAGCGATTTTGGAGCCGAAATCGTAAGAATAAGAATTGCTCCTTGTTTTTCTGATTTTAAGAATTTGTATTCCATAATGTTTTCGTTATTATAATTGCAAAAGTACTAATTTATTTTGATTTTTTCTTTAATATAATGCTTTCTTTATTTTGATTAGTCTTTCCAATAGACTTTCTACTTTATCTAAGGCAAGCATATTTTTTCCATCGCTTAGAGCTTGGCTTGGGTTTGGGTGGGTTTCCATAAATATTCCGTTTGCTCCAACTGCTATTGCTGCTTTTGCAATTGTAGAAATCATTTGAGGCATTCCTCCACTTACGCCTTCTGTTTGATTAGGCTGTTGAAGGGAGTGAGTAATGTCCATAACAACGGGGTAATTGAATGATTGCATGATAGGAATTGAACGAAAATCCACAATTAAGTCTTGATAACCAAACATTGTTCCTCTATCGGTTAGAATAATCTTATCGTTACCAACAGAAAGTACTTTGTCTGCAACGTGTTTCATTGATTGAGCCGATAGGAATTGTCCTTTCTTTATGTTTATTATTTTATTTGTCTTTGCAGCTGCAAGTAAAAGGTCTGTTTGTCGGCAAAGAAAAGCAGGGATTTGAAGAATATCTACGTATTCTGCCGCCATTTCTGCTTCTTCTGCCGAGTGTATGTCGGTAACAACAGGTAAAGCGTATTTTTTTCTTATTTCGCCAAGGATTTTTAAGGCTTTTTCATCACCAATTCCACTAAAAGAATCAACTTTTGAACGATTTGCTTTTCTATATGAGGCTTTGAATATTAGTTTTATGTCTAATCGCTCACATATTTCTTTGAGTTTTTTACATATTTCAAAAGGCATTTGCTCGTTTTCAATAACGCAAGGTCCTGCCATTAAGAAAAAATTATTTGAATTGTCTTTTAGTTTTCTGTAAAGTTCCATTATTTTTTTGTATTTTCGCACTTTGATGTACAAAATTGAGAAAATTTTCAGAAATGAAAAAGCAAAAATCTAAAAATATAAAGATTGCCTTGTCTGCAAAGGATGAAAAATTGCTTGCAAAGTACTGTGTGTCAAATAAAACAACGCCTAAAAGAGCGTTAAAAAAGATTTTGCACGATTTTTTAATGGAAAATGTTGAGCCAATAAAGAATGAGGCAGAAAACCAATTGGAATTATTCAAACCAAAGCAGATGAATATTTTTGATTAAAAGCGTTCCCAATCTTCAATCGCTTTTTTGATGTGTGAATAGATGACAGTTTTGTTTAAAATCTTTTTTTCGCTGTCTAAAATGTAGATTTCGGGCGTACGAATTATATCAATACCATATTTTTGCTTTAATATTTGTGGGTCAATTTCCCAATTTGTCCAAGGGTACATTGGCTCTTTGGTTTTTTCTCCGACGTTAATAGATATTATCTTAGTATTATACTTCTTAGAGTCTTTTTCATAAAATCCAATTAAATCCTCAATGTTTTTTTTGCAACTCTCGCAGGTGGAAGAATGAAAATGAATAATTGTATATTTGGCTTCAATATCGTAAAGCGAGTTTATGTTAGGAAATTTCTTTCCGGGAAGGAAAGGTTTTATTGCTTCAATATTTATGTTGTGAGTTTCAATTTCGCTAATGCTTAACCACGGTGTTTTTCCTTTATTGATGAGTTTTTCAACGATTTGAACATAGAGATTTTCGTTAAAAGAAAATGGCATTAACGGCAATTTCTTTAAATAAAGGTCTAATATATATTTTGAATACAAACTACCGCCTTTTTGATTTGCAATATTTATGAAATCTTCCATTGCTTGATAGACGGAATCTGAGTCTTGCATTGTGATTTTATCAATATATGTTTTAAATTTTTTATAGAAATAAGGTGTGGAAAGTAATCTTTGGTCTTGAAAATTGAAGTTTTCCCAATATCTTTTGCGAATGTCGTAAGCGTATTCTAATTCTTTTCCTTTTATTAGTTTGCCTTGATAAAAGTATTCTGGATTTGGTTTTGGGTTTTGCATTGAGGTTAAAAGAGAGGTCATTAGATTGTTTGGATATTGTTTGAAAAACGTCGTTTGATATTGGCTAAACGTTGTTTTTGCTTTTTGAATAAGGTCGATAAGAGAGTCTTTTTCTTCTGGAAATTCTTTGATTTCTTTTTCGTATTGACGAGTTAATTGTTTTAATTCTTTGTTTCGTTTTTGGTATTCAAGGTATTTGTTGTTTTCTTCGCAACCCTTTACCTCAAAATAACCGTATGGATACATATCTATTGTGAAAACGGGGTTTTTATCTAAAATGAATGAGAAGAATTGTTGATGAGCATTCGATAAAACAACAATTCCTTGTCGGTAATCTCCCTCTAAAATAAAACTTCCATCAGGTTGAATTTGTAAAGAATCTAAAAGCAAGTTTTCTTTCTCTCCGTATGAGCCGTGAACATAAAGAGTGGAATCTTCAATTTGATGAATCCATAGCGTAACCTTGTAATGTGTGGTTTGAGAATAAAGATTTATCCCTGCAATTAAAGAAATAGCGAAAAATATTATCTGTTTTTTCATATTTTATCTTTGTTTAAAAAGCAAATCGTCCTTCTTTTATGGCTTTTATTATTTGTTCTATATTGTCGGCAGGTACGTTTTTTGCAACTATTGTGTTGTTTTTGTCTAAAATGAACATAATCGGAGTTTTTTCTATGTCAAAATATTCTCTCCAATCATAGTTTGCAACCAATCCGTTAAGGTTTATCCATTGTAAGTCTTTTTCTTTGATGAATTTCTTCCATGCTTCAAGGTCGCTTTCAGTGTTTATTGCAAATATCTCTACCGAATAGATGTCTTTTTTCTCTTTATAGAATTTATCATATTTAGGAACTTCTACTGAACAATGACCACAGCCTGGTGACCAAAAGAGTATGATTTTGAAATCTTTATTGCAATCTCGTGTGCTATGCCATACGTTTGCTGAATCCATACAAGCAAGGTCGGGGACTTGCTTTCCTAAGAGTATATTTTCCCATTTGTGAGCTCTTTCTATGTTTTTCTCCATATCTGAGGGTGAAACCCAATCGGCAATCCCTGTTTCGTAATAGGCTTTTATTAGTTCTACGTAAATTTTGTCGTGTCCCATGTATGGACTTTGAAGATATCGCTCGGTTATGTTATGAATTAAAAAGCGTTTCATTGCTTTTGAGTCTTTGGCTTGTGCAATTACTTTGTGAGCATACTCAATTATAGTATCGGTTCTTTCATATTTCATTACCTCCTCCCAATAGCGATTGTAGTTTTGGAAGAAAACCATTTTAGGCGTACGTAATAACCCCGCACAAGAAAGGTCTATATTGTCGAAATAATGATTCTTATAGTAATACCAACGTTGTGAATTCCATTCTAATGAATCCACTGTGCCATCTTCTTTCTTTGGCATTGGAAAGTCTGGAATCGCAATGGGTTTTGTGGCGTTAAATACTTTTGAAAGCAAATAGTTTGGATATTTTTCTATAAAACTATTCTTTATGCTGTCGTTTACAAGGCTTAGGGCTTTCATTTCTTTGTCGTAAACTTCTTTTTCAACTTTTTGATCTATTAATGTTTTTGCTCTTTCTTGGATTTGCTCGGTGTTTTGCATATATTCGTAATAGGCTTTCAGCTCTTGGCTGCCAGATTTTACTTGCATAAATTTATTCCAATTCTCTTCCTTGGTTTTTAACCTTACTTTCTTTTCGTTTTGTAGCATGATTTCAACAAATCTTCCATTAAGGTTGCTTAGAAAGTAAATTCCGCTATCTAATTTCTTGTCTTTGGATTTGAAAGTAAAAGTATTGTTTTTGTTCCACGCAGTGTCAATAGCGTAAGTCTTATCAAGATAATAATGACCCAAAATAAGAGCAGTGTCTTTACTATCAGATATTTCAATTTTTATGTCATATTGAGCAAAAACTTGTTGGTTACATAAAAGAATCAATAATAATAAAGTGTATTTTTTTAAATATTTCATAGTGATTTTTTATTTAATTCCTATTCTTAACGCAAAAATAATCATTATCTCATAATAAAAGACAATTTTTTCTTAGAAATCGTTTCAAAAATCAAAGAAAAAAAATAAAAAATCAAAGAAAAAATTTAAAAAAACAAAGAAAAAAATATGACAAATTGGCGTTTTTTTGAACTCGGAACATTTTTTGCTGTTATAGTAGCAAAATTTAAAACAATAAAGTATGGAAACAACAAAATTAAAATTAGAAAACCTTAATCGTTTTGCTCATAATCTTATAGCAGAAGCAAGGGATGGAAAATTGGATCCTGTAATAGGAAGAGATGAACAAATACGCAGAGTATTACAAATATTATCAAGACGAACAAAGAATAATCCTGTCTTAGTAGGAGAGCCTGGCGTTGGAAAAACTGCAATAGCCGAAGGATTGGCACAAAGAATTTTTAAAAAAGATGTACCAGAAAATTTAAAAGATAAGTTGATTTACTCCTTGGATATGGGAGCATTGATAGCAGGAGCAAAGTATAAAGGAGAATTTGAAGAGAGATTGAAGGGGGTAATCAACGAATTGGTTGCCTCAAATGGTGAAATAATACTTTTTATTGATGAAATACATACCTTAGTCGGAGCAGGAGCAGGGGAAGGTGCAATGGATGCTGCAAATCTTTTGAAACCAGCCTTAGCACGTGGAGAATTGAGAGCAATAGGAGCAACAACGCTTAATGAATACCAAAAATATTTTGAAAAAGATAAGGCATTAGAACGTCGTTTTCAAATGGTTATGATAGACGAACCAAGCGTTGAGGATACAATTAGTATACTTCGTGGATTAAAAGAAAGATATGAGGTGCATCATCATGTAAGAATAAAAGATAGTGCAATAGTTGCAGCGGCTCAAATGTCGAATCGTTACATCACAAATAGGTTTTTGCCAGACAAGGCAATAGATTTAATTGATGAGGCGGCAGCTAAACTCCGTATGGAAATAGATTCTTCTCCCGAAGAGCTTGATGAGTTGGAAAGAAAGCTAATGCAATTGGAAATAGAAAGAGTTGCAATTAAGAAAGAAAAGGATGAGAAAAAAGTAACGGAACTTTCTAATCAGATTGATACGATTAAGAAAGATAGAGATGTGTTAAAGGAAAAATGGTTGGCACAAAAAAAACTTGTTGATGCAATTCAAGATGAGGTTAAAAAGATAGAATCTTATAAGTTTGAGGCAGAGAAAGCAGAAATGGAGGGAGATTATGGTAAAGTGGCACAATTGCGTTATGGAAAGATAAAACAGGCCGAAACAGATTTAGAAAATTATAAAAAACGATTAAAAGAACTTCAAGTTTCGGGGGCTTTGATTACCGAAGAGGTAGATTATGAGCATATAGCAGAGGTTGTTTCTCGTTGGACAGGCATTCCTTTGGCAAAGATGATGGAAAGTGAAAAGGAAAAATTGTTAAATCTTGAAAAAGAACTTAATCGCAGAGTTATTGGACAGCAAGAAGCAATAAAAGCGGTGGCAGATTCTATTAGAAGAAGTCGTTCGGGACTTAATGATGAGAGACGTCCGATTGGTTCTTTTGCTTTTCTTGGTAGTACGGGAGTTGGAAAAACCGAGTTGGCAAAAGCCTTAGCTGAACAATTGTTTGATAGAGATGATTTAATGATTAGAATAGATATGAGTGAGTATCAGGAGCGTCATACCGTATCTCGCTTAATTGGAGCACCTCCGGGATATGTGGGATATGAGGAAAGTGGACTTTTAACTGAGGCTGTGAGAAGAAAACCTTACTCAATTGTTCTTTTAGACGAGATTGAAAAGGCTCACCCCGATGTTTTTAATATTCTTTTGCAAGTTTTGGAAGACGGACGTTTGACTGATAACAAGGGAAGGGTAGTAGATTTTAAGAATACAATAATAATTATGACCTCTAACATTGGTTCTGAAATTTTACAAGGATATTTAGAAAAGGATAAAGAGGCTTTGATTTCTAAATGGGAGGAAGTGAAAGAAGAAATAAAGTCTGTGATGAAAAAAACTGTGCGTCCGGAATTTTTAAATAGAATAGATGAAATAGTAGTCTTTAAACCGTTGATGAAAGCACAAGTTAGAGAGATTGTTTCCTTGCAATTAAAGGGCTTAATGGCAATTCTTAAAGAAAAAAACATAGAATTGATTGCAAAAGTTGAGGCAGTTGATTTTTTAGCAGATAAAGGCTATGATATATCTCTTGGTGCAAGACCTGTAAAAAGGACTATACAAAAGTATGTAACCAATAGATTGTCAGTGCTTTTGATTGAGGGAGCAGTTTGTCAGGATACTAAAATTGAAATGTTTGTTGAGGGTGAAGAATTAAACTTTAAGTTAATCAAATAGATAAATAGTTGTTTTCTTACAAAGAAAATGATTAATTTTGCACGATAAAATGGAAATATTATGGCTTTAATAAAATCAATTTCAGGATTTAGAGGAACAATAGGTGGCAAAGTTGGAGAAGGACTCTCACCTATTGACACAGTAAAGTTTACAGCAGCGTTTGCAGCTTTTATAAAAGAACTTTATAATAAAGAAAAAATAACAATAGTCTTGGGACGCGATGCAAGAGTGTCAGGAGAAATGGTTTCACACCTTGTTGTAGGAACATTAATGGGCATGGGAGTAGATGTAATCGATACAGGACTTTCTACAACTCCTACTGTTGAGGTTGCTGTTACAGATTTAAAGGCAGATGCGGGTATAATTCTTACTGCAAGTCATAATCCTATGCAGTGGAATGCACTTAAATTCTTAAATAATAAAGGAGAATTTATTTCAGCAAGCGAAGGAAAAAGAGTTTTGGAAATAGCAGACGATGATAATTATGATTTTGCACAAGTAGAATGCTTAGGTAAATACACAATTGATGATACTACTATTGATAAACACATAGAAAAAGTATTGGCATTAGAACTTGTAGATGTGGAAGCAATAAAGCAAGCAGGTTTTCGTGTTGCTTTTGATGCGGTTTGTTCAACAGGAGGATTTGTTCTTAATAAATTGTTAAAAGCATTGGGAGTTAAGGAAATAGTTGCTTTGAATGAAGAACCAACAGGCGTGTTTCCTCACAATCCAGAACCACTTCCAGAAAATATTACTCAGATTTGTAATGAGGTAGTAGCGAAAAAATGTGATGTTGGCTTTATTGTCGATCCAGATGTTGATAGATTAGCAATAGTAAGCGAAAACGGACAACCATTTGTTGAAGAATATTCATTGGTTTCTATTGCAGATTATGTATTGAAACACACTCCTGGTGCAACCGTTTCAAACATGTCTTCAACAAGAGCATTGAGAGATGTAACAGAAGCTAAGAATCAACAATATTTTGCATCTGCTGTTGGAGAAGTAAACGTAGTTGAGATGATGAAAAAGCATAATGCGATAATAGGAGGAGAAGGAAACGGAGGAATTATCTATCCCGCATTACACTATGGTCGTGATGCTTTGGTAGGAATAGCTTTATTCCTTACTCTACTTGCAAAAAGTAAAATGACTTGTTCGCAACTTAGATCAACTTATCCTAATTATGAAATTTCTAAAAACAAAATGGAACTTACAAAAGATATGAATGTGGATTCTATTTTGGAACAAATGGCTGAAAAATACAAAGACTACGAAGTTTCAACCATAGATGGAGTAAAGATAAACATAGAAAAAGAATGGGTTCATCTAAGAAAAAGTAATACAGAACCAATTATTAGAATCTATTCTGAAAGCAAAGACTTAGAATCAGCAAACAAATTAGCTCAAAAAATAATAAACGAAATAAAAGAAATTATAAACAAATAAAAAAAAGGAGAAAAGTATGAAAAAAATTTTAGCATTAGCATTAACATTAGTGTTTGGCTTAAACGTATTTGCACAAACACCAAGCGTAACAACGACAATTGACAACCTAACACCAACAACAATTACAGCATCTTTTGATATGGATGAAAATTGTACAAAATATCACATCTTAGCTGACGTAGTTGGAGGAATGGATCAATGGGTTCAAATGTTCGGTACACCATTAAGAGATTTAGTTATTTCATGGTCAATAGGAGTTGAATCAGATACAACTTACACTTGGAGTGATATGACTCCAAATACTGATTATATTGTTTATGTTGTTGCAGTTAATGCAACAGATACATCAGAAGTGCTTATGACTACTTGCACTACACCACAAGCAGGAGGAGAAGGAGCAAGCGTTGTTACAATAGAATTATCAAATATAACAGAAACTTCTGTTATTATGACAGCTACTCCAAATGATCAAACTTCAAGATTCTTAGATGGTTTAGTTGAAAAAGCATTATTAGATGAAATTGGACAAGACTCATTGATGACTATGTTAGTAGCACAACCTTATTGGTTATATGAAACAGATGTTTGGGAATGGCCTGATCTTACACCAGGAGTAGAATATTATGCTTTTGCAATAGGACAAAACGCTGCTGAGCAATGGGGAGAAATGACAGTAGTTCCTTTCACTACATTAGTTTCTGGTTTAAATGAAGTAGAAAATGGAGGAATTACTCTATACCCTAACCCAGCTACAAATCTTGTTTCATTAAACAATGCGGAAATGGGTAGTGTTGTGGAATTAATCGATATTCAAGGAAGAGTATTAAAATCATTTGTTGTAAATTCTACAAACCAAACAATAGACCTTCAAGGAGTTGAAGCAGGATTATATGTAGTTAAAACAATAACACCAAACAAAGAAAAAACTTTTGTTAACAAATTAATTGTTAATGAATAATAGCAATTTTTCAATTATAAAAAAATAAGATAAAATCTTCTCAATAGTGTGAGGAATTATCACTATTGAGAAGATTTTTCTTTGCAATCATTATGGAAATATCAGCAATAGTACCAAGTTACAATGAAGAAAAAAATGTGCCGTTAATCTATAAAAGACTAACCGACACATTATCTCAAATATCTGATAAATACGAAATAATCTTTGTAAACGATTGTAGCAAGGACTCTACGCTTAGTGTAATTAAACAAATATCCGAGAAAGATTCTCACGTAAAATACATTAGCTTTTCAAGAAATTTCGGACATCAAATAGCGGTTAGTGCAGGATTAGATATGTGCAAAGGCAAGGCAGTCGTTATAATAGATGGCGATTTGCAAGACCCGCCCGAGTTAATTCTTGAAATGTACAAAAAATACCAAGAAGGCTACAAAGTAGTCTATGCAAAAAGAAAAACACGCGAAGGAGAAACTTGGTTTAAGAAAGCAACAGCAAAACTTTTCTATCGCTTTCTTGCAGCAATGACAAGTATAGAAATCCCTGTTGATGTAGGAGATTTCCGACTCATTGACAAAGTAATTGTAAACCACCTTCGCAATATGCCAGAAAAGTCAAAATACATAAGAGGTCAAATCTCTTGGATAGGATACAAACAAACCTTTGTAGAATATCATAGAGATGCACGTTTATATGGCAAAACAAACTACCCGCTCAAAAAAATGCTACGCTTAGCCTTTGATGGCATAACAGCATTTAGCGATAAACCACTAAAAATGGCCTCAGCAATAGGAATAATCTCAGCAATCCTTTCGTTACTCGCCATTATCTATGCACTAATCTCTCACTTTATATTTGATAGTGCAGTATCGGGTTGGACATCCTTAATAATAAGCGTTTTGTTTATAGGAGGAGTACAACTAATCACAATAGGAATAATAGGAGAATACATAGCAAGAATAAATAACGATGTTCGTAATAGACCATTGTATATAATAGAAGAAGAAAACATAGAAAATCAAGAAAATAAATAAACAATAAAGATGAAATACATAGAGACAGATAATAAATTTAATCGTTATTGCGTAACCACAGCCTTACCTTACGCAAACGGACCTGTACACATAGGACATTTAGCAGGAGTTTACGTGCCAGCAGACATATATGTGCGATATTTAAGAATGATGAACGAAGACGTACTCTTTATAGGAGGAAGCGATGAACACGGAGTGCCAATCACAATCAAAGCAAGAAACGAAGGAC
This sequence comes from uncultured Bacteroidales bacterium, assembly GCA_937876865.1. Taxonomy (GTDB): domain Bacteria; phylum Bacteroidota; class Bacteroidia; order Bacteroidales; family P3; genus Onthomorpha. Next base: position 31,499 of record CALEFF010000043.1, on the reverse strand, counting down.
TCACACCACAAGATATAGTAGATCGCTATCACGCAATCATAAAACAAGCATTTCAAGATTTAGGTATATCTTTTGATATATACTCTCGTACATCATCAAAAATACACGCTGAAACAGCCTCCGATTTCTTTAAAAACCTATACGAAAAAGGAAAATTTGTAGAAAAAACCTCTCAACAATACTACGATGAAGAAACAAAAACATTCCTTGCTGACCGTTATATCACAGGAACTTGCCCACATTGTGGAAACGAAAAAGCATACGGCGACCAATGTGAAGCATGTGGAACGAGCCTTTCAGCAACTGATTTAATAAATCCAAAATCTACACTTTCAGGACAAGAACCACAACTAAAAGAAACAAAACATTGGTACTTGCCACTTGAAGAATACGAAACCTTTATGAGAGAATGGATACTTGACTCTCACAAAGAATGGAAAACAAACGTATATGGACAATGTAAAAGCTGGATTGATCAAGGCTTACAGGCAAGAGCAGTAACAAGAGATTTGGATTGGGGAGTAAAAGTACCGATAGAAGGAGCAGATGGCAAAGTATTATACGTATGGTTTGACGCACCAATAGGCTATATCTCAAATACAAAAGAACTATACCCTGAAAATTGGGAAAAATGGTGGAAAGAAAAAGACACAAAACTTGTTCACTTCATAGGAAAAGACAATATAGTATTCCATTGCATAATATTCCCAGCAATGCTTAAAGCAGAAGGAAGCTATATCTTACCAGAAAATGTACCAGCAAACGAATTCTTAAACCTTGAAGGCGATAAAATATCAACCTCTCGCAATTGGGCAGTATGGTTACACGAATACCTACAAGATTTTCCAGGGAAACAAGACGTTTTGAAATATGTGCTATGTGCAAACGCACCAGAAACAAAAGATAACGACTTTACATGGAAAGATTTCCAAACACGCAACAACTCAGAACTTGTAGCAATCTTTGGAAACTTTGTAAACCGTACAATAGTCTTAACACACAAATACTTTGAAGGCAAAGTTCCACAAAGAGGCACGCTAAACGAACTTGATATTCAAACAATAGAACAAATAAAACAATACCCTGAAAAAATAGGACGTAGCATAGAACAATACAGATTCCGCGAAGCCCTAAACGAACTAATGAATCTTGCACGCCTTGGCAACAAATACCTAACCGAAAACGAGCCTTGGAAAACAATAAAGACAGATGCAGAACGCACAGCAACAGTTTTGAATATCTCGTTGCAAATATGTGCAAATCTTGCTTTACTATCAGAACCATTCCTGCCATTTACAGCAGAAAAACTACGTGGAATGCTAAATCAAGATAAAGCCTTTTGGTATGAAGCAGGCAATTCAGAACTTTTAGAAGAAGGAAGACAAATCAATCAAGCACAATTATTGTTTGAACAAATAGACGACAAACAAATAGAAGCACAATTAGAAAAACTACAACAAACAAAAAAAGCAAACGAATTAGCCTCAGCCACAGTAGAGCCACAAAAAGCCAACATTGAATATGACGACTTTGCAAAAATGGATATAAGAGTAGGCACAATACTTGCAGCCGAAAAAGTAGCCAAAACAAAAAAACTCTTAAAACTAACAATTGACACAGGAATTGACCAACGCACAATAGTAAGTGGAATAGCTGAATATTATTCACCAGAAGAAATTATCGGAAAACAAGTATCAGTATTAGTAAACCTTGCACCAAAAGCACTAAAAGGCATAGAAAGTCAAGGAATGATACTAATGGCAGAAAACCTTGACGGCAGTTTAAGCTTTATTTCGCCAGAAAAACCAATAAGAAACGGCGGAACAATTAGCTAAAACAAAGAAAAAAGAATAGAAAATAGTTCCTATATGTACTTATAGTTACTATAGGAACTATTTATTAAAAAAAAGAAAAAGAGAAATGTCTTACCAAATTCTTAAACGACAAATTCCTTGGCGAGATTCATACTTTTATCAAAAATCAGAAGTGCTTTATCATCTTACTTTCACTTTTTGCAAACGCTTTCTGCCAACCTATGGCGACCGTACCGTTGATCAAATGATACAAGCCGCAAGAAGTGGAAAACAAAACATAATAGAAGGGATGGAAGACGGAGTTGCTTCTTCGGAAATGCAGATAAAACTCTTAAATGTAGCAAGAGCATCATTGCAAGAATTAAGAGAAGACTATAAAGATTACATAAAATCACGCAATTTGCAGATTTGGACAAAAGAACATAAACGATACAAAAATATGCAAACCTTTTGTCGCAATAATAACAAAATAGAACAATATCAACCTTACTTTGAGATTTGGAATAACGAAGAAATGTCAAATATAGCATTGACCTTAGCCTATATGGTTGATGCAATGCTAAATCATTACTTGATTACCTTGGAAAAAGAATTTGTTTCAAAAGGAGGCATCAAAGAACGAATGTACAAAGCTCGCACAAATTATCGTCAAGACCAAGACAATCAAATACAAAACCTTAAAAATACAATAGCCGAACAACAAAAAGAAATAGCCTATCTAAGAAATCTTTTACAACAACAAGGCTTACTTGAAAAATAACAATCATTAAAAAAATATTTCTATGCTTTTTTAAAATAAATCAAAGAAAAAATTATTTTTTTCTTTGATTTATTTTAATTTTTCTTTGAAAATTTTTTCATATATTTGCGAATGTAAAATCATATTAAAATATAAAAATGAAAAGATTATTCACATTAGTTGCTTTATGCTTACTCTCAGTAGTAACATTCGCACAAAAGGAAACACAAATAAAAGAATCTTTGACAGAGAAAGATAGTATTATGTTTGAATATTTTGATATCTATTTGCAACAATTAAGAGAACCTTGTTTTGAACTATATCCAACGGATAATATGTGGACATTTATTAAATTGGATACAAGAACAGGTAAATTATGGCAGGTACAATATTCTGTAAAGAGTTCAAGTAATGCTTTCCAAACTATTTTAGATACTTCTGATCGAGTGTATGATGGAAATTATATTTGTGGAAGGTTTGTTTTGTATAAAACACAAAATATGTATAACTTTATTTTGTTAGATAGAATAGATGGTAGATGTTGGCAAGTGCAATGGAGTCAAGATGGAAAAGAAGGAGTATGGCGTATTTATTAAATTATATAAATATTATGGAAAGAAATAGTTGGTCAGAATGGCGACAATATTCTGAGGAAGAAAATAAAAGAACTGAAGAGGAAAGGTTTAGAAGGGAAGAGACTCAAAAATATACTGATAAAACAAAAATAGAGAATAATGAGGAAAAGATTGAAGAGACGTTCACGTATAATGGGATAAAACAAACACCTCCTTATTCGGTTTCTTCTTTGGTTTTAGGAATACTTTCTTTACTATTGCTTAATGCTGTAATAGGTGTGATTTTAGGGTTTATTGGTTTGTATCAAGCAAATAAAGGATTGGGAAAATATAAACAACATCCAGAATTATATAAAGGGAATGGAATGCTTATTGCTGCGAAAGTATTGTGTTTGATTACTGTTATTTTGTTTGTTTTGTTTGCAATATTGATTCTTTTAATGCTATTGGGGTTTATTATGTTTAATATTTAAGTAAATAATATGCATTAGTAATATCAAACGAAATCAGAAAATTGGAAAACTGTGCCTATTGTGCAGTTGATGAATGAATAAAAAGTATATTTATAATGGTTATTTTACTATTATTAGTATTTTTTATCTTTGTTCTTTTTTTACGAACTACATCTCGTATTAATAAAGCACCAAAGAAAAGAAGAAAAAAGACAACTTATAGTTCTTATGCAAAGGTTTTAGGAGAAATAGGTGAAGAAAGTGTAGCTTCTATTTTAAAAACTTTGCCTAAGGACTATGTTGTTTTTAATGATGTTTATTTAGAAATAAAAGGCAAATCTACTCAAATAGATCACGTCGTTATTTCGCGATATGGAGTCTTTATAATAGAAACAAAGAATTATACGGGTTGGATTTTTGGGAATGATACTTCGGAATATTGGACTCAAACTATATATGAAAACAAATATCAATTAAGAAATCCTTTAAAACAAAACTATGCACACCTTAAAACTTTACAATCTATTTTTGGAATAGATGAAAGATTCTATTTTCCAATAGTTGCCTTTCACGATAGAGCGACATTGAAGTGTGAAACCTATGGAAATGTGATGTATTTTTCAGAATTGAAAAATTTTATTCTATCAAAAACGATTCCAAAACTAACAGATGAGTTAGTGAATAGGTTGTCTGCTATATTGATGTATTATTCAGTAAAAAATGAAAACCAAAAGCAAGAACATATTCTTAAAGTAAAACAAGATATAGCAAATAAAGAATCTTTGGTTGAAAAGGGAATTTGCCCTAAATGTGGGGGAATGTTAATACATCGTCAAGGAAAATATGGTGAATTTATATCTTGTATAAACTATCCTTCTTGTCGATTTACGCAAAACATAAATCGCTAAATTTTTTCTTTGATTTTTTTAATTTTTTCTTTGAAAAAATATTTTTTTTCTTTGATTTATTTTTATTTTTCTTTGAAAAATAAAACGTTTCTTTGTTTTTTAGTGTCTATATTATTGTATTGGCTTTTAATTGTTGAGATTATGAAGATGAAATATTTGTTTTTATTTATTGGTTTAATGTTTTTGTGTGTTGCTTGTGAGGATCCGATTGATAGGTTGGAGAATAATGAGAGTGAAACAAACACTACTCTTGGTGGAGGTGGGAGTGGAGAAACTCAAACTGATACTACGGAAGGTGAAGAAGAGAATAATGGGGAGCAAGAGCCAATAAATGACTCGGTAGATTTTGATTTATTTGTTTGTCTTAATACTATAACAAATCCAACCGACTTTTATATGTCGGCAGATTGGAGTTCGGATAGTAAAAGTATTGTTTATTCGTGTGCAAATTTTGATTTTAAGGTTGTAGATGTTGATTCATGGAGCGTTGTTGATACTTTTGCCGATGTTAACAATATTATCTATGATGCAAAGTTCAATTCAACGAAAGAATTTATTGCTTCTTGTGGTACAGATAGCCTTGTGAAACTTTGGAGTACAAAGGGAAGGGATTGTGTTCGCACTTTCGTTGGGCATACCGGCAGAGTAAATCATTTAGATTGGAGTCCGGACGGTAGATACATTGCTTCTTCTTCGTGGGATAGCACTACAAGAATTTGGGACGCTTATTCTGGAAACTGTATTCACGTTTTAACAGGGCATACGAGCGAAGTTGCAACTCCAAGTTTTAGTCCTGATGGATCACTCTTAGTTACTTGCTCTAATGATAAGACTTTAAAAATATGGGACTTTAATTCTGGAACGTGTCTTCAAACTTTAAATGGACATACTTTATATCCTATGGACGTAGAGTGGAGTCCTGATGGCTCTCGCATTGCTTCTGTTTCTCACGAGAATATTATAAAAATATGGGACGCTAATACAGGTGTGTGTATCCTTAATATAACGGGAGATTATGTTGGTTTGAGTTTTGTAAGTTGGAGTCCTTGCGGTAATTACTTGATTTCTGCGGCTCACGACTTTGTGTTAAGAATTTGGGACGCTAACACAGGTCAATTAGTCAAGGCCTTATCGGGTCATAATGAAAGAATAATGGATGCTAATTTTTCTCCTGATGGTAGATACGTTGTTTCCGCATCGGGAGATCATACTTTGAAACTATGGGGAATGGAATAAAAATTATGAAACGTTATATAATTGTTATTTTTTGCCTTTTTTGTTTTTTTTCTCAGGCTCAAATGCGAGTTTGGTTTGATAAGCCTACTCGTTCTCTTGATACTCTTTCTTTCTATGATTATTCTTCTGATTGGGAGTGGGAAAATGTTTCTTTGCCTATTGGAAACGGCTCGTTAGGTGCAAATGTTTTGGGTTCGGTTTCAATAGAAAGATTAACTCTTAACGAAAAATCGCTTTGGAGAGGGGGACCTAATGTATCGGATTCTGCTTCTTATTATTGGAATGTGAATAAAAATTCTGCTTATCTTTTAGATTCAATACGCAAAGCCTTTCTTGAAGGAGATTATGCAAAGGCAGAAAAACTTACAAAGCAGAATTTTAACTCTTATGCAGCCTATGAGGACTATAATGAGAAGCCTTTTCGCTTTGGCTCTTACACAACCCTTGGGGAAATCAATATTTATACATCTTTGAATGAAGACTTAACAAAGAATTACTCTCGTTCTCTTTATATTGATTCAGCTTTGGCAAAAGTAGAATTTGAAAATAATGGAATAAACTACGCAAGAGAATATTTTGTTTCTTATCCCGATAGTGTGATTGTTTGTAAATTCTCGGCAAATCAAAAAGAAAAGCAAAATTTACGCTTAGTTTTTCGTCCAAATCCAGAGTCTTATATCGAGATAAAGCCGATTGATAAAAATGAAGTCTTGTTTTGTGGACGTTTAAAAGACAATGAAATGGAGTTTGCTTTGAGAATAAGGGTAAAGGCAAAGAATGGTGAGGTGGAAATAAACGAAAAAGGAGAAATTTCGGTAAAAGGTAGCGATGAGGTTGTCTTTCTTTTGGCAGGAGATACGGATTATTTTATGAATTTCACGCCCGATTTTTCCGATTGCAATACATACGTTGGAATTAACCCTTTTGAAACAACGAAAAAGACCTTTGAGAGAATTGAAACCTTGAATTATCAAGATTTAAAGCAAAGACATTTAGAGGATTATTGTAAATTGTTTAATAGAGTGGAGTTGAATCTCAATCCAAATGAAAGGTTTGAGGATTTTCCTACTGATAAACGTCTTGAAAACTACCGAAATGGGAAAGCAGATTATGGTTTAGAAGAATTATATTTTCAATTTGGAAGATATTTACTAATTGCCTCTTCGCGAAAAGGCAATTTGCCCGCAAATTTACAAGGAATTTGGGCAAGAGGTGTTGATGGTGCTTGGAGGGTTGATTATCATAACAACATAAATCTTCAAATGAATTATTGGATTGCTTGTCAAGGAAATCTTATTGAGTGCAATCAGCCTTTGATGGACTATATTCGCACACTTGTTTTGCCGGGTAGAGAAACTGCAAAGGCGTATTATAACGCAAGAGGTTGGACTGCATCAATTTCTTCTAACATATTTGGATTTACATCTCCGCTTGCAAGTGAGGATATGAGTTGGAATCTTTCTCCAATGGCTGGTCCGTGGCTTGCTATTTACCTTTGGGAACAATATGACTTTAATCGCGACAAAGAATTCTTAGAAAGTTATGCTTATGATATAATTAAAGAGAGTGCAAACTTTACGGTGGATTATCTATGGCAAAGACCCGATGGAATATACACTGCTTGTCCTTCAACATCTCCTGAACATGGGCCGATAGATCAAGGAGCTACATTTTGTAATGCAGTAGCAAGAGAAATATTGCTTTGTGCTATAAAGGCAAGTGAGACTCTTGGTAAAGACAAAAGCCAAAGAAAAGAATGGAAAAAGGTGTTGAAAAATATAATGCCTTATAAAATTGGGCGTTATGGGCAACTTATGGAGTGGAGTGAAGATATTGATAATCCGAAAGATGAACATAGACACGTAAATCATTTATTTGGCTTACACCCCGGCACAACTATTTCGCCAAGTCTTACACCTGATTTAGCAGAAGCCTCAAAGATTGTGTTAAATCACAGAGGCGATGGAGCAACAGGTTGGAGTATGGGTTGGAAAATCAATCAATGGGCAAGACTTTGCTATGGTGATAGAGCTTATCTTTTGTTTAATAATTTGCTTTCCGAAGGAACATTAGATAATCTTTGGGATTCGCATCCTCCTTTTCAGATTGACGGAAATTTTGGAGCAAGTGCAGGAATTATAGAAATGCTTTTGCAGTCGCATCTTGGCTTTTTGCAAATTCTTCCAGCACTTCCAATGGCGTGGGAGCAAGGAAAGGTAAAAGGATTGCTTGCAAGAGGAGGATTTGTTGTTGATATATATTGGCAAGAAGGTGAATTAACACAAATAAATATCACATCTCTTCAAGGTCAAGAGTGTAAAATAAAATATAAAGACAAAGAACTTTCTTTCAAAACAAAGAAAGGACGTTCGTATCTTATAAAATACGAAAACGGAAAGCTTATTGTATTGGGTTGTTTGGAATAACTAATGCACAAATTAAATATATCAATAATCCACCTCCTCCAAAAAGAGTGAGAATTACAACTAAAAGTCTCATTATAGTAGGGTCTAAATCAAAATATTCTGCAAATCCACCACATACTCCGCAAAGTTTTCTATTTGTATTAGAACGATACAATTTTTTCATAGTCATTTGTTTTTTTGTTTTTGCAAATATAAAGAAAATTTTTTTGTTGTATATTTGCCAAATCAAAGTTTTATTGAATTTTTTATGAATCAAGAAAGATTTGTTTTTAGAAAACCAACTCTTAATGAGGTAGATAATATAGTGGAAATCTTAAATTGTGCAATAAAAAGACTTGGCAATGCAGGAATTTCGCAATGGCAAAACGGCTATCCAAATAAAGAAGTCGTTTTACAAGACATTGCAAACGGTGTAGGTAGAGTTTTGTGCAAGGAAGAAAAGATTTTAGCATACGGAGCATTGGTTTACACAGGCGAAAAGGCATATAACGACCTTGAAGGAGGAAATTGGATTTTGCAAACGCAGAATTATGCAACTATTCATAGGGCTTGCGTTAGCGATTCTTGCGTAGGAGAGGGGTATGGTAAGTTATTTATGATTTTTGCAGAGAAGGAAGCAAAACTTTCTTCCGATAGTATAAGAATAGATACGCACCCCGATAATAAAATAATGCAAGGACTTGTTGCTTCCTTGCATTATAAATATTGTGGTAAGGTTATGTACGAAAGTGTTAGGTTAGCCTACGAGAAGGTTTTGAAGTAGCGAGGTGCAGGCTTTGAATAAATCTTGCCAAGTAGCTTCAAAATCTCCGGTGTACCAAGGATCTGCTACGTCTTTATGCTCTTGGCAATGAGTCATCATAAGGGAAATTTTGTTTTCTTTGTCTTCTTTTACAAATGGTGTGAGATTTCTTAGGTTATTGCGATCCATTGCAATTATGTAGTCGTAATAATCATAGTCTTCTTTGGTAAATTGACGTGCTGTTTTGCCTTCGCAAGATATATTATGTTCTGCAAGTTTTCTTTTTGCAGGAGGATAAACGCTATTGCCAATTTCTTCTCGGCTTGTGGCACAAGAGGCAATTTCAAAGCGAGATTCTACGCCTTTTTTCTTAACCAAGTCTTTCATTATAAACTCTGCCATAGGGCTTCTGCAAATATTTCCATGACAGACAAAGAGTATTTTTGTTTTTTCCATTTTTACTTAAAATAAATATGTCCAACAATCTTTTATTATAAAGATAAAGGCAATTATTCCATAGATAACCTTGATGAAAGTCCCTGCAATAAATCCTATAAACGAACCAAATGCAGAGCGTAAGGCGTTTTTGTCGTTGTGAGCTATCATTTCTCCAAAATAAGCTCCAAGAAAAGGCCCTAATATTATTCCAAAAATTCCAAAAGGTCCTATTGTGATTCCTAATAATGGCAAAATGAAAATGCTAACAACAAGACCTATTGTGCTACCTCTTACACCTGCTTTTGTGCCTCCAAATTTTTTTGTTCCAATAATTGGAATTACATAATCAAGTATTGTAATTATTACTGCAATAACAGCCATTACAATAAGATAGGTAGAGTTTACAGGAAAATTTGGTAAAAAAATCAAGGCTAATATGCCAAGATAACTCAGTGGAGTGCCAGGTAATCCGGGCACTATTGCTCCTATAATTCCTATTATGCCTAATAATAAGGCTAAAACAATGATAAGATATGTCATAACTGTGTTTTTGTTTTATTTATTTTTTTACTTTAAGAATTTCTCCATTGTCTTTTACTATTACTTCATACCATTCTGCTGGATATTGAGGTTGCGAAGGAGAAACACATTGTCCTTTTCTGTAAGGATTTTCAATAAATTTTCCATCTGCTTCTTTCTTCACATTTCCGTCAATGTATTTTACCAATAGGTAGTGTTTTAAGTTTGTCCATTCTTTAAAGGTTAATGCTACTTTATGGTTAGAGAACAATGTCATAGAGTTTTTTATTTCTTGTTCAGAGTTTTTTTGATTGAAAGATAAGAGTATTTTTTCGTCAAAGGCAGAAACTTCTTTTATGAAATGGTCTTCTAAGTCTTTTTGTTTTTTTCTTATGTCTTTTATCATATCAGAGTAGCGAGAATATGCAAAATTTGTTACGAAATTAAATAACCAAAACATTGATGTTTCACTATATTCTATCATTGCTCCATTTCCTTCTTGTAGGTGTTCACTTACTTGTTGCAATGCTGTGTAAATTGGCATATAAACTGTTGAATAAGTGTCATCAACTCCAAACCACATCAATCCTTTTGCAAAAGTTGGCATATTTTCTCTTGATTCTATAACCATTGAAAAGCCTGTTTGTTGTGTTGAAATTGCTCTTTCGTGTACGTATTCTACGCCATCAATAGTGAAATCCATTGGTCTCCAACGATAAGGGCACTTAAACGGACCTGCTCCTAAGTCTTGTGTCATATCCATCTTTGTTCCTTGAAAGTGATCTCGCATTAACTCCATTACATCTTGAACACTTAGTAAATTATCGGGTTTTATCCAAAGTGGCATACGGTTTTGTAAATCGTATCCCATAGCATAGTTTTCGTATTGTTGCATTTGAGAATTGCAACGGCGGAAAATAGACCATACTCTCGACTCACAGCCTCTTGCAGCAGAGAAATTGATTGGTGCGTATGTGTCTGAGAAAGAAAATTCTTGGTCTTTTCCGTTGAAATAACCTTTTTTGCGTGCAAATGCAATGACATCGTGGCTATAAACTACCTCTACATCAGGGTGAAATATATGTTTAAGCGATTTAGAGCTTATACTTTTGTAGGATTTCTTTGCTTCAAGTGGGAAAGTTGTGATTCGAGCGTGATTTGCGTGTGCAGAAATGTAGCCTTCTGGTATTTTCATCGCTACCCACACAGCTCCTTTTTCTTCTCCTTTTCCAATAATTTCCATAATCCAAACTTCCTTGTCGTCTGCTATTGAAAAACTTTCGCCAGATGAACAATAACCGTAAGTTTCTGTTAGTTCGGCTATTACTTTTATTGCTTCTCTTGCATTAGATGCTCTTTGCAGTGCAAGTCTTATTAGACTTCCGTAATCGATTGCAGGAGTTTTGCTTTCAAGCTCTGCTCTTCCTCCAAAGGTTGTTTCGGTTATGCCAAGTCCAACTTCGTTTGCATTACGAATAATGGTGAATGTGCGTTCTACTTGTGGAATTTGAATAAGCGGTCTGCCATCTCCGTAATCAAAAATCTGTATCATTTCGCCCAGTTTATGCACTCCACCAGGTAAATAGTACAAATCGCCATAACGAGTGTGAGAATCGGCAGCATAAGTTATCATTGTAGAGCCATTTTTTGAGGCTTTACGTGTTACTAATATGCTTGTGCAAGCAAAGGATTGTGAAAAAAAGGCTGAAATAGCCAATATTAAAATGCTTAATCTTAGTTTTTTCATTGCGTTTAAAAGTTTAATTTCTGCAAAGATAAGAATAAAAAAATAAAGCAAAGAATTAAAAAATTATTTCTTTGCTTTATTAAATTATTTCTTTGTTTTATTTTTCTAACTCTTAGAGTTATTTATCTGATTCTTTCAGAATCTCTGACTAATTTTTCGTCTTTTTTAATCGCTCTTTGGGCTAAGATAAATAATAAGACTTGTCCCATTGGTAGATAAGTGGAAACGCCATATATTATTTTGGTTACTTGGATTTGTTGCTCTGCAAGTGCAGTTTCTTGTGCGGAAATTATCCACAAAAGAAGCATTCCTACATAGATTGTCGCAATAAGGAATCCAAAAGCTGAGATTCGCATTTGCAAAGGACGATTTTTAAATAGGAAAATAGCAACTAATGCAAGTATTCCTGTGGCAACAGGGAAGAATATCGCATTCCACGCAATTGTTGTTTGAGGAAGTGCAGTTGAGTCTGCTGGTAAATCTTTTGGAAGAATGTTATATTCTGTTGTATCGTACTTATCTGTTTCAAACTCTGCTAACGGGAAACAGAAACTTAATACTGAAAGGACTAAAACACCAACTAAGTATAATGTTTGTATTCTTTGTATCATAATATCTTGTTTTTAAAAAACAATAAGCCCAAGAAAAACTCTTGGACTTATTGTTTCATTATTTTTAATACATTCCTGGCATTCCACCTGGTGCACCTGGCATCGCTGGTGCTTCTTCTTTTATTTCTGAAAGAACGCATTCTGTTGTCAAAATCATAGATGCGATTGACGCTGCATTCTCTATTGCTACTCTTGCTACCTTTGTAGGGTCTATAACTCCACTTGCGTGTAGGTCTTCATAGACTTCTGTTCTTGCATTAAAGCCAAAATCTCCTTGAAGCTCTTTTACTTTGTTTACAACAACAGATCCTTCCATTCCTGCATTGGCTACGATTTGGCGAAGTGGCTCTTCTAATGCTCTGCGTACGATTTGGATTCCTGTTTCTTCGTCTTCGTTTTCTCCTTTAAGGTTATCTAAGGCTGAAATTGCTCTTATGAAAGCTACTCCACCGCCTGGGATAATTCCTTCTTCAAGTGCTGCTCTTGTTGCGTTAAGTGCATCGTCAAAACGGTCTTTCTTTTCTTTCATTTCTACCTCTGAGGCTGCTCCAACATAGATTACTGCAACTCCACCTGCAAGTTTTGCAAGTCTTTCTTGTAGTTTTTCTCTGTCATAGTCAGAAGTTGTTTTTTCGATTTGAGCTTTGATTTGACTAACTCTTGCATCTATTTGTTCTTTTGCTCCTGCTCCTGATACAATTGTTGTGTTGTCTTTATCAACTGTTATTTTTTGAGCAGAACCAAGCATTGTAAGGTCAGCATCTTCAAGTTTGTATCCTTTTTCTTCTGAAATTACTGTACCACCTGTAAGAATTGCTATGTCTTCTAACATTTCTTTTCTTCTGTCTCCAAATCCTGGTGCTTTAACTGCAACAATTTTCAAAGAACCTCTTAGACGGTTTACAACAAGTGTTGCTAATGCTTCGCCTTCTATGTCTTCTGATATGATAAGTAAGCCTCTTCCTGTTTGAACTGTTTTTTCTAATATAGGTAAAAGTTCTTTTAGGTTAGATATTTTTTTGTCATAGATTAAGATGAAAGGATTTTCGTATATTGCTTCCATCTTTTCTGTGTTTGTAACAAAGTATGGAGAAAGGAATCCTCTATCAAATTGCATTCCTTCTACAACTTTTACTGTTGTGTCTAAGCCTTTTGCTTCTTCAATAGTGATTACGCCTTCTTTTTTAACTTTATCCATTGCCTCTGCAATCATTTGACCAATGAATTTGTCATTATTTGCAGATATTGTAGCAACTTGTTCTACTTTTTCTTTGCCTTCGCCAATTTCTCTTGAACGAGCTTTTAAATCTTTTATTACTTCGGCAACTGCTTTGTCAATACCACGTTTCAAATCCATTGGATTAGCACCTGCAGTTACGTTTTTGATTCCTGTGTTTACTATTGCTTGTGCTAAAACTGTTGCTGTTGTAGTTCCATCTCCTGCTTGATCGTTAGTTTTTGAAGCAACTTCTTTTACTAACTGAGCTCCCATGTTTTGAACTGCGTCTTCTAATTCTACTTCCTTAGCAACAGAAACTCCGTCCTTTGTAATATGTGGCGCACCGAACTTTTTATCAATAATAACGTTTCTTCCCTTTGGCCCTAATGTTACTTTAACAGCATTAGCCAAAGCATCAACTCCTAATCTTAATTGTTCTCTTGCTTCTGTGTTGAATATTATGTTTTTTGCCATAGTTTTAATTTTTTTAGATGATTGCGTAAATATCGTTTTCTCTCATAATTAGGTAATCAATACCATCAATTGCGATTTCTGTTCCAGAATATTTTCCGTAAAGTACTTGATCTCCTACTTTAACGCTCATAGGTTCGTCTTTTTTTCCTGGTCCTACTGCTATAACTTCTCCTCTCATTGGTTTTTCTTTTGCAGTGTCTGGAATAATTATTCCTGAAGCAGTTTTTTGTTCCATTTCCGCAGGTTTAATCAAAACTCTGTCAGATAAAGGTCTAACGTTTACATTTGCCATTTCGTTAATCTCCTATTTTATTTTTAATATTTATAAAATTAATTCTTTGTTTTGTTAAAGGCAAGTTTTGTGCCAAAAGTGTTTTTTGTGTCAAATTGTCATAGAAATCCTATAAAAATGCCTTTAATTGTTCGTTTAGTGTTTCTATTTTTTGTTCTGCGTCTGAGAGCTTCTTTCTTTCCATTGCTACTACTTGCTCTGGTGCTTTACTAACAAAGTTTTCGTTTGAAAGTTTTTTCATTACCGAATTTTTAAAGCCTTCATAATATTCTATGTCTGCTTTTATCTTTTTTATCTCTTCTTCTTTGTTTACATTATCGGTCAGAGGAACGAAAAACTCTAAGGTTCTTACCATTTTTGCAATAGCTTTTTCTACCTTTTCTTCGCAAGATGAAAGTGTTTCAAGGTTACAAAGTTTGCAAACAATATCTGAATATTTTTCTATTATGCTTGCTTCTTCTGATTTTGTGAAATAAACTTGTAAAGCAACTTTTTGAGCTATGTTTTTCTCGTTTCGTACGCTTCTTATTGCTGTAATAAATTCTTCAATAAACTCAAATTCGTTTAGAAGCGTTGTGTTTATGTCTTTTATTGCAGGAAGTTGAGCTTGCATTATGAAGTCGTTTTCTGTTCTCTCTTTTATAATGTGATAAACCTCTTCGCTGACAAATGGCATAAAAGGATGAAGAATTTTCATCACATCTTCAAAAATATCAAGTGTAGCTTCAAATGTTTTTCTATCTATTGGAGCTTGGTAAGCTGGTTTAATAATTTCCAAATACCAAGAACAAAGATCGTCCCATACGAATTTGTAAACACTCATTAAGGATTCAGATAAACGATATTTAGAGAAATCGTCTTCCAAATCAACTAATGTTTTGTTCATTTTTTCTTTAAACCATTCTATTGCAAGAACTGAACTTTTAGGTTGCTCAATGTCTTCAACAGTCCATGACTTAATTAAACGAAGTGCATTCCAAATCTTGTTAGAGAAGTTTCTTCCTTGTTCGCAATAGCTTTCATCGAAAGGTAAGTCATTGCCAGCAGGAGATGCAAGCAACATTCCCATTCTTACTCCATCGGCTCCGTATTTTTCAATCAATTTAATAGGGTCTGGACTATTGCCAAGACTTTTGCTCATCTTTCTTCCGAGTTTGTCTCTTACGATTCCTGTGAAATATACATTTTTAAATGGAACGTCTTTCTTGTATTCTAATCCTGCAATAATCATTCTTGAAACCCAGAAGAAGATGATTTCTGGTGCAGTGACTAAGTCGTTTGTTGGATAGTAATAATTGATTTCTTCGTTGTTTGGATTTCTAATTCCATCAAAGACACTCATAGGCCAAAGCCATGAAGAAAACCATGTATCTAATACATCTTCATCTTGTTTTAAGTCATTGAGTGTATAATTCTCTGTTGGGAAAAGTTCTTGTGCTTTTTTCAATGCTTCTTCTGCTGAAACAGCAACAACAAATTCTCTATTTGGAAGATGATATGCAGGGATTCTTTGTCCCCACCATAGTTGACGAGAAATACACCAATCTTTTACGTTTTCCATCCAATGACGGTAAGTGTTTTTGAATTTAGATGGATGGAATTTTATTGTGTCGTTCATTACAACTTCAAGAGCTGGTTTTGCTAATTCTTCCATCTTCAAAAACCATTGAAGAGATAGTTTTGGTTCTATTACAACTCCTGTTCTTTCTGAACAACCTACTTTGTTATTATAGTCTTCTACTTTAAACATTAACTCAGCTGCTTCAAGATCTTTTGCAATTTTCTTTCTGCAATCAAATCTGTCTAAACCTGCGTATTGTTTTCCATTTTCGTTTAAAGTTCCGTTGTCATTGAATATATCAATTGAATCAAGTTTGTGCTTAATTCCTAAATTATAGTCGTTAATGTCGTGAGCAGGTGTTATTTTTAATGCCCCTGTACCAAATTCTCTATCAACATATTCATCAAATATTATAGGAATTGAACGTCCTACGATAGGAATTATTACTTTCTTTCCTTTTAAGTGAGAATATCTTTCGTCTTCTGGGTGAACACAAACTGCTGTGTCTCCTAAAATTGTTTCAGGACGTGTGGTTGCTACAATTAAATATTCATCAGAACCCTCTATTTTATATTTTAAGTAGTATAATTTAGAGTTTTGTTCTTTGAATATTACTTCTTCATCGCTTAAAGCTGTAAGGGCAGCAGGATCCCAATTAACCATGCGGACTCCTCTATATATTAACCCTTTGTCATATAAATCTACAAAGACTTTTATTACAGATTCATAAAGAGCTTCTTCCATAGTAAAGCGTGTTCTGTCCCAATCGCAAGATGCACCAAGTTTTTTTAATTGTTCAAGTATGATGCCACCATGTTTTTCTTTCCATTGCCAAGCGTGAGACAGGAATTCTTCTCTACTAAGGTCTTTCTTGTCAATGCCTTCTTCTTTTAATTTGGCTACAACCTTTGCTTCGGTTGCAATAGATGCGTGGTCGGTACCTGGAACCCAACAAGCGTTAAATCCTTTCATTCTTGCACGGCGTACAAGCACGTCTTGAATAGTGTTATTTAGCATGTGGCCCATGTGAAGTACACCAGTAACGTTAGGAGGTGGAATAACGATTGTAAAAGCTTTACGATTATCTGGTTTAGAACTAAAACATTTGTTTTCTAACCAAGCAGAATACCATTTGTCTTCAACTATTGCTGGATTATATTTGCTTTCTATTTCTATCATATTTAAAATTATTTTAGTGAAATATCAATTGGCAAAGATAAGACAAAAAAAGCAATTATTAAATCAAAGAATTAAGAAAATAAATCAAAGAAATATTTTTTTAAATCAAAGAAATAATTTTCTAAAACAAAGAAATTATTTATTTTTGCAAAGAAATATCTTTTGTTATGGCAGAAAAAAAAGAACAAAACTCTGGATTTAAGACCTCAATACTTAAAATATTTGCGTTAAATCCCAATTCTCTTTTTAATTATAAACAAATATCCTCTCGACTTGGTTTATCAGATAAAGCAAGTAAACAAATGGTACAAAATTATTTAAAATCAATGTCGCAAGAGGACATAATTTCGGAAGAAAAGCAAGGAAAATATAAGCTAAATCCTGTTTATCTTACAAGTAATGTACTTCCTACACACTATGTTGTAGGAATGGTTGATATGAAACAAACAGGTAAAGCATATGTTGTTTTGGAAGAGGGTGAGGATATTTACATTTCTCACAATAATACAAATCATGCACTTCATGGAGATAAGGTTAAGGTTTATCTCTTCCCACAACGTAAGAATAGAAAAAGAGAAGGACAAATTATAGAGGTGATTGAAAGGGCAAAGACTTCGTTTGTTGGTGTTTTGGAAACGCATCAAAGATATGCCTTTGTGATTCCAGACTCTTCTTTTATGCCTGTTGATATTTTTATACCGATTGATTGTGTTGGAAAAGCGAAAAATGGAGATAAAGTCTTAGCAGAAATCACCGAATGGCCTGATAGTGCTAATAATCCTTTTGGAAAAATTCTTAAAGTATTAGGAAAACCGGGTGATAATGATGTTGAAATGCAGTCAATTCTTTCTGAGTTTGATTTTCCTTTGTTTTTCCCTGCCGAAGTAGAGAAAGAAGCAGCAGAAATACCACTTCAATTGCCGCAAGCAGAGATTAAAAATAGAAAAGATTTTAGAGATAGAATTACTTTTACGATTGACCCTGATGATGCAAAGGATTTTGATGATGCACTATCACTTTTAGCACTCTCAAACGGCAATTACGAAGTAGGAGTTCATATTGCAGATGTAAGTTACTATGTAAAACAAGGTGGAGAAATAGACAAACAAGCCTTCGAGAGAGGAACATCGGTTTATTTAGTAGATAGAACAATACCAATGCTTCCAGAAAAATTATGCAATGGAGTGTGTTCTCTACGACAAGGGGAAGAAAAATTTTGCTTTTCAGTTGTTTTTGAAATGACACCAAAGGCAGAAATTGTCAATCAATGGATTGGAAAAACTATAATAGAGTCTAATAGAAGATTTACTTATCAAGAAGCACAAAAAGTAATAGAAGACAAAGCAGGAGAATATAGTGAGTATATACTTCCTTTGTGGTCGCTTGCCGAAATAATGAGAAAAAAACGATTTAAAGCAGGTGCGATAAATTTTGAAAGCGAAGAAGTAAAGTTTCATTTAGATGAAAAAGCTAAACCAATAGGCGTGTATGTCAAAGAATCAAAAGAAGCTAATTGGTTAATAGAAGAATTTATGCTTTTGGCCAATAAGAAAGTTGCAGAGTTTATTGGCAAACAAAAACAAAAGAATAAAGCCAAGACATTTGTGTATAGAGTACACGATGAGCCAAATCAAGAAAAATTAAACATATTTAAAGAATTGATTGGAAAGTTTGGCTACACACTAAACGATAAAAGCCGTAGCTCATTAGCGAAAAGTTTTAATTCACTCTTTGAAAAAATAAACGGAAAAGGCGAACAAACAATGATAAGTATGATTGCCCTTCGTACAATGAGTAAAGCAATTTACACAACCGATAACATAGGACACTATGGCTTAGGATTTCCATATTATACTCACTTTACCTCACCAATAAGACGCTATCCAGATTTAATGGTTCATAGACTTTTGGAATTATATCTTGAAGACAAGCCAAGCGTTAATAAAGAAGTATTTGAGCAAAGATGTGAACATTGTTCAAATATGGAGAAAAAAGCAGTCGAAGCAGAGAGAATGAGTGTTAAGTATAAGCAAGCAGAGTTTCTTTTAGATAAAATAGGTGGCGTTTTTGAGGGAGTGATATCGGGAGTAAGCAAATGGGGAATTTATGTCTTATTAGATGAAAGCAAATGTGAAGGATTAGTTCCTATAAAGGCGATTGATGATGATTTTTATGCCTTAGATGAGGATAATTTCCGCTATGTAGGAAAAAATACTGGTAAGATATATCAATTAGGAATGAAAATAAAAATAAAGATAGAGAGAGTAAATATGATGAAAAAACAAATGGATTTCTCTATTGTAAACGATGAAAAATAAAAATTAAAGATATGAAAATATTATTATTAGGTTCAGGAGCAAGAGAACACGCAATAGCACAAAAAATCGCAGAAAGCAAAAAGACAAGTGAACTAATAGTTGCACCGGGTAATGTAGGAATTAGTCAAATAGCAGAGTGCGTAAATATATCTTCGGATAATGAGGCAATAAAGCAATACATTATAGACAATAATGTGGATATGCTTGTTGTAGGTAACGAACAACCTTTGGCAGATGGCATAGCTGATTGTTTGTTTGAAGATGAAAGAACACGCAATCTTATGGTTATAGGACCAAAGCAAAAAGGTGCTGCGTTAGAATCAAGCAAGGATTTCGCAAAAGACTTTATGGTAAGGCATAATATCCCAACTGCGAGATACAAATCTTTTGGAAAAGGTGAATTAAATCAAGCAATAGATTTTTTAAAGACACTTTCGGCTCCCTATGTTTTAAAAGCAGATGGATTAGCAGCAGGAAAAGGGGTTGTAATTAGCGAAACATTAGAAGATGCTGAAGAGGAATTAAAGCAAATGCTTGAAAATTCTAAATTTGGTAAGGCTTCTGAAAAAGTAGTTATAGAAGAATTTCTTAAAGGTATAGAATGCAGTGTTTTTGTCTTAACTGACGGTGAGCATTATTGTGTTTTACCAGAAGCAAAGGATTATAAGAGAATAGGAGAGGGCGATACAGGATTGAATACCGGTGGAATGGGAAGTGTTTCTCCTGTAAACTTTGCCTCAAAAGAGTTTTTAGAAAAAGTAGAAAATAAAATAATAAAGCCAACAATAGAAGGATTGCAAAAAGATGCAATAGAGTACAAAGGATTTATCTTTATCGGTCTTATGAATGTAGAGGGAGAACCATACGTTATAGAATACAACGTAAGAATGGGTGATCCGGAAACAGAAAGCGTATTTCCAAGAATAGAATCCGATATTGTAGAAGCGTTTGAACTTGTTGCAAAAGGAAGATTGAACGAATACGAGCTTAAAGTCTCAGAAAAAGTTTGTACAACTGTATTTTTAGTTTCAAAAGGCTATCCAGAAAATTATGAAAAAGGCAAATTGATGACAGGTTTTGAAAGAGTTGTGGATTGTAATCTATTTCATGCTGGAACAAAAGCAGGAAAAGGTTCTCAAATTCTAACATCGGGTGGTAGAGTTATCGCTATTTCTTGTTTTGGTTCTACAATGCAAGAGGCTTTGGCTAAGTGTTATGAAAATATTGAAAAGATAGATTTTGAGGGAAAGACATTTAGACGAGATATTGGTAAGGATTTAATGAATTTGGAGGCGTAAAAATGAAACAATACTTAGATTTATTATCTCATATATTAGAAAACGGAAACGAAAAGACTGACCGTACAGGTACAGGAACAAAATCTGTTTTTGGTTATCAAATGCGTTTTGATTTACAAAAAGGTTTTCCTTTGCTCACAACAAAGAAACTACATACTCGTTCTATATTCCACGAATTGCTTTGGTTCTTAAAAGGGGATACAAACATAAAATATCTTCACGATAACAAAGTAACAATTTGGGACGAGTGGGCTGATGAGAATGGAGATTTAGGTCCGGTTTACGGAAAGCAATGGAGAGCATGGCAAGGGACTGATGGAAAAATTATAGACCAAATTTCACAACTTATTCACCAAATAAAAAATACTCCCGACAGTAGAAGAATGCTTGTAAGTGCGTGGAATGTTGGAGAAGTTGAACAAATGGCACTTCCTCCTTGTCATATAGTTTTTCAATTCTATGTTGCAAATAACAAACTCTCTTGTCAACTTTATCAAAGGAGTGCAGATGTCTTTTTAGGTGTTCCTTTTAATATTGCATCTTATGCTTTGCTTACAGAAATGATTGCACAAGTGTGTGGTTTAAAGGCAGGAGAATTTATTCATACTTTGGGTGATGCTCATCTTTATTTGAATCATCTTGATCAAGCAAGACTTCAATTAAGTAGAATGCCATACGAATTACCTAAATTAGTGCTTAATCCAGAGGTGAAGGATATTTTTGATTTTAAATATGAAGATATAAAAATAGAAAATTACGTTTCACACCCACATATTAAAGCGGAGGTAGCTGTATGATTAGTTTAATTGTAGCAATTGCCCAAAATAATGCAATAGGTAAAGATAACGATTTGCTATGGCATTTAAGTGAGGATTTAAAATACTTTAAAAAAACAACGAATGAAAGAACGGTTTTGATGGGTAGAAAAACTTGGGAAAGTCTTCCTTTTAAACCGTTGAAAAATCGTAGAAATATTGTTGTTTCTTCTCAAAAGGATTATGCAATTAATGGAGCGGAGTTATTTGATAGTGTAGATAAGGTATTGGATGTCTTGAAAGAGGAAAAAGATGAGGTGTTTTGCATTGGAGGAGCAAGTCTTTACAAAGCTTTATTGCCTAAGGCAGATAAATTATACATTACAAGGGTTTATAAAGATTTTGAGGCTGATGTATTTTTTCCTGAAATCGATGAAAATATTTGGGAAATAAAGCGTCTTTCTCCAATGTTGTATGACGCAAAGGCGGATTTGAAGTTTAGATTTGAAGTTTGGGAGAGAAAAAACTCTTAAATCATAAGTTCAAGAGCAATTCTGTCGCTCAAAAGCCAAGGGGTATTGAAATATTCTTTGGCTTTTTCTTTTTGTTTGTTGAAATGCTCAAAATATTGTGGGAAGTTTTCTTCGATATACTTTGAGTTAATTCCTTCTTTTGTGCGAAGAGAAAGCATAATGTATTCATTATATTTGTCTTTTTCTGAAAGAATTTCTGTAAATGGTGAGGTGTTGTTTTCAATGTTTGAAATATATTCTTCAATGCTTTCGGGGTTCCAAGAACGTGAAGAAATATTGAAAGAATGTGCTGCTGCACCAAGTCCAAGGTATTCTTCCGCTCTCCAATATGCAGAATTATGTTTGCTTTTGAATCCTTGTTTGCAATAGTTTGAGATTTCGTAATGTTCAAATCCTGCTTGCTCTAAAAAACTCTTTGTTTTATTAAATTGAATGACTGAATTATTTTCTGGAATCAAAGAAATAATTTTTTTTTTGACTAACTTATCAAGCATAGTTCCTTCTTCAAGTGTGAGAGAGTAACAAGAAAGGTGTTCAGGGTTTAATTCGATGGCTTTTTTTAAGTTTTTCTCCCAATTTTCTAAGGTCATATTTGGAAGGTTAAACATAAGGTCAAAGCTAATGTTTGAAAAACCAACTTTTCTTGATAATTCTATTGCATTTATTGCTGTTTTGGAATTGTGTCTTCTGTTTAAAAGTTTTAAATCGTCATCGTTAAAACTTTGTATTCCGTATGATATTCTGTTGAATCCAAGATTTAAAAGATATTCTAAAAACTCTGGATTTGCATCTTCTGGATTTGCCTCTATTGTTGCTTCTTCTAAGAGAGATAAGTCAAAGTTTTCTTTTAGTGCAAAGATGATTTGAGTTATCTGATTTTTATTTAAGCATGTTGGTGTACCTCCTCCAAAATACAAAGTCTTTATAGGATTGGATAAATAGTTGTTTCGTTTTTCAATTTCTTTGATTAAGGCTTGTATGTAATTATCTTTGCTTTTTTTTGTGGCAATAGAATAGAAATTACAATAGATACATTTTTGCGAACAATAGGGAATATGAACGTAAATGCCTGCCATTATTTTTCTTTTTTAAGAATGATTCTAAATGTTGAGCCTTTTCCAAGTGAGGATTGTTTAAGAAATACTTTTCCTTTATGGTATTCTTCTATTATTCTCTTGACAAGAGATAATCCCATACCCCAACCTCTTTCTTTTGTTGTGAATCCAGGAGAAAATATCTTTTTAAAATCTCTTTTAGGCACTCCTTTTCCGGTGTCGCTTACGTCAATAAGTATCTTTTTATTTTCATTTTTTACCTCTATTCTTAAATCACCTACTCCATTCATTGCATCTATTGCATTTTTTATCAGGTTTTCTAATGCCCATTCAAATAAGTGTTGATTCAACTCAATATTTAGGCAATTTTCTTCTGGTAAAATGATTTCGTAATTGACTTTTTTTGAGGTCCTATTTTTGATGTAATCAACAGTGTTTCGTATTACATCTAATATGTTAAGTTCTATTTTTTTAGGAGTTTTTCCTACTTGTGAAAATCGTTGAGTTATAACGTTTAATTTGTCAATGTCTTTTGAAATTTCATCGCAAACCATTTCGTTTTCTGGATTTAATTTTAGGTATTCTACCCATGCCATAAGCGAAGAAATAGGTGTACCGAGTTGATGTGCTGTTTCTTTGTTTAATCCTATCCAAATAGAGTTTTCTTCTGACTTTTTGGTGATTTTAAGCAATTGAATAATTAGAAATGCGAATAAAATAATTAACAAAGTGAAGATAGGAGGATAGTATCTTAAAAAGGTAAGGAAGGTAGGACTTTCATAAAAGATCTTAGCATTTGCATAGTTTGGAAGATTGATTGTTATAGAGTTGTTCGCTGACTCCATTTCGGAAAGGAGTTTATCTAAAAAAGGTTTTTTTAATAGTTTTTCATCAATGTTTCCGTGTGCTATTATTGTGCTTTGACTACTATCGGTTATGATTACAGGTATTGAAACTGAATTATTAACAATTTCGGAAAGAAAGTCATAGGTTAAATAATATAATGTATTCTTTATGTTAGAGTAAACGGTGCTTTCCGAATAAAAAAGTTTGAATTTTATATCGCTTGCTATGTATTCTATTGGTGGATTATCAGAAAACTCCTCTAAAAGTTTGCCGGATAATTTTGTTTGACTCTTTGGAATTTCTATGTTTTGAGATAGTAATATGTTATTAAATTCATCAGTTATTATTACAGGGATTGTTCTATTGTTTGAAATGAATTCATAATAAAAATTAAGTTCTTTGTCTAAGGGTTGAGAGAGAATGTATTTGTGGGCTGCGATAAACTGTTGTACTTTTGCGTGTTCATCAATTGCTAAGTTGTCAAAAAATATTTTCACATTATCTAAAACCTCTATTTTTCTACTTACGGCATTTGCCCAAAGTTTTATTTTCTTTATTTCTTCATTTCTTAGTTGTGTAACCGTATTGTGAATGAAGAAAAGAAAGATTAGCATTAAAATAATACCTAAAAAAAGTAGTATCCAAGTAATTTTGTAATTGTAACTTCTTTGTTTCATTTTTATAAACTTTATTTGTTGCAAATATAGTTATAGTTTTTTAATTTTTACTGCGTTTTTTTTGTTTAGTTATTAAAATTGTGTAGTTTTGCAGGTGATTTATTAGTAAAAAACGTATGAAAAAGTTTGATATACAAGGAACAGGTGTCGCTCTTGTAACACCTTTCCATAAGCAAGGAAACGTTGATTTTACTTCTTATGAGAAGTTGATAGAACATGTGATAAATGGGGGTGTAGATTATTTGGTTTGTATGGGTACAACTTCGGAATATCCTACGCTAAATAATCAAGAAATTTTGGCTTGCTTAGAGTTTGCAATTGAAGTTAATGCAAATAGAGTTCCTATTGTTTTAGGAATGGGTGGAAACGATACAAGAACATTGGTAGATCATATAAAAAAGACAGATTTTTCTAATGTTTCTGCAATTTTGTCGGTTACTCCTTATTATAATAAGCCAAGTCAAAAAGGTCTTTATGCTCATTATAAAGCTGTTGCTGAAGCTTCTTCTGTGCCTGTTATTCTATATAATGTTCCAGGAAGAACGGGTGTGAATATAACAGCGGAAACTTGTTTGCAATTGGCAAATGATTTTCCTAACATCATAGGTATAAAGGAAGCATCTGGTAATATAATGCAGTGTATGGATATTTTAGCAAACAAACCTCAAAACTTTGCTGTTGTTTCAGGCGAAGATGCTTTGGTAATGCCTCTTATGTCTTTGGGTATGCAAGGTGTAATTTCCGTAACTGCAAATGCGTTACCTCAACAAATGAGTGAAATGGTAAATTTATGCTTAAAATCAAATTACAAAAAGGCAAAAATTATACATGAAGAACTTTTACCTTTCTCAAAAGCCATTTTTGAAGAGGGTAATCCTGTTGGAATAAAAGCTGCCTTAGAGATACTCGGCATTTGTCAAAACAATTTGCGTTTACCATTAGTTAAAAGTAGCAAATCTTTGTATTCTAAAATTCAATCAATAGTAAATAATATTCAATTGAATAATAATCAAAAATAATACATTATGGTAAATTATAAAGATTTAGGTTTGGTAAATTCAAGAGAGATATTTGCCAAAGCAATGCAAGGAGGATATGCTATTCCTGCATTTAACTTCAATAATATGGAGCAAATGCAAGCAATTATTCAGGCTTGTGTTGCACAAAAAAGTCCTGTGATTCTTCAAGTCTCGGCAGGAGCAAGAAAATATGCTAATCAAACTTTGCTACGCTATATGGCACAAGGTGCAGTTGAGTATGCAAGAGAGTTAGGCTATGAAATCCCTATCGTATTGCACTTAGACCATGGCGATAGTTTTGAGATATGTAAATCTTGTATAGAATACGGATTTTCATCTGTAATGATAGATGGTTCACATCTTCCTTACGATGAAAATGTTGCTCTTACAAAGAAAGTTGTTGATTATGCTCATCAATATGATGTAACAGTAGAGGGAGAATTAGGTGTGTTGGCAGGAGTAGAAGATGATGTTGCAGCAGAAAACAGCACTTATACAAGAGTGGAAGATGTAGAAGATTTCGTGAAAAAAACAGGAGTTGATTCATTAGCAATATCTATCGGAACATCTCATGGTGCAAACAAATTCCGTCCTGAACAATGTACAAGAAACGCAGAAGGAATTTTGATTCCACCTCCATTGCGTTTTGATATTTTGGCAGAAATAGAAAAAAGAATACCAGGATTCCCTATCGTTCTTCATGGTTCTTCTTCTGTTCCACAAGATCAAGTTGCAATAATCAATAAATTTGGCGGTGCATTGAAAGATGCAATAGGTATTCCAGAAGAACAATTGCGTCAAGCAGCAAAATCAGCAGTTTGTAAAGTGAATATAGACTCTGATGGACGTTTGGTGATGACTGCAACTATAAGACAAATTTTGGCTGAAAAGCCTGCGGAATTTGATCCAAGAAAATATCTTGGTCCAGCAAGAGATAATTTGAAATTGATGTACGAACACAAAATAATAAATGTATTGGGTTCTGCTCAAAAAGCATAAATATTATAGTTATTAACCAAAAAAAAGTAAAATGAAAAAGTTATTATCAATTTTGGTTGTGATGTTTTTCATTATGACCAATGGAATCTCTCAAACAATAACAGAGGGATTTGAAGGAACGTTTCCGCCAGAAGGTTGGACTATCACAGGAGATTGGGAAGTCGCAACCAATCAACCTTATGAAGGAACAAATAGTTTATACACTTATTGGGGTGATGGTGGCGGAAGAATTGTCTTGCCAGCTTATATGGCAGGAGGACAAACCTATCTTAATTTCTTTTTAAGAATGGATTATCCTTCCGATGCTTCATCAACAATTGTTACAGTACAAGTAGCTGATGCAACACAAGAAGAATTAGAGTGGACAATTGTTCAAACTATAGCAGCGACAACAGATTATGATTGGGCTTTACGAGAAGTTAATTTAACTCAATACGTAGACCAAGAAATCTTAGTTAGTATAAATGTTGAACAATTAGGTATGGGAACATCAGTTTATATTGACAATATATTGTTGTTTGAAAATCTATGTCCAAAGCCTACTAACTTGACAGCAGTTGAAGTTGCTATGACTTCAGCTGGACTTACTTGGGTAGATGAAAACAATAGTGGAAACTATGATTTACAAGTAGTACCATTTGATGCTGATTGGTCTTCTGCGGAGGTAATCAATGTATCAGGTGATGTTACTTATGAACTAACAGACCTACTTCCAGGAACTACATATAAAGCAAGAGTGAAATCTGTTTGTTCAGAAGGAGAAAGTTTGTATTCTGATGTAATAACATTTAATACTACTTGCTCCGAAACATTAACTTCGCCTTTTGAGGAAGAATTTAATAGTTTAAATTGTTGGACTATTGTTCAAAACGCAACAGATCCTTGGTGGGGAGGGACTTATCCAGAAATTGCTGAAAATACAATGACAGGAAATGGCTATTTATTACAAACTTCTTTTGATGATGTCATTATAGCAGTTACAGCTCCTATCGCTATTGATTTTGAAAACACACAAATGGTGTTTGAAGCCTTAGCATATTATGACTATAATCCAGCTACAATAGAAGTAGGTTATTTGACAAACTTAACAGATGCTTCTACATTTGTTCCGATGAATACATTTGCTATTGAAACAGGTAGTGCTTTTGGCGAATATATTGCTCCATTGGCAGGATGGGAATTAGAAGATGACTCAGATTATTATTTAGCAATTAAAATTGGCCCAGATAGTGAATATGACGCTGCTGTATACTTAAATAATTTTAAAATAACAGAAATACCTCCTTGTCCTGCACCATTAAGAACAAGTGTAACCGTTGTTCCAAATGCAGATAATGCAGTGGTTTCTTGGGTAGACAATATGGAAGACCATGAAGCGTGGATAGTTTATTACAAACAAGAATCCGAAGAAGAATGGTTGTCAGTAGAAGTTTCAGAACAAACAATCACATTGACAGAATTAACACCAGAAACAACTTACCAAGTATATGTTATGACTGATTGTGGAATAGAAAACAATACAGAACAAACATATACCGTTTCGTTTACAACAACAAGTTCACCTGTTGAAATGCCTTATTTCCAAGATTTTGAAGATACATCAGCAGTTTCTGAATTTATTTATTATTCTTCTTACAATGTAAATACTTGGGCAATTGGTAATGCTACTGCTTATAGTGAAGAAGGAAGTGAAGAAGCAACAGGAAACTCAATGTATATCTCTAATGACAATGGAGTAACAAATGCTTACACTCATGATTATGATTATTCAATAGCAGCATTTTTGGTTTACTTTGAACCAGGTGCAGAATATACTCTATCATTTGATTATAAAGTTGATGGAGAAGAATGGTATGACTATTTACAAGTTTATGCCTTAGACCCATTCTCTTCATTAGAGAATTATTGGAACGGACAAACTTTATCAGAAGAATTACACGGACAAGCAGAGTGGGCACACTTTGAATATGTTATTCCATCATCGTGGATAGGAACAACAAAACAAATATTATTCTATTGGCATAATAATAGTTCTAATGGAAATCAACCACCTGCTGCAATAGACAACATAAGTATTTCACAAACAACTTGTGCTAGACCAACAAATGTAGAAGTAACAGAAGTAACTGCAAACACAGCAACAATATCTTGGGAAGGTCAAGCAGATTCCTATAATTTTGGATATAGAATTTTAGGAAGTGAATCAGATTACATTGTAGAAATAACATCAGAAAATAACATAACAATAACAGATTTAATGCCTGCATCTGCTTACGAATTTGTATTACAATCAGTTTGTGGTGAAGAAGTGTCTCCAATGACAGATGAAGCACAATTCTTTACTTCTTGTCAAGCAATAGAAGGTGTATGGTATGAAGATTTTGAAAGTGTTCTTCAAAATGAAGATGCAGCCGAGTTGAAATTTTCTTGTTGGAGTGTTCTTGAACATGGACTACAAACCTACAATGGAGTATTCCCTCGTATTTATTGGGAAGGATATGAACCATCAGCACACTCAGGAGAAGTTACCTTAGAATTTAAAGGAAATGGATTCTTGCTATTACCAGAATTTGTAACAGATTTAAGTGAACTACAATTGACATTCTTTGCTAACACAACAGCCTCTACTGTTGAAGATGCAGGAATATTTGACGTAGGATACGTTACAGATCCAACAGATACATCAACATTTGTTTTAGTGCAAACAGTTACACCTGTTGGTTTATCAAGAAGTGAATCTGTAATGGTAGGACCATTCTTATTTACAGATGCAGAAGAAGGAAGAATAGCACTACGTTACAGAGCAATAGAATCAAGTGCACCAGAATCTTGGAATTTAGATGACTTTAAAGTAGAACCAGTGCCAGAATGTCCATCTCCAAATCCATATAGTGTAACAATTTCTAATATTACAGAAAGTGAAGCTACAATTTCTTGGGTAGATGAAGACGAATCACATAGTTTATGGACTGTTTTCTACAAAGCAGAAAACGAAGAAGAATATACAGAACAACAAGCGACAGAACAAACAATTACACTTACCGGATTACAAGCTTCAACACAATATACTGTTTATGTACAAACAGATTGTGGAACAGAAGATAACTTGTCTCAAACAATACCTGTAACATTCGGTACAACAGCAATTCCTATTTCAGATTTTCCATACTTCCAAAATTTTGAAGATATAACAAATGAACCATTTAATGTAGAATATACAGCAATGGGTGTAAATAGATGGGCAGTAGGCACAGCAGCAGGCTCAGCACCAACAGAAGAAAGTGAAGAAACAGACACTTATTCAATGTATATTTCAAATAATAATGGACAAACATTCAATTATGATCAATATCAAACAAGTTATTCTTACGCAGTTGTTCCAATAGCATTTGGAGATGCATTAGAATATGCTATTTCTTTCGATTACAAAGTAGTAGGAGAGGTTGGTTATTATCCTTATGATTATTTGACTGTTGTTTTAACCGAAACAGATTATCAAATACCAGCAGATGGACAATTGACAGAAAATGCAGGAACAGTTATTTTAAATAAAGCAGGTAATACAGCCGATTGGACACACTTTGTTTATTCATCATCACAACTATCTAATACAAATAAGAAATTGATATTCTATTGGACAAATGATACTGGAGCAACAAATGGAATACCTGCTGCAATAGATAATTTTAGTATAACAACATCAAATTGTCCTTCACCAGCAGAATTTACTTGCACATCAATAACTTCAACAGAAGCAAGCTTTGCTTGGGCAGAATCAGAAATGACATCGTGGATACTTTATTATAAAGCAAACGATGAAACAACATATACAAGCGTTGAAGTTGTAGAAAATCCATTTACACTTACAGAACTAAATCCAGCAACACAATACACAGCATATCTTGTATCAAACTGTTCGGGAGAAGAATCTTCTCAAACACCTATTGTAAACTTCACAACAGCATGTTCAACAGTAGAAGACTTCCCATACTCATACGGATTTGAAACAGAAGAATTCTTATGTTGGACAAATGCAACAGTTACAGGTGAACAAGAATGGTATATTACAGAATCAATATCAGCAGAAGGAAGTAAATATGCAAAATTTGTTGCAACAGGTTACAACCAACCTTCAGCAAGATTGATTTCTCCTATATTTGATTTATCTTCATTAACTAATCCATACATAAAATACTCTTATATCTCAAAACCATGGGATAGCGATATAGACGAATTAAAAGTTCAATACAGAACAAGTCCTGATGAAGAATGGGTAGATTTAATTCACTACACAGCAGCCTTTAATGATTGGACATCAGATTCTCTTGTATTGCCAAACCCAAGTGCAACATATCAAATAGCATTTCTTGGAACATCTAACTATGGATATGGAGTAGGAGTTGATGCTATTGAAGTTTACGATGCAGATGGTGAAGGTGGTGGTGGAACAGACCCTGAACCAGAACCATGTGATGCACCAACTAACTTAACTGTAAACAATATTACAGCAAACTCAGCAGACGTTACATGGAACGGCACAGCAGAAACATACGAATTAAAATTAAATGGAGGCGAAGCAGAAACCCTTACAACAACAAGCAAACAACTAATAGGATTGCCAGAAAACTTTACAATTACAGTAGAAGTTAGATCAATTTGTGGCAACCAACAATCAGAATGGGTATCAACTACGTTCACAACTCTTGATGGAGAAGACCCAGAACCAGAACCATGCGATGCACCAACTAACCTTTCTGCAAGCAACATAACAGAAACAACAGCAGAAATCACATGGAACGGTACAGCAACAACCTACGAATTCAAACTAAACGGAGGCGAAGCAGAAACACTTACAACAACTACAAAAGCATTAACAGGCTTAACACCAAACACAGCTTACATAGTAGAAGTAAGATCAATATGCGAAGACCAACAATCAGCATGGGTAACAACTAACTTCACAACCCTTGAAGAACAAGTAGTGATAGAATTAGGAGAAGTAACAACCTCACCAGCAACAAACGTAGGCAACACAAGTGCAACCCTAAACGGAGCCTTAGTAAGTGC
>CALEFF010000042.1 GCA_937876865.1 uncultured Bacteroidales bacterium | reverse complement strand
CTTCTATTGGAAATAATGCGTTTGAAAATTGCAGTAGTTTAACTTCTGTTACTATTCCTAATAGCGTTACTTCTATTGGAAATAATGCGTTTGAAAATTGCAGTAGTTTAACTTCTGTTACTATTCCTAATAGCGTTACTTCTATTGGAAATAATGCGTTTGAAAATTGCAGTAGTTTAACTTCTGTTACTATTCCTAATAGCGTTACTTCTATTGGAAATAATGCGTTTGAAAATTGCAGTAGTTTAACTTCTGTTACTATCCCTGATAGTGTTACTTCTATTGGAAGTAATGCGTTCCGTAATTGTAGTAGTTTAACTTCTGTTACTATCCCTAATAGCGTTACTTCTATTGAAGGTTTTACATTCTATAGTTGCAGTAGTTTAACTTCTGTTACTATTCCTAATAGTGTTACTTCTATTAGAACCGCTGCGTTCTATAATTGCGATTGTTTAACTTCTATTACTATTCCTAATAGCGTTACTTCTATTGGAAGCTCTGCGTTCTATGGTTGCGATGGTTTAACTTCTGTTACTTGCTTTGCTAATACTCCACCTTCTCTTGGAGGCAATGTGTTCTATAATACACCTTCTAACAAAACATTAAATGTTAATTGCGGATTGAAAGATGATTATATTTCATCTTGGACAGATTTTTATCCTAATAATATTCACGAAATTCCTTTTGTTGTTAATGCAACTGCAAACAATGAAGCATTTGGCTCGGTTGCAGTGGAAAGTGATTGTTCTTCGGCTACGCTTACTGCTCTTCAAAATGCTTGTTATCAATTTGTAAGTTGGAATGATGGAAATACAGACAACCCAAGAATAGTTAATCTTACAAGCGATACAAGTTTTGTTGCAAACTTTATTATTTCAACTGTAAACACTGATATTACTGCAACAATATGTCAAGGACAAACTTACACAGAAAACAACTTTAATGTAAGCGAAGCAGGTGTTTATACTCAAAACTTACAAACTGTTAATGGTTGTGATAGTATTGTTACTCTTACACTAAACGTTAATCCTATTTATAATACAGAACTTTCAGCAACTATTTGCGAAGGTAGTATTTACGCTGAAAACAACTTTAACATAAGCGAAGCAGGTGTTTACACTCAAACTCATACTTCTGTAAATGGTTGCGATAGTATAGTTACGCTTACTTTAAATGTTAATCCTATCTTTAATACTGAACTTTCGGCAACAATATGCGAAGGACAAGTTTACACAGAAAATGGATTTAACGTAAGCGAAGCAGGTGTTTATACTCAAACATTAACTTCTGTAAACGGTTGCGATAGTATAGTAACTTTAACTGTTACTGAATATCCTACTTTTGATACTACTATCAATGCAACAATAAATCCAGGAGAAACATACGCTGAGTTTGGTTTCAACGAAAGTGAAGCTGGTACTTACGTTCAAAATCTTCAATCAATAAATGGTTGCGATAGTACTATTACTCTTGTGCTTTCGGTTAATAGTTCTTTACTTGATATTGAAGAAACTGAAATTTCTCTTTACCCTAATCCTACAAAAAGCGAAATTACTTTCAGTCAAGCAATAGAAAAAGTAGAAGTAATAGACCTAACAGGAAAAACAATCTTTACTTTCACTAATGCAAAAACAATAAACATTGAATCATTGCCAGCAGGTGCTTATTACTTGCGACTAACAAATGAGGAAAAAACTTCACTGCAAAAAGTGATTAAGCAATAAAGAAAAGCAAAAAGGCTGATTCAAACAATAAGAATCAGCCTTTTATTTTTTTAATTACTTTTTAAGTTGTTTTTATCTTTAATGTTACTATCTTAATCTATCAATTAAATATCTCTTACGAGCAAAGAAAATAAATCCTACAACACCTAAAAGATTTACTACGGCAGAAACCCAAAACGATGCGTTGTATCCGAAATATTCTACTACGACTCCGCCGATTAAAATGCCTAATCCTACTCCTACGTCCCAAGAAATAAGTAAAGAAGAATTAGCTGTGCCACGTTGAGAGTGTGGTGCAAGATTTATATACATTGTTTGAAAAGCAGGAAACATGTGTCCGTTTCCTAATCCTATGATAAGGGCTGCTGAATAATAGCCAAAGGAATTATTTACTGCTGCAAAAATAAAGTATCCTACAAGAGAAATCAATATTCCTATGGAAGCATTTTCTACAATCTTGCCTTTGCTTAATGATTTATTGCCTATTAAGCGTGAACATATCAATCCAAGCGACATAAGCAAGAAAAACAATCCTGTTCCACTTGTTATTCCTAATTGTTCTTTACCATAGATAGCTATATATGTAGAAAGTATTCCGTAAGAAAAAGCAAAACAAACCATTGTTAGTGATTGACTCCACGATTTCAATAAGAAAAATCTGTCTAACGAGATTACCTTTTTGTCTTTTATCAATTCTCTTTTTTCTAACTTTACTGTGGAATTTATTATCAATCCTATGCCTGCAACAGCCATAGAAATTGCAAATATTAAATCAAAATTGTGAGTTAGTTGATAAATATATATTGCAACCGAAGGGCTGATTGCTGTTGCTATGTTGTTACTCAATCCGTAATATCCTATTCCTTCTGCTCTCCTTGAAGGATGCAAGACATCTATTGCAACTGTGCTATTTGCAACTGTTGTAGCTCCAAAAGGGGCTCCGTGAAGTGTTCTAACAATTGCAAACAAAAGTAAAGAGCCTGCAACTAAATAGCCAGCGAAGAAAATAAACATTAGAAAAAAACAAATCAAAAGGACTTGTTTTCTTGGATAAGAATCAACAATAAAGCCGCTAAAAGGACGAATTAAAAGAGCTGTCAGTGTGTATCCTGAAAGCACTACTCCTATTACGTGTTTATCTGCTGCAAATGTTTCACTAAGATAAATAGGCAACAAGGGTGTTACCAACATAAAAGAGAAAAATATCATAAAGTTGGCAAGCCATACTTTTATGTAATTGGAATTCCAAAGTTTTTCTTCTTTCATAAGATTTAGTTTAAAGAGAAATCTCTTTTTTCATTTTCTTAATAGAGACAACTAATACCCATAATGACACGAAAGCTGATAAGAAATCTGCTACTGCTGTTGATAGCCACACGCCATTAAGACCTAAGACAAGCGGCATTAGATAAAGTGCAGGAATTAAAAATAATAATTGTCGCGTTAAAGAGAGAAATATTGCAATTTTGGCTTTTCCTATCGCTTGAAAGAAGTTTGAGGCAACTATTTGCATTCCTACAATAGGAAAGGCTAACATAAATAATCTAAATCCTGTGATTGATATATTTATCATTTCTTCATCATTTGTGAAAGCAGAAGATATTAAACGTGGACACAACTCTGCAACTAAAAATCCTATGGTTGTGATTACAAATCCTGCTATCATTCCTTTTTTTAGTGTAGATAAAACTCTATGTTGAAGCTTTGCTCCATAGTTATAGCCAATAATCGGTTGCATTCCTTGTGTTAGACCGAGTATAATCATAACAAATGTAAATGCAATACTATTTATGATTCCGTATGCACCAATTGCTAAATCTCCTCCGTATTTTTTTAGTTGAATATTCACTATTATGACAACCAAACACGCAACAAGATTTGTCATAAAAGGCGACATACCAATAGCACACGCATCAAAAACTATTTTTTTCTTTAATTTGAAGCAATCTTTTGTAAAGTGTACTATTTGATTTTGTTTTAAGAATATAAAAATCAAAACAAAGGTTGCAATTACTTGTGTTATTACTGTTGCCCAAGCTGCTCCTGCTATTCCCCATTTAAAGACTAAAATAAATAATGCGTCTAAAACAGCATTCAACCCTACGGCAAATATCGTTACATACATCGCTTTTGTTGGATAACCTGCCGAACGCAACACTGCATTCAAGCCTAAGTAAAGGTGAGTAAAGACATTTCCTATTAGAATAATGAACATGTATTCTTTTGCATAGCCTACGGTTTGTTCACTCCCACCAAGTGCATATAAAATCGGTTCTAAAAATGGCAAACAAGCAATTGTGAAAAGGATTCCAAAGATAAGATTTAGTATAATTACGTTTCCTAAAACAAGTCTTGCTGTTTTGTAATCTTTTTCTCCTAATTTGATTGAGGTTAAGGCCGATGCTCCAACTCCAACTAAGGCTCCAAATGCCGCTGCTAAGTTCATAAAAGGAAAAGTCAAGGCTAAGCCAGAAATTGCTAAGGCTCCAACTCCTTGTCCTATGAATATTCTATCTACTACGTTAAATAAACTTGATGCAATCTGTGCTATAATTGCAGGAGTTGCATATTGCAACAATAAAGTCCCTATTTTCTCTCTGCCTAATATTAAGGCTTTTTCTTCATTCACTTTCATAATCGTGTGCAAAATTACAAAAAAATAAGGTGTATCTTATTCGATACACCTTATTTTTTATTTTATGATATTTTTTTATCCTAAAAATGCTAACAATACCCCTGCTGCAACTGTTGAGCCTATAACTCCTGCAACGTTTGGTCCCATTGCGTGCATTAACAAGAAGTTACTTGGATTTGCTTCTTGTCCTACGTTTTGAGAAACACGAGCTGCCATTGGCACAGCCGATACTCCCGCAGAACCAATCAAAGGATTGATTTTATTTTTAGAGAATACGTTCATTAATTTTGCAAACAATACTCCCGAAGCACTACCTAATGCGAATGCAGTTACTCCAAGAACAAGAATTAACAAAGTTTGTGGGTTAAGGAATGATGTTGCGGTTGCAGTAGCTCCCACAGATATTCCTAAGAATATTGTACAAATATTCATTAATTCATTTTGTACTGTTTTGCTTAAACGTTCTGTAACTCCACATTCACGCAATAAGTTTCCT
This sequence comes from uncultured Bacteroidales bacterium, assembly GCA_937876865.1. Lineage (GTDB taxonomy): Bacteria > Bacteroidota > Bacteroidia > Bacteroidales > P3 > Onthomorpha. The sequence goes on along the minus strand of CALEFF010000042.1, from coordinate 39,737 downwards.
AACATCAAGCAACCTACAAGCGGTGCTGCTGCTGGTAATAATAATGCTATGATTGCTGTTACAAGAATTGGGAAAATAATTTTTTCAGCCTTTGACACCTTACGCAATTGCTTCATTACAATTTGACGTTCTTTTTCTGTAGTCAACGCTTTCATAATAGGAGGTTGAATAACCGGTACTAACGCCATATAAGAATAAGCTGCAACGGCGATAGGTCCCAATAATTCAGGTGCTAACTTAGATGTAAGATAAATTGCAGTAGGACCATCAGCTCCACCTATGATTCCGATAGAACCTGCTTGTTCGTATGTAAATCCTAACGCTAATGCGCCAAAGAAAGTTGCGAAGATTGCAACTTGTGCTGCTGCTCCAAGAAGGAAACTCTTTGGATTTGCCAACAATGGTCCGAAATCTGTCATTGAACCCACACCAAGGAAAATCAAACATGGATAAATACCAAGTTTAACTCCAAGATACAAGTAGTCAAGTAAGCCAACGTTATTTGCATCTGCAAAATCTTTCCAATGAACATGACCTTCTGCAAAAAGTTCTGGGTGATAAAGTCCTGCTCCTGGAAGATTTGTCAAAAGCATTCCAAAAGCTATAGGAAGTAATAAAAGAGGCTCAAACTTTTTTACAATAGCAAGGTAAAACAATACAAATGATACTAATATCATTACAAGACATAACCAATTGCCTTCAAGTTGAGCAAATCCCATACTTCCAAAAAATTCCGATATCTTATCACCTACTGATATTTCTCCTGCCATTGTAAGTGTAGGCACAAGCAATACCATAAGTAAAAGAGCGAAACACTTTATTATATTTGATTTAGAATTTTTCATTTTTCTATTTCTTTTTTTAAGAATTATGCTAAATCTACTAAAGCGTCATCTTGAGCAACAGTTTGTCCAACAGAAACATAAATAGCTTTAACTTGTCCGTCTTTTGCAGCCATTATGTTGTTTTCCATCTTCATTGCTTCCATTACAATCAAGACTTCTCCTTTTTTAACTTGATCTCCTTCTTTTACATTAACAGAAACAATTGTTCCTGGCAAAGGAGATTTTATTGCTTGTTTGCTTGCAGCTTGTACTGGTGCAACAGGCGTATTTCCTTTCGGATTTGGAGTTTGCATATGTGGAGCTGAAGGAATTGCTGCTTTTCTTGCAACAGGTGCTGCCTTAGGAGCATTTTTCTTTTCATAAACTACATCGTATGAAATACCATTTACTTCCACAGTTGCTTTATTATGTTCTGTAACATTCACAGTTACATCGAACGGTTGTTCGTCTATGGTTATTTTAAACTTATTCATAATTTATACTACTTAGTAAAGTTTCTCATATTATAAATTTTAGAACTCCAAGGAGAGTATCTTTTTTCTACTTCTTCTATTGTGATCACGTGAGGCTCCTCATCGTGTGCATCAAAGTAAAGATGCATTGCCAAAGCTATTGCTGCTTGTTCATGAGATGTAGGATGTTCATTTGTAGATGTTTTTTCTACAACTTTAACTCCCTCTTTCGCATTATCAGACGCTGGTTTTTTATCTTTTAAACCTACTGCCCAAGACAATAATTTTATGAATAAAATCAATCCAACTAAGATAAGGAAAGTCATTCCTACACCTGCGCCACAAACAACTCCGGCAAATCCCCAATCAATACTTAATAACATCATAACTATAATGGAATATTAGAGTGTTTCTTCATTGGATTAGTTACTCGTTTAGTTTGTAGTGATTGGAAAGCACGGATTACTCTGAATCGAGTATTTCTTGGCTCTATCACATCATCTATATAACCATACGAAGCTGCTTTATATGGATTTGCAAATGCGTTATTGTATTCGTTTTCTTTATCTGCAACAAATTTTGCTTTTGCTTCTGGATCTGTTATCGCAGACATTTCTTTTCCATATAACACTTCAACCGCACCTTTTGCTCCCATAACTGCGATTTGTGCAGTTGGCCAAGCGTAGTTAAAGTCTCCTCTTAATTGTTTTGAAGACATCACATCGTGAGCTCCACCGTATGATTTACGTAATGTTACTGTAACTTTTGGAACTGTTGCTTCTCCGTAAGCAAACATAAGTTTTGCTCCGTGAGTGATAATTCCACCATATTCTTGTACTCTTCCTGGTAAGAATCCTGGCACATCAACAAGTGTAAGGATAGGAATATTGAAACAATCGCAGAAACGAACAAAACGAGCTGCTTTTCTTGAAGCTTCAATGTCTAAAACCCCAGCAGAAACGTTTGGTTGATTTGCAATCACTCCAACAGATGCTCCACCCATACGGCAGAATCCTACTATAATATTGCGAGCATAACGTTCATGAACTTGAAGGAATTTACCATCATCAACAATTGCTGTAATAACCTCCATCATATCATAAGGAAGATTTGGATTATCAGGAATAAGGCTGTTTAATCTATCTTCCAATCTATCAAATGGATCGTTACATACTGTTGTTGGTGCTTCTTCTAAGTTGTTGCTTGGAAGATATGAAAGTAATTCACGAATAGTTGCAATACCTTCTTCTTCTGTTTGTGCTAAGAAGTGAGATACACCTGACTTTGTTGAATGGATTTCTGCTCCTCCCAAATCCTCTGTTGTAATATCTTCTCCTGTTACTGTTTTTACAACTTTTGGTCCTGTAACAAACATATATGATGTTTGATCAGACATTAAAATAAAGTCAGTTAAGGCAGGTGAATAAACCGCTCCTCCTGCACAAGGACCAAAAATAGCAGAGATTTGAGGTACAACTCCTGATGCTAAGATATTTCTTTCAAATATTTCTGCATATCCTGCAAGTGAATTAACACCTTCTTGGATACGAGCTCCACCTGAGTCGTTCAATCCAATAACAGGAGCTCCTACTGTCATTGCTTTATCCATTACTTTACAGATTTTTTCTGCCATCATTTCAGATAAAGCTCCTCCGAACACAGTAAAATCTTGTGCGAACACAAATACCAAACGTCCGTTAATAGTTCCTTGTCCTGTAACTACACCATCTGAAAGAAACTTAGTGTCTGACATTCCGAACTCTGCACATCTGTGAGTTACAAACATATCAAACTCTTCAAAACTGTCTTGATCTAACAACAATTCTATTCTTTCTCTTGCGGTTAATTTACCTTTTGCATGTTGAGAGTCTATTCTTTTTATTCCACCTCCCAACTTTGCCTTTTCTCTATTGTCAAGCAATTGCTTGATCTTTTCTTCAAAAGCCATTACTTTAAGCTTAAAATATTATTATTTAAAAAATTATTTACAGCAAAGTTCTGTTAAAACTCCCAAAGTTGATTTTGGATGTAAAAATCCTATATTTAGGCTTTCTGCTCCTTTTCTTGCTTGTTTGTCAATCAACTTCACGCCTTTTTCTTCTGCATCTTTCAATGCTTGATCAGTGTTTTCTACTGCAAAAGCTATATGATGCACTCCCGGACCTTTCTTTTCAATAAATGAAGCAATAGTACTATCAGGACTTGTAGCTTCTAATAACTCTATTTTAACTTCTCCTACTTTAAAGAAAGCAGTTTTAACTTTTTGGTCTGCCACTTCTTCAATGTTGTAGCATTTTAATCCCATTACTTCTTCCCAATACTTGATAGCTTCTTCTAAATTTGAAACTGCTATCCCGATGTGTTCAATATGTGTTGGTGTCATGATAATTTGATGTTTTGTTTTTATGTTTAAAAAATGTAAAAATAATTTTGCAAAATTACTGACTTTTTGATTACAAACAAAAAAAACTTACAAATAAATTGCAAGTTTTTTTATCTTTCTTTTGTTTATTTATTTTTTTCTTTGTTTCAATAAATTATTCCTTTGATTTAAAAAATTATTTCTTTGTTTTATTTCACTATTTCTTTGTTTTATTTTCGTACTTTATTCCGTAGGCAACCGATTCCAATTGCATAAGTTGATCTCTCTTTGATTGCTTTGGTGAATACACAAAACAATCTATCATAACTAAGCGTTGACCTTGACTGTCTTTAAAACAATAATTAACAAAAGGACCTCCCATAAAATCGTTAAAAAGTCTCCACAATCCACGTGTTTCTATTGCTGGAATTTTATCTTCTCCTATCTGCACAGTATCACGAATAAATCCAAAACGATTTTCAGTTCCCATATAAGAACCGCGTGTTGGACCAGGAATATATTTCTTTGCCAACTCATCTCTAAGGGCTATTATACTTTCTTGACTAAATTGTTCTTCATTCTTATAATCCATTGCATAAATCATAATTCCTAAACTTCCATCTTTTGGTTCTTTTCTTAGCCAAACAAAATTTTCTTCATTAACTGCAAGATAAAATTCTTCGCTTAAAGTTAAATGAAATCCAAATTTACTTTTTAGTTTACGGGTTATATCAGTATTTTCAAGTTTCTTAAAAGCAGAATTTACCCTTCTATGTTCGTTGTTATAAAATTGTTTCTTTATTAAATCAGAATGTCTTTGTAGTAAAGCAAACAAAGAATCTCTGTTATCAACTGAAAACTCAAAATAAGCTTGTGGATAAGATTTATAATCTAATCTTTGTTTTAACTTATTAGAATTACCTGCTTTAATATCTATTATTATGATATTACGATGCTTTGTAAACATTTCCGAGTTGAAAAAGCCGGTTGGATTCATTTGAACAATATCAAAAAGTGGTTCTGGTTGAGCAAGCCACGGACATGCTTTCATAAAATATTTTCCAACAGAGTCTTTTATTTCTCCTTTATAAACCTCATCAGGTATTACTAAGATTGCTTCCAAGGTTTTACCCCCCGAAGAAGGCAATCCTTTCGATTCAATATCTTGTTGTGTTTTTTCTTTTGAGCAAGAAGTCATTATGCAAGAAAACACCAAAAATAGAACAATAAATCCTAAAAATCCTTTACTTTTCATAGTCATTAGTCAAATTATTTGTTTAATTGACTGCAAAATTAACAATTTCTTTCGTAACTTTGCACCTTAAAAATATTTTTTATGTTAGAGAAATTAGAAGCAATCAACGAAAAGTTCCTTGAAATAGAGAAACAAATGAATGATCCTGAGGTAATGAACGACATGAAACATTACGTCAAGTTGAGCAAAGACTATAAAGATTTACAGCCAATCATAGCTGCATACAAGGAATATAAGAATGTATTGGAAAATATAGATAATGCCAAATTTGTACTAAACAACGAAAAAGACGAAGAGTTTAGAGATATGGCAAAAGAAGAATTAAGCGAATTAACATCTAAGAAAGATACAATGGAAGATGAAATTCGTTTAATGCTAATCCCTTCTGACCCACAAGATGGAAAGAATGCAATCTTTGAAATCCGTGCAGGAACAGGTGGAGACGAAGCAAGTATTTTTGCAGGCGACCTTTATAGAATGTACACCAAGTTCTTTGAAAAGAAAGGCTGGAAAGTAGAAGTTGTGGACTTTACAGAAGGAACCGTAGGTGGCTATAAAGAAGTTGTATTGAACGTTTCGGGAGAAGGAGTCTATGGACAAATGAAATATGAATCAGGAGTACACCGTGTACAAAGAGTTCCGCAAACTGAAACACAAGGAAGAGTACACACATCTGCCGCATCGGTTGTAGTTTTACCAGAAGCTGAAGAATTTGATGTTGATTTGAAGATGAGCGATATTAGAAAAGACACATTCTGTTCCTCAGGTCCAGGAGGTCAATCGGTAAATACAACTTATTCAGCTATTCGTTTAACACACATTCCAACAGGAATAGTAGTTTCTTGTCAAGATCAAAAATCGCAAATCAAAAACTTTGACAAAGCCTTAGTAGTATTACGTTCACGTTTATTTGAATTGGAATACAACAAATACTTAGAAGAAATATCATCTAAAAGAAAAACTATGGTTTCTACAGGAGACCGTTCAGCTAAAATTAGGACTTACAATTACCCTCAATCGAGAGTAACCGACCATCGCATAAATTGGACAATGTATAACTTACCTGTATTTATGGATGGCGACATTCAAGATGTGTTAGACGCACTTCAACTTGCTGAAAATGCAGAAAGATTGAAAGAAGCCGTAAGTTAATAAAATAATTCGCAATATAATAATAAGGAAGAATCTGTCGTTTTCTAAAAATATAAACAATAAAACAAAAATGATAAAGCACAGATTCTTCTTATTTTTTATATTTTTAAGTTGTCTTCTAAATATAAAAGCTCAATATAGTAATTCCGTCTTAGGACAATGGAGAGATCACCTTTCTTATTATTCAACAAATTCGTTAAACAAAACAGATAATACAATATTAGTTGGTTCCGAATCCTCTCTTTTTTACTACAACCCATTAACTAATGAATGCGAAAGATTTTCCAAAGTAAATGGATTGTCAGATGCAGGAGTTATCTTAACATCTTACGACCCTGTAACAAAAACAACAATAGTTACATACGAAAATTCAAACATAGACATTGTTCAAGAAGGCAAAGTTTACAACATTTCTGACATTAGAATTAGAAGTATTGAAGGAAGCAAAGAGATAAATTCTATTTACTTCAACGATTCAAAAGCATATCTTTCTTGTGGCTTTGGCATAGTGGTCTTAGACCTTAAAAGAAAAGAAATTTACGACACTTATTATGTGGGAGAAAATAGTTCAAAGATAGAAGTCAATGCAGTAACTATAAATGACACATCAATATTTGCTGCAACCGTTAATGGACTTTTATATGCTCCTAAAAACAGCACTGCACTTGCTGCAAGTCAAACATGGAAAAAGGTTCCAAACATAGCAAACCAAGGAAAAGATAATTTAGAAATCACAAACTTACTTTCTCTTGGTAATGGAAAAATTCTAATCACGCTTCCAATTGCACAAACAACCTTTTGCGATGCATTTACCTTTGACGGAGAGGAATGGAATAAGATATTTGAAAACGAATACATAAAAAGCCTAAGACTAAGTGAAGGAAAGTTAATCAAAATAGCATATAGAAGTTTAAATATCTATGATGTAAATAATTTAGTCAATGGAGGAGAAATTTATCATCTTAGTGATGAATGGAATCCTGTGCATGGTATTCATTTAGATATTAATGATGCAATAATAGATTCACAAGATCTTTGGCTCGCTCATCAAACAAAAGGACTAATTCGTTTAAAAGATTACAGAAATGGTACACACAATAAAAGCGAACACTTTCCTGATGGACCAAAAAGCAATCATATATATACTATTGCTGCATCGGAAGATGGAAAGATATACATTGCACCAGGAGGAAAAACAATTCAAAACGCACCTCATGGATTAGCTGCCGATATTTACACATTTGACGGTTGGTGGTGGCAATCTCTTTCGGAAGTTGAAGGACAAGACACAATCAAAGACTTACTTAACGTTACAATAGACCCAAATAATCCTTCTCATCTTATGGCTTCATCTTGGTGGAATGGAGTAATAGAAATCAAAGACAATAAAATAATTAACGTATACAATTCTTCAAACACAGATAGCGTAATTCAACGACACCCTTATTGTTATAGAATCGCCTCAGTGCAATATGACGAATCAGGAAACCTACTAATAGCAAACTCAATGGTAGAAAACGGATTTTGTTTCTTAAATTATCACAACGAATGGGGTGGATTTGAGACATATTCCCTTATAGGAGAAAATGAAATCTTAGGAATGTGTTTAGATAAATTGTATCATTATAAATTTCTTTGGACAAGTAACAATAAGATATTAGTAATAAACAATGAGGGAAACAAAATTTTGCTTGACCCAAATAAAGGAGCCTTAGACGAAAGCACAAAGGTAAACTGTGTAGTGCAAGATATGGACGGAGAAATATGGATTGGAACCGATAAAGGAATAAAAGTAGCATACGGAATAGAAAATATATTTGAAACAAGCGATGGTTTACACTCAAATACCGAATGCAACAACATCATTTATCAAGAAAACGGAATTGCACAATATCTTTTAAACTTTGAAAACATCACTTGCATAATGATTGATGGAGGAAACAGAAAATGGGTTGGCACAGAAAGAAACGGAATCTATGTTTTATCCTCAACAGGCGGCGAACAAATCTATCATTTCACAGCAGAAAACAGCCCACTCATTTCTAACCGTATCATAAGCATGGCACAAAATGGCACAACGGGCGAAGTATTTATTGGAACCGATAGAGGGCTAATCTCATACAAAGCAGAATCAATAAAAGGAGCAGAAGAAACCGGAAAACTTATTGCTTACCCTAATCCACTTCGTCCTCATCACAGCGGAACAATTGCAATAAAAGGATTTGTTAGCGATTCAGACGTAAGAATCACAGACATATCGGGCAATAGCGTTGCTCACATCAAATCAATAGGTGGACAAGCAGTTTGGGACGGCAAAAACTTCAACGGAGAAGACGTTGCATCAGGAGTTTATTTAATATTCTCCTCAGCAGAGGAAGGAAAGAAAACAGCAAGCGGTAAAGTGCTTATCATAAGATAAAGAAAATGCCAACTTATTGTTCAAAAGCCATTGTCCTTAGTTCAATTCCCTACTCCGAATCAAGCATAATTTGTAAATTATACACAGAAGAAACAGGCTTAAAGTCCTATATCGTTCGCTCAGCCAAGAAAAAAAATTCTCCTACCCCCACTTCACACTTCCAACCCTTAAACATAATTGAGTTTGAAGCCTACAATAGTTTAAAATCCCAATTAGACACAATAAAAAATTCTACTTTGGTTTTAGAGAATCAAGATTTGAGATTCAGCATTATAAAAAACACCCTCACTTTCTTTATTGCCGAAGTAATACACCTCTCACTCAAAGAAGCAAACCCAAACAAAGAATTATTTGATTACCTATTCAATCAAATACACCTTTTAAAAAACTCAAAAGATGAAGACCTTGCAGAATTTCATCTTTACTTTATGATTCAATTTGCAGACCATTTAGGCTTAGCCCCAATGGATAACTATTCTTCAACCGCCGTTTCATTTAATCCAAGTTTAGGATTATTTTCCGAAAATATAGAAGCAGAAAACTTCAACCAAGAACTATCTTTTCAATTACATAGTTTAATCTCTAATTGCAAAGAAAAAAAATATCAAAGAATATGTAAAAATAAAATAGAACGCAATCTATTATTAGATGCCTTAATTATATTTTACAGCATTCACATCACAAACCACCAACCAATAAAATCTCACAAAATTCTAACAACAATACTATAATTTTTCTTTGTTTTATTAAAATAAATCAAAGAAAAAAATATTTTTTTCTAAGAAATAATTTAAAAAAACAAAGAAAAAAAAGAGCAACTCTTTGTTTGAGTCGCTCTTTTAGGTTTATTGATTGTTAAATCTTATTCAACTATCAATTTTTGTGTACTAAATGCTTTTTCTGTTATTATTTTAACGTAATAAACACCGCTTGCCATATTGCTAACGTTTATTGTGTAGTGTGTTTCGCCTGCACTTATTGCTTCTTGGCTTAGGATTCTGCCTTGTAGGTCGCTGATTACTATTTTAGCGTCTTGGTCTAATCCTATGATTTCCATTGTTGCGTTTTCTTGTGCAGGGTTTGGATAGATTGTTGCTGTGATTGTGCCTGCTATGGCGTCAGTTAAGCTTGATAAAGTGAAGGTTTCTACTGCTCCGTAGGCTGTGCCTGCTTCGTTTGTGATGTATGCTCGGAAGAAATAGGTTTGTCCTTCTACTAAGTCATTTACTGCTTGGCTGAATGTGCCTTCTGCAAGTGTTGCTGTGATGTTTTGTACTTCTGCGTCTTCAAGTGTGAAGTCTGCAACGGTTGCTAATGCAAAGCCTACTGTGAAGTTTTCTGAGTTTCCTGCACTTACTAAGGCTCCGTTTAGGGTTGCACTTGTGTTGCCTACGTTTGTTGCTGCTAATGTGCTAACTTCTCCTAAGATTACTTCTGGTTCTGGTATTATTTCTTCAAGTGTTGTGAAGTTTGTCGAAGTCCAAGGTGATGTTTGTTCTTCGCAGATTGCTCTTACTTCAATTGTGTAGGCTGTGTTTGGTGTTAAGCTTGTTAATGTTTTACTTGTTGTTGTAAGGGTTTCTGCTTCGCCTCCGTTTAGTTTGAATTCGTAGGTTGTTGCTGTGCCATTCCATGTGATTTCTGCTGTTGTTTCTGTTATATTGCTTGCAGAAAGGTTAGTTGGTGCATCGCATGGCTCTGGTTCTTCTATTTCGCCTGCTGAATCATAGACTCTCACTGCGTCTAAGGCGATTCCCCAACCGTTATTACCTACTCCGACAAAAGAGATTTGATATGTTTGAGATATACTATTCAAATAAACTGAATCTGTTATCCATTGGTTTGTTCCAATAGTGTAAGAAATCAAATCTGTCCAAGTTGTGTCTTCTTCTGTGCGATATTGTACTGTTAGGGTTTCAGAAAATCCGTTGTATTGTCCTAACCAATAATCAAATTTCAAGTATGGTGTGTTTACTTCGCTCAAATCGAAAACAGGTGAAATCAATCTACCTGAGTTCATAGCATTATAAGGATAGAACATCATTCTTTCGTCTTGTGAAGGATAGAGTGTTTCTCCTGCATTTACAGAAGAAGTATTGTACCAATCGTTTTCTCCTATTACGTTTTCAATTTGCCAACAGTTTAATAGACCTGTTTCAAATCCTTCAAAGTATGGATATTCTGTTATTATTGATTCGCAATTTGTATAGAATGTAATAATATTGGATGCTGATGATTGGTTTTCGTCACAGTTGGCAACAATATACATCATATATTCTGTTGAAGATTCAAGCTCTGTAAAGATATGTGGATTTGTAGTTACTTCAATAGAAGAGTAATCTGTATCTTCTGTTTCTTTATAATAGATTGTCCAACTTGTGGAAGGACTGTTTTCATTCCATGTTACTGTAACTTCTTCTGGGGAAGTATTTGTACAAGCAAAGTCTGTTGGAGTTGCACAGCTTGTTCCTACAATAGAAATATTATCTATTGCGGCAGGAACATAGGTTCCGGAAGTTCCATCGTTTTTCCAATAGAATACAAGTTGCTTTGTTTGTGAAGAAACGTTAGATAACGGAATAGAAATATGTGTCCAAGAGTTTACGTTTGCAGTATTGTTTAATAAAACTGTACCTTGTGGCTCGCCAGATGTTGGTATTTGATAATCTGCATCGCATAAAACTACTTTCAAATAGTCATAAATTGCATAACCGATTTGTTCTCCTGAAACTTGATAGTCAAATTCTAATGTATATTCTGCATCTTCTCCAAATTCAATAGGCATTACTGCGTATGAATGAGATGTTGCATTTGTTGAATATGCAAAAGATGCTCCGTTGTCATTAGAAACATACAACGATGTTACGGTTGAATTATCATCTTCTTCGGATACTACTCCTATTGCATTGCCTATTACCCAATTATTCACATTTCCTGTTGAAAGAACTAATAAAGCAGGGTTGTTAATCAAGTCTTCAAAATCTTGATAGTATGGAAAATCTGTAACAGGTGTTGCTAAGGTGTTAAATGTCATTGTTGTGGTTTGGTCAAGGTTGTTTTCTGTTTGACAATCTGTTTTAACGTAAACAGAATATTGTGATGAAGGAATTAAATTGGTAAGTGTAATTGATTGTTGTGTTGCTGCAACTTCTGTATATGTTGATTCAGTAAAATGTTTGTAGTAAACTAACCACGCATTGTGAGTAGGGTCGTTGTCTGTCCAAGAAATTGTTGCCTGAGAGTCTGTTATATCTGATGCAACTACGCTTGATTTTTCAGGAGATGGACAATCAGGTATTGGATTTACTTGAAAATCGTCAAGATTCCAACTTTCACCCGGATTACTCATATTTGTATATCTCATAGCTATTCTTCCTTCTGTTTGTTCCAACGAGTTGAAATCAAAAGACACAAGATGAGAACCATTTCTTTGGAATCCAACAGGGGCCACTGTATCTAAAACAATGAAAGAGTTTAAATCATCAACATCAGTCATTATACCAATTTCCATTATTCCTGCTCCTTCAACAGTAGAGGCTGTTGTGTTAGCATAGAATGAGAATTGCAATGTATTTACCTCAGCGGCAAATTCAGGAAGCACAAGAAGGTTTTCTGCTCCCTTAAATTCTATTGTTACAGCTCCTGAATGAGCAGCAGGAGCGTATCCTTCGTGATAGATTCTTGGGAAAGTACCATTCCAGAACGAAGCTGTTTTCAATACAGACCAACATCTCATAATTTCATTTGCAACTGCTGGATTTGAAAGTGCACTTTCAAAGTTTTCAAACCATATCGCATCTGTTATAGGTCCACAAAGAGTGCTGAATGTTTGTGGTTCGGATATTGCTGATAAAGATTCTCCGCAAGAAGACTGAATTGTAAAAGTATAATTTGAAGCGGGAGCTAAATCTGTCAAAGTATAAGTTGTGTCAGATACTGTAACTGTGTTTACAACTGTATCATTGACAAGTTTGTATTTAATGATATACTCATCTGCTGTACCTACCCAATTTAGCGTTGTTGAGTTTGAAGTTATTTCTGTTGTGCTTATTGTGTGTGGAGTTATGCAATCTGTTGAGAAAATATGAATATTATCAACCGCAGCAGGTGGATTTGAGCCTTCCGATGTGTCATTTTTCCACATAAAGACGATTTTCTTTGTTGTTCCTATCATTTCGTGAGGGAATGTATAAGAAAAGTTTGTCCAATCAGCAACATAAGACTTTTTAGATAGTAGTGTCGGTGTTGAAGAATTGTAATATAAATCTGAATTAACAGTTTGGTTTGCATCAATCAAATATACTGATAAATAATCAAAGCCATTTTCTCCTCCTGGCACTTTATAATCAAACGAAAGGTTGTATTCTAATTCTGGGTCGCTTAATTCTACTTGTACGTATGCAAATGTATATGTTGAACTATTGTTTTGATAGCTATAAGATGCACTATCCTTAGAAATATATAATGAACGACCTTCTGTGTTTTGAGTTGTTTGTGAATAACCTGTTGAATCGCCTACTATCCATCTATTGTTTCCTTCTTCATGTACAAAGTGTATGTCAGAGACTATATCATCTGTATCAAAATCTTCAAAGAATGGTATTGTGGCTGAAAGGTGTGGAGTTGTGAATGTAATGGTTTGTGTTTTATCTGTGTTGTCTTCTGTTCCACAATCTGTCATTACATATAGTGAATAGTTGGTTTGCGGATCTAATCCTTCTATTAACGCATTTTGTTCTGTGGCATTTTGCGTGTTCCATTCGGTTTCTGCGTCTGATTTATAGTAAACAATCCACGCTTCGTGTTCTTGATCAAGGTCTGTCCAAGAAACAAGGGCGTTTGTTGCATTTGCTGATACTCTTACGCTTTGTTTTTCTGGTGAAGGACAAGATGGAATTGTATTTATAACAACATTATCAATGTTTGCTGTTGCATAACTATCGTTATTGCAAGTAAATTTGAAAGCAATGCGGTAATCTGCATTTTCAGTTAGTTCTACCTCATCAAAATCTACTATAAAAAATCTTGCATCATCTTGAAGTTCTATTGTATCTACTGTAATAAATGATTCTATGTTTGATTCATCGCTTATAAGTCCTACCATTAGAGTGGCTGAACCATAATAACTTTTTTCTGCTTCAAATTCTATTCTTAGATTGTTTATATCTTCTGAAACCAATGGAGCAATTGCAAGTCCATTACCATATCTAAACATAAGAGTGTTTCCTGATACTGTGGAAATGTTTATAGTTGGATATTCTACTGAGTTATATGTTGCAGTTTGTAATGGTGTCCAACAAGTAAGATATGATAATCCTTCAAAATCAAATTCCCATGGCAATTCGGTTATTAAATCTGTACACGCTGTTACAAATGTTATTTCTTCGCTCCATTCACTTAAATCGTCTTCTCCACAAACAGACATAACTCTCACTTTGTATGCTGATGAGGCTTCTAAGCCTGTTATTGTGAAAGCTGTGTCAGAGGCTGTGAATATTTGTATTGAATCCGCTGAGGTTGAATTGAGTTGTTCTACTTCTATGGTATAGTTTCCAGAAGACATAATATCTGAAAATACAAGTTCAGCAGAAGTTGTTGTAATTGAGTGTATGTTTAAGTTTTCTACAACAGGACATGTAATAGTAGTTAATTTAAGATTGTCTATATAAGTTGCTGCTCCATTGTCATTAACTACGTGCAAACAAATGTAGAGTTCTTGCCCTGCATATTGAGCAAATTCTACTATTCTATCTTCCCAATTGTAGTTTACAGAAGGGTAGTTTATTGTCTCTACAACTTCCCAAGCAGCTTCTTCTCCCAAAGAAGATGATACTTCAATTGTAAAATCCGTAGCATCAGCCCAACTAGCATATTCACAAGAATGCTTAAAGGTAATCACTGTTCCTGTTTGCATTTGATAGATTGGCAGTATCAATCTGCTATCTGTTTGACCTTGATCGGTTACATAGGCCGCATAAGAGCCTGAATAAGAAGCATCCGTACTTTGCTCCCAAGAACCGGAAACAGACCAACCCTCAGGCGGAAATGTTCCTTCAAATCCTTCCTCTATTGTTTGTGCAGAGGCAATAGTAACGCTAACAAGCATTACTAAAATCATTAGTAATTTTTTCATTGTTTTATCGTTTTATTTTTTGTTTTATCTCAGATAAGATGCCATTTCTTCTTGCAATTCTTTTGCTTTAAGAGCTGCAACTTCTGCAAAGTTTTCGCTTGTATCTGCAAAAATTATCCCTCTTGAAGAATTGACTAATAATCCGCAATCTTTGTTAAGTCCATACTTACAAACCTCTTGTAAAGATCCTCCTTGTGCTCCTACTCCTGGTACAAGTAGAAAATGTTTTGGTGCTATTTCTCTTATTTTTGTAAACATTTCTGCTTGGGTTGCTCCACATACAAACATAAGATTATCTTCACTTGCCCATTGTTGTGATTTTGCTAAAACGGTTTCAAACAATGGTTTTCCGTTTTCATCTTTTATGAATTGGAAATCGTTTGCTCCTTTGTTAGATGTTAGGGCTAAAAGTATAACCCATTTTTCTGGATAAACGGTGAATGGTTTTACGCTGTCTTCTCCCATATATGGAGCGATTGTCATTGAATCGAATTTAAAATCTCCTTCTTCTGAAAGAAAGGCTTTTGCATATTGTTCTGAGGTATTGCCAATATCTCCACGTTTTGCGTCAGCTATTGTGAAACATTCGTCTTTAAATTGACGCAAATAATCCATTGTTTTTTTTAAGCTAACTAATCCTTCTATGCCTCTTGATTCGTAGAAAGCAAGATTTGGTTTGTAGGCTACGGTGTAAGGAAGTGTAGCATCTATTATTGCTTTATTAAACTCAAAAACAGGATCTTCTTTTGTAAGAAGGTGTTTTGGTATTTTGTTTATATCACTATCTAACCCTACGCATAAGAAACTTTTTTTACTTCTTATAAGGTTTACTAATTCTTGTCTTTTCATATTACTTTATATTAAGTTAAAAAAATGTTGATACAATTCTTGTTGGATTTTCTCTATTTCTAAAGGGGTTGAAGAGTTTAATTCATTTTTTAAAGAGGTTACTCCTTTATCTGTAAAGCCGCAAGGGTTAATGTAATTAAAATATTGTAAATCGGTATTAACATTTAAAGCAAATCCATGCATGGTTATTCCTCTTGAGGCTTTAACTCCTATCGCACAAATCTTTCTTGCTTTACTTGTGTGTGCGTCTATCCAAACTCCTGTCGCTCCTTTTAGTCTTTCACAGTTTATTGAATAGTCTTTCATCAATTTAATAACACTTTCTTCTATGGTTTCTATGTAGGTTCTAAGTGTTAAACCTAAAGTGTCTAAGTCTAAACTTGGGTATCCTACGATTTGTCCCGGTCCATGATAGGTTATATCTCCTCCGCGATTGATGCGATGAAATGTTGCGTTGATTTTTTGAAGAAATTGCTCGTTTGCTAAAAGATTTGAGGCTTTTCCATGTTTGCCAAGCGTATAAACATGGGGGTGTTGGCATACAATAAAGTCTTGTGAAATGTCTTTCTGAGCAAGAAGTTTTTGATTTACTTTTTTGTTAAATATTTCCTCTTGTTCTTTTAGTGCTTCATCGTATGCTTTCAGCCCCCAATTTATAAAATTCAAGTGCATATTTATGCTTTTCTAATATTGATTGCTAATTCTTCGCCTTCGATTACATCTATTGTTTGTAAAGGATTTTCTATCGCATCAACAAATTTTAATTCTTTTGTTAATGTTTCGCTACAAATATATTCTTTAAATGTATCTACTGCTTGGCATAGCAATTCACATTGTTGTATTTCTACTATTATGTTATCGGTAACGTCAAAGTTTTGTTCTTTTCTTATGTTTTGTATTCTGTTTACAAGTTCTCTTGATATTCCTTCTTGACGTAACGAATCTGTAATAGTAGTATCTAAGGCTACTGTAAGGTCTGCTTCATTTGTAACTACCCAACCTGGAATGTCTTGTGTGATTATTTCAACATCTGAAAGCATTATTTCAATTTCTGCATTTTCTATATTAAGCAAATATTTTCCTTCTGCTTCTATTTGTGCTATGTCTTCTTGTGTGAACGAAGTAATAGCAGATGCAATTGCTTTCATCTTAGGTCCGAACTTTGGTCCTAATGTTTTGAAGTTTGCTTTTATGCTTTTTACCAACACATTATTCTCTTTTGTCAAGAAGTCTATATTTTTAATGTTTACTTCTGAAAGTATTAAGTCTTTTACAGCTTCTATTTGATTTTGTTGATGAGCATCTTTTGCTGGAATCATTATTTTTGAAAGCGGTTGACGAACTTTTAGGTTGTTTCTTTTTCTTAATGATAACACCAATGAGCAAATCTTTTGTGCCATTTGCATTCTTTCTTCCAATTCTTTGTCTATCAACGAAGAATCGCATTGTGGGAAGTCTGTTGCGTGAACAGAGAATGAGCAATGACGTTTGCTAACATTATTTAAATCGGTAAATAATCTTTCTGCAAAGAATGGTGCTATTGGGGCTATAAGTTGTGAAAGCGTTTCTAAGCAAGTGTAAAGTGTTTGATAGGCTGAAATCTTATCTTGTGAGTATTCTCCTTTCCAAAAACGTCTTCTACATAATCTTACATACCAATTACTCAAATATTCATCTACAAAGTTCGCTATTGCTCTACCTGCTTTTGTTGGTTCGTAGTCTGAATAAGATTTATCACAAAAATCTATCAATGAATTAAGTTCTGAAAGTATCCAACGGTCTATTTCAGGACGTTCTTGGTTTGCAACATCTTTTTCTGCGTAAGTAAAGTTATCTATATTCGCATAAAGAGCAAAGAAAGAATAGGTATTATATAATGTTCCAAAGAATTTTCTTCTTACCTCATCAATTCCACTTGGGTCAAATTTCAAATTTTCCCAAGGTTGTGTATTGGTAATCATATACCATCTTGTTGCGTCAGGTCCATATTGAGATAAAATGTCAAAAGGATTAACTCCATTTCCTAAACGCTTTGACATTTTGTTTCCATTTTTGTCTAACACCAAGCCATTTGAAACTACATTCTTAAATGATATTGTATCGAAACAAAGTGTTGCAATTGCGTGAAGTGTAAAGAACCAACCTCGTGTTTGATCTACTCCTTCCGCTATGAAATCAGCAGGGAAATTGTTTGCTAATTCCTTATCATTGCAATCAAATGGATAATGAACTTGTGCGTATGGCATAGCTCCTGAATCAAACCAAACATCTATAAGGTCTGTTTCTCTTTTCATTTTTTCACCATTTGGAGCTACTAAAATAACTGAATCAATATAAGGCCTATGTAAATCAAAACTATCGTAATTTTTATGGTCTTTATATGGATTTTCTTTCATATAGCCTGCCGCAATACTCTTTTCTATTTCGTTAGAAAGCATTTCAACAGAGCTAATACAAATTTCGTGTTTTCCATCTTCTGTTCTCCAAATTGGAAGAGGTGTTCCCCAATACCTTGAACGACTTAAATTCCAATCTACAAGGTTTTCAAGCCAATTTCCAAAACGTCCACTACCTGTTGCCTCAGGTTTCCAATTTATTGTTTTGTTTAATTCTATCATTCTATCCTTTATAGCAGTTGTTCTTATAAACCAACTGTCTAATGGGTAGTAAAGAATAGGTTTATCTGTTCTCCAACAATGTGGATAGTTGTGTGTATGTTTTTCTATTTTGAATACTTTGTTGGATTGTTTTAAATAAACACAAATATCTACATCAAGTGTGGGGTCTTTTTCTGTTAAAGAAGAATCAAACGCATTTTTAACATATCTTCCTGCGAACTCCTTATATGATTCTTTTACATATTTGCTTACAAATTCTTCATCTAAATCTTCTATTTTAAAGAATTTGCCTGTTCTATCTACCATTGGTTGATTTTTACCTTCTTTATCCACAACAAACATCGGTACAATTCCTGCTTGTTTTGCTACGCGGTCATCATCTGCTCCAAAGGTTGGTGCAATGTGAACTATACCTGTACCATCTGCTGTCGAAACATAATCTCCTTCTATTACTTTAAAGGCATTACCCATTGGAGTAATAAAATCAGTCAATGGTTCATATTCTTCTCCCTTTAAGTCTTTACCTTTACATTCTGCTAATATTTTAAATGGAATAGCTTTATCTCCACTTTTATATTCTTCAAATGATAATTCTGCATTCTTTTCTGGGAAGAAAGAACCTAACAATGCTTTTGCTACAACTGCAATCATTGGAAGTCCTGAGTAAGGATTAAATGTTTTAACGAAAACATAATCTATATTAGGACCTACTGCCAAAGCTGTATTTGAAGGAAGAGTCCAAGGAGTTGTTGTCCAAGCTAAGAAATAAACATCTTCTGAAAGATTTTCTCCTGCTAAATATTTTGTTTTTATTTCTTCTTGATTTTTCGCTCTGAACTGTGCAACAGCTGTTGTATCTTTTACATCTCTATAACAGCCTGGCATATTCAATTCGTGAGAACTTAAACCTGTTCCTGCTGCTGGAGAAAATGGTTGAATTGTGTATCCTTTATATAGGTAACCTTTTTCGTGAAGTATTCCTAATAAATACCACAAGGTTTCTATGTATTCATTTTTAAAAGTGATATATGGGTCGTTCAAATCTACCCAATAACCCATTTGAACAGTAAGTTTATCCCACATATCCTTATATTTCATCACCTCATTACGACAAGCCGCATTATATTCATCAACAGATATTTTCTTTCCTATATCTTCTTTGGTAATACCTAATTGTTTTTCTACTCCTAGTTCAACAGGTAATCCGTGAGTATCCCAACCTGCTTTTCTCGCAACATAAAATCCTTTTTGTGTTTTATATCTACAAAAAATATCCTTTATTGTACGGGCCATAACGTGGTGAATTCCTGGTTGCCCGTTTGCAGAAGGTGGACCTTCAAAGAAGATAAATGGTTTTGCTCCTTCTCTTAATTTCAAGCATTCTTCAAAAGTGCCTTCTTTTTGCCACTTTTGTAATATCTCATCTGAGATTTGAGTTAAATTAAGTTGTTTATACTCTGCGTATTTTGTACTCATATTCGTTATTATTTATAAAATGACTGCAAAAATAATAAAAATCAATAAATTATTTCTTTAAATTAGTAAATTATTTCTTTCATTTAAAAAATTATCTCTTTGAATTAAAAATTTTATTCTTTGTTTTATTTTTTCAATCATTAGTTTGTCGCTTTCCATAATATTTTATTACTTTTGCAAAATTTATTTGAAAAATTGTAAATAGTATGTTGCACAAAGATAATGAAGTTTTGTGGTATGCAATGAGAGTACCATATAGAAATGAGTTAAAAGTGCAATTGAAATTACAAGAAAAGGGTATAGAGACATTTGTGCCAAAACGAAGGAAGATTGTAAAAAAAAGAGGTAAGACTTCATATGAGTTAATGCCAGCAGTAAACAATCTAATTTTTGTTCATAGTTCATTGTCCGTTATCAAGGGTTTGAAACAAGAGATATTGAACTTACAATATTTGGTCAATAAGTCTAGTGAAGGAAGCGTGAAAATTGTCGTTAGAGACGATGAAATGCAACGTTTTATAAGGGTAGTAGAGAATTTTGAAGAAGAAATAACTTATCTATCGCCAGAAGAAGTAAACATAGAAAAAGGAACGAGAGTGAGGATTATAGGAGGAAATTTTGATGGAGTTGAAGGAATATTTGTAAAAGTAAAAGGCAAACGTAATAAGAAAGTTGTAGTAATGTTAGATAAGTTATTAGCAGTTGTAATGGCAGAGGTAGATCTTGATTTAATAGAAGTAATTAAAAATTAAAATAATATGAAATTCAACAAAAGAAGTTTGTATCTTAAACTAAGTTTTGTAGGTATCGCAATGTTGTTTCTGCATTCTTGTGCTTCAACAGAAGGTATTGTATATTATCAAGATGTAGATTCAATAGCGGAATTAGACGTTCCTCCTGCACAAGAAATAATTTTAATGCCAGGAGACAAAATTTCTGTAATTGTCAATTGTAAAGATCCAAAGCTTACAGAGTTATTTAATTTACCCTACGTTTCTCAACGCTTAGGTTACTCTACCGCATTAGGACGCACCTCGGGTAATGGACAAGTTTCAGGATACACAATAGACAAAGAAGGATTTATTGATGTACCTGCAATAGGTCAAGTTCACGTTGCAGGCATAACACGTGAAGAAGCAGAACACAAAATCAAACAAACAATAATTGCACAAGAGCAAGCGACAGAAGCCGTTGTTACAATAGAATATATGAACTTAAACGTTGAAATAATTGGAGAAGTAACAAGACCCGGACGATATGCAATAGACAAAGATGTTTTTACTCTTACAGAAGCCCTAAGTGCGGCAGGCGATTTAACAATATATGGAAAAAGAGACAATGTCTTGGTGATGAGAAAAGAAAACGGCGTTCAAAAAACATACAGAGTTAATCTATGTTCAGCACAAGATGTTTTCAACTCACCTGTCTTTTATTTAAAACAAAATGACATCGTATATGTAGAGCCAAACGACACAAGAATGAGACAATCTACCGTAAACGGAAACAATGTACGTTCAACCTCATTTTGGATTTCAGTAGCCTCTCTTTTAACCTCAGTATTATTGGTATTTATTAGATAATTAAAAAATAGTCATCGTGGAACAAAAAGAAAATTTCAAACAAGAACAAGAAGAACAAATACTTGACATTAGAAGTATAATCTATTTTTGTATTTCAAAATGGTATTGGTTTGCCATTTCAATTGTTTTAGCAGTTGCAATAGCGTTTCTATACACAAAAACCGTAGAGCCATCATATTCAACAAGTGCAGAAATACAAATAAAATCAGATTCCAAGGGCAATTCTATGTCAGGGGAAGAAGCCTTTGCTAATATGGGATTTTTCAAAAGCAACACTAATGTATGGAATGAAATAATCGCATTTAGTTCTCCTGACTTAATGGTAGAGGTTGTTGATAGATTAAAACTCCACACAGATTATCGCAAACCAGGATTCTTTTATAACAAACTTCTTTACGGCACAAGTCTACCTGTTACAGTATCAATGCCAGAACTTGCAGACAATGCTGTCGCTTCATTTACTTTAAAACTTTTAGGAAAAGAAAAGTATGTTATAACCGATATGAAATTCAATGGAGAAGAGTTTAAAGATAAAAAAATTGAAGGACGTTTGCACGACACTATATCCTCACCTTACGGAAATTTAATCGTTACACCAACTATTCATTACAACATACAACTCGTATCAGAGACTAACGAAATACTTGTTAATCGTTCAAGCAAAAATTACGCAGTTGAAAAATATTCAAATAGATTAGGAGTAGAACAAAATAACAAAGAAGCCGATGTTATAACCCTTTCAGTAAGTGATGTATCTCCTCAAAGGGCAGAAGACTTTTTAAACACTTTAATTGTTGTTTACAACGAACACTGGATTAAAGACAAGAACCAAATTGCCAATTCAACATCAATATTTATCAATGACCGTTTATTAGTAATTGAAAACGAATTAGCAAACGTTGATAGTGATATTTCTTCATTCAAATCTGCCAATCTCTTACCTGACGTTAATGCGGTAGCCGATATGTATTTAAAGCAAAGCACAGAATTAAACGAAGAAATAAGAGAGTTAAGCAATCAAATTTGGATGGCTCGATATATCAAAGACTATCTTTCAAAAAATGCAATTACCTCTGAACTTTTACCTGTGAACTCAGGAATTCAAAACTCTAATATTGAGAGAATGATTGCAGAACACAATGCAAAATTATTGGAAAGAAACAACTTAGTTGCCAATAGTAGTGAAAAGAACGTTCTTGTAAAGGATATGGACAAGGCCTTAATGGAAATGCGTAGAATTATTGGAGTTTCAGTTGACAATCAAATAACTGTTCTTCAAAATCAAATGAGCCAATTACAAAGAACAGAAAAACAAACCTCAGCAAAACTTGCTTCAAATCCAAATCAAGCAAAAGTATTGTTATCAGTTGAAAGACAACAAGCCGTAAAACAATCTCTATACCTATATCTATTACAAAAACGTGAAGAAAACGAACTTTCACAAGCATTTACCGCCTATAACACACGTTTAATTCAACAACCAAGAACAAGCATCTTCCCTATTGCTCCAAGAGGGACTATGATACTTTTAATAGGATTCATCATAGGTTTTGCTATTCCTTTAGCGATTATTGTTCTTAAAGAATACTTTACAACAACCGTTCGCGGACGACAAGATTTAAAAAACATAACCCTTCCTTTCTTAGGAGAAGTTCCAAATTGTTTCCCTAAGCGTACAGGATTTGCACGTTTCAAGAAAAAAACTGAACCAGAGGACAAAAAAATCGTTGTTAAGGCAGGAAGTAGAAATGTTATAAACGAAGCATTTCGTAGTTTAAGAACCAATTTGGACTTTATGATAAAAGATAACAACACAAACTCAATTGCTCTTACCTCATACAATCCAGGTTCTGGTAAATCATTTATCTCTATCAACTTAGCAATAGCCTTAGCAATTCAAAACAAAAAAGTTTTAGTAATTGACGCCGACCTACGCCACGCTTCTACATCTCAATACGTAGGAGCACCAAAATTAGGTATTTCCGACTTCTTAGCAGGAAGGATTTCAAATGTAAATGATGTCGTAGTACAAGACAAAGCCTATAATTCATTACATATTTTACCCGTTGGAACAATTCCACCAAATCCGAGCGAATTGCTATCGCAAGACTCGTTTAAAACAATGATTGAAAACTTTAAGAAAGAGTTTGATTACGTAATCGTAGACTGTCCTCCGATTGAAATTGTAACAGATACACACATCATAGAAAAGAGTGTAGATAGAACAATCTTCATTATTAGAGCAGGACTTTTAGAAAGAAGTATGTTAGGCGATTTACAAAATCATTATGTTAATGGAACATTCAAAAATATGTCTTGCATACTTAACGGAACTGAAAAAGATAGCGGTAAATACGGCAAATATGGCTATAAATATGGTTACAAATATGGTTATCGCTACGGAAGTTACTACTCAAATAACGAAAAATAAACCTCTTACAACACTTGGCAAATCTTTTTAGTAAATTATTCAGAAAAGAAAGCAAATTAAAAAAGAGTGGATTGTTAGACAAAAAGTCTGACGTCCACTCTCATATTCTTTATGGTGTAGATGACGGTGTAGAAGAATTAGAAGAAAGCCTACAAATCTTAAAAGAATTAGAAAAATTAGGCTTTGAAACTCTTTGGTGTACACCTCACATTATGGAAGACATACCAAATGAAACTAAATTTTTACAAGAAAGATTCCTTCAATTAAAAGAAGCCTACAAAGGTAAGATTCAACTACATTTAGCAGCCGAATACATGATAGACAACATCTTTAACGAAAGACTATCAAAGAAAGACCTCTTAGCTCACGGCGAGTTAAAAAATCATTTGCTTGTAGAAACATCTTATTTCAATCCTCCATTAAACTTTGAAGAGACATTAAAAGAAATATATGCCATAGGCTACTATCCGTTACTTGCTCACCCCGAACGATATGCCTATATGACAGATAAAGACTATATTAAATTAAAATCCAACGGCATAAAATTTCAATTAAATCTCCTTTCCTTGCAAGGAATGTACGGAAAATCTGCCCAAAAGAAAGCAGAATGGCTCCTATCCAAAAATTTCTATGACCAAGTAGGTAGCGACATTCATTCCATTCATCAAATCCGTGCATTAAAAGACCTATTAAAATAATTAAATGAACAGTTCAAAACAGCATTATCAAATACTTGATGCTCTAAGGGGCGTTGCAGCAATTATTGTTGTTTGTTATCATATATTTGAGGGCTTTTCCTTTGCACAAATCACCAATCAAGCAGGCGATGGTTTAATCAGAGTATTCAATCACGGATACTTAGCCGTAGATTTCTTCTTTCTCCTATCAGGATTCGTTATAAACTATGCATATAACGACAGATGGAAAGAAATGACTACTGCTTCATTTTTCAAACGCCGTCTAATACGTCTTCACCCTATGCTAATAATGGGAGCATTCATTGGTTTAATATGTTTTCTCATAGGAGGCTCAGAGCAATGGAATGGAACAAAAATCCCTCTTTATGTTTCAATAATAACATTCCTGCTAACCTGTCTTATGATTCCTGCCTTACCAAGTTCATTCAATGAAATAAGAGGAAATGGCGAACTTTTCCCTCTCAATGGTCCTATGTGGTCCTTATTTTTTGAATACATAGGCAACATTCTCTATGCTATATTTATTAGAAGACTAAGTACAAAACTCTTAACACTTTTAGTAATTCTTTTAGGTATACTCCATAGCATATTTACCATAGGAAACCTATCAGGATACGGCAACTTAGGAGTAGGTTGGACCTTCGATACAATCAATTTCTTTGGAGGAATGCTACGAATGCTTTTTCCTTTCACCTTAGGAATGCTTATCTCTCGCCGTTTCAAAGCAATAAAACTGCCTTATCCATTCTTAATTTGCTCTATTCTTTTAATAGCAACGCTTTCTATGCCTTATCTTTCTGCATTCAAAGCAATAAACCTCAACGGCATTTACGAATCGCTTTGCATCACAGTAATTTTTCCTCTAATACTTATAATAGGAGCATCAAGCCAAGAAAAGTCAAAATTAAGTCAAACCTTAGGAGAACTATCCTATCCCCTATACATAATTCACTACCCTATAATGTACCTATTCTATCAATGGCTAATAAAAACCAAACAATACACACTATCGGAAACTTATCCTGTTGCAATACTTGTAGTAATCCTTTCAATAGTCCTTGCTTTTATTCTGCTAAAACTATACGATAAACCTCTAAGGCAAAGACTAAAATAGGAAAACACCTCCAATTTGTCCGTTTTATGAACAAAAAACACAGGATTTTTTCTTTTTTTGGACAAATCCACTTTTTCATTTATTTTCTTTAACTTAATTTTAGAAATTTTTTCTCACTGATTTTCTGCTATTTACATTTTATTGTAATTTTTTTTTCATAATTTTTTGCCTTTGGGAACGATAATTGCAACATATAAAAGTGTAAAACTTTTAATTTTTTTTATTATGAAAAACAAAAAATTTGAGAAACAATTAGTGGAATCTCAAGGTATGTTAGAAAATTTCGCATTTTCTTTAACCCACAGCAAAGAAGAGGCAAAGGATTTAGTTCAAGAAACTTTCTTAAAAGCCATTCTGCATCAAAAAGCCTATAAAGAAGACACTAATCTTAGGGCTTGGCTTTTCACTATTATGAAAAATTCTTTCATAAACAATTACAGGAAAAACAAAAGGATTCAATCCATAATTACAAAGGACGATTCCACTGCTTGGATTAACAATATTCCGAGTAATGTTATTTATCAAGCCGACCACAACACTCAATACTCTCAAATTGTTATGCTTATTAACAATCTGCCCGAAGAACAAAAAATCCCTTTCAAAATGATGATTAAAGGTTTTAAATATTGCGAAATCGCAAAGCAATTTAACATTCCTATTGGCACTGTTAAAAGTCGTATTTTCCTTGCAAGAAAAAAACTGAGCAATCAATTAGGCGATGATTCTCCTCTTTTATCAAATTTACTTCTTGCTTCTGCCTCAAAAAACAATTAAGAAAAAAAATTCTATGGTTTGATACAAGTCATATCATCGGATGATACGTTCTATATCTTCCGATGATATTGATCGTATCATCGGAAAAAATTTTTTGATACAGCTTTATACTTCTTTCTGTCTTTGAAATATTGTTGTCATACGAGGTGTAACAATATGGAAATTAAGAATTTGAATTTTAAAAAGAGACTTTGTAGTAAAAAATTCGTATCTTTGTGCCGATATAATTAGGTATAATCAGAATTTTTATATGAGAAAGTTATCTTACCTTTTGCTATTTTTGGCATTATTGCCACTTGGATTGTTTGCTCAAAAGAAATCTTCTTTTGAAATCAAAGATGGTGATTTTTATTTGAATGGTAAAGCAACTCCAATCTATTCGGGAGAGATGCATTACTCGCGTATTCCACACCAATATTGGCGTCATAGGTTTCAAATGATGAGAGCAATGGGCTTAAATGCTGTTGCTACTTATGTTTTTTGGAATTGGCACGAGCAAGAAGAAGGTAAATGGGATTTTGAGGGTGATAAAGATTTGGCAGAGTACATAAAAATTGCAGGAGAAGAGGGTTTAATGGTAATTCTTCGTCCCGGACCATACGTTTGTGCTGAATGGGAGTTTGGAGGTTATCCTTGGTGGTTACAAAACATTGAAGGTATGGAAATTCGCCGCGACAATGAGCAATTTTTGAAATATACTAAGCTTTATATTGAAAGACTTTTCAAGGAAGTTGGTCATTTGCAATGCACAAAAGGCGGTCCTATCATAATGATTCAATGCGAAAACGAATTTGGGTCTTACGTTGCTCAACGTACAGACATTAGTTTAGAACAGCATCGTGCCTATAATGCAAAAATAAAACAGCAATTGATTGATGCAGGGTTTGATGTTCCTATGTTTACTTCCGATGGTAGTTGGTTATTCGAGGGTGGTAGCACTCCTAATGCTCTTCCTACTGCAAATGGTGAAAGCAATATTGAGAATTTGAAAAGAGTTGTCAATAAATATCACAATAACCAAGGTCCTTATATGGTGGCTGAATTTTATTCTGGTTGGTTATCTCATTGGGCTGAGCCGTTTCCTCAAACCGATGCTTCAAGTCTTGCACGTCAAACCGAGCAATATTTGAAAAATGATGTATCTTTTAATTTTTATATGGTGCATGGTGGAACTAATTTCGGTTTTACAAGCGGTGCAAATTATGATAAAAAACGTGATATTCAACCCGATTTAACAAGTTATGATTATAACGCTCCTATAAGTGAGGCAGGTTGGGCAACAGCAAAGTATGATTCTATTCGTAATGTTATGAAAAAATACGTAAAAGACATTCCTGCTGTGCCAAAGGCTATGCCTGTTATCGAAATTCCTTCAATCAAGTTAGATAAAGTAGCAGATGTTTTGGGTTATTCTTCTTTAATAAAACCCGTTCTTGGAGATAGTCCTAAGACATTTGAAGAGTTGAATCAAGGTTATGGTTATGTGCTTTATTCTCGTCATTTCAAACACCCAATAAGTGGAACTCTTGCAATCAATGGCTTACGTGATTATGCCGTAATTTACATTGATGGCGAAAAGGTAGGGGAACTTAATCGCAACACTCAGACCTACGAAATGCAAATCAATATTCCTTTCAATGCTACTTTGCAAATCTTGGTGGAAAATATGGGACGAATAAATTATGGTAGCGAAATTGTTCACAACACAAAAGGGATAATCAGTCCAATCACCATTGCGGGCGAGGAAATCAAAGGTGAATGGGAGATGTATCAACTGCCAATGAATGAAATGCCCGATTTTTCTAAGTTAGGTAGCAGAAATGTGTTAAAGAACCCAAGTTCGCAAACAAATCGTTTGAAGGATAGTCCCGTTTTCTATGAGGGCACTTTCACTCTTAATGAAACGGGGGATACTTTCATTGATATGTCCGATTGGGGAAAAGGTATTGTATTCATAAATGGGCACAACATCGGTCGTTATTGGCAAGTTGGTCCTCAACAGACGCTTTATATTCCGGGCGTTTGGTTGAAAAAAGGAGAAAACAAAATTGTTATTTTTGAGCAATTAAATAAAACCCCTATGACAGAGGTAAAAACTGTGAAAACTCCTATTTTGATGGAGTTGAAATAAGCTTTGCTTTCAGAATATTATTCATAGAATTTTCCCTTTCAAAACACCCTCAAAAATTTTCTTTGAAAAAAAGAAAAAAAGCAAAGAAAAAATCTTTTTTTTCTTAGGAATAATTTCAAAAAACAAAGAAAAATTTTGAGGGTTGTTTGATTGTTGATTTTCAAGAGAAATTATATACATTTATTATTGTATTTTAAGGAGAAAATTGTAACTTTGCCAATATTTAAGTTTAGAATTTAATTTTTTATTTCTATATGGCAAAACCAATATTCTCAGGACACGAAACATTTTCTTGTAAATTACATTGGCTAAAAAGAGGTTATGAATTTGTTGTAAAAAAATATAATTTCAATGATGAGGAAGCTGTCGTTCATTTAGGAGTTGGCAAAAATATGGTTGCTTCTATCAAATATTATATGAAAGCTTTTGGTCTTTTAAATCAAGATGGAGATTTAGAAGATATTGCTCGCAAATTATTTAATAGTGAAAATGGTTTTGATCCCTTTCTTGAAGACATCGGTTCTTTATATCTATTACATTTTCTTATAGTAAATACAGGACATGCAACAGCATATAAAACAACTTTCATAGACTACCATAGCCAACGTAACATAATAGATAAAAATAAATTACAAAATTTCATAAAACACGTATGTTTTGACAATGAAGGTTATCAAAATATCTACAATGAAAATACCGTAAAAAAAGACATCAATGTTTTAATTCACAATTACTACAACAAATCAATTTCAAACATTGAAGATAGTAACACAATCTTTGCTCAACTAAATTTAATCCGAGAAACAGAAGATGGAACTTTTGTATTTAATTACGAAAACAAAACTAACGTTCCTCCAAAAATATTTTTATACGCATTACTCCATTCATTCCATGACAATAATAGTATTTCATTTGAAATGATGAGAGATTTAGCTTTAACTTTTTGTTTAACAAACAACGATTTACTAAATATCATAAAACAATTGTGTATTGATTATTCTGGAATCTTGGTATTCTCTGATGTAGCAGGTATAAAAGAATTACAAATCAAAGGAGAATTATCAAAAGATGAAGTACTTAAAAATTATTATATAGGATAAATAACATGAATTATACACCATCTATAAATATTGAACATAGTAGTTTTGATTCTCAAAAATATATAATCACTCAAAACGCACTTAATGTTGTAGGAAACATTGTTAATTCTTTTGAATCAGGCATTCATTCTTTCAACATAATAGGTTCTTACGGTACTGGTAAATCTAATTTTATTTTAGCATTAGAAGATAGCCTTATAAATAATTCTAATATTCTTATTCGTAACAATGGACAATTTAATAAATTTAAAAAGTTTCGTTTTTTTAAAATAGTCGGAGATTATATGCCATTGCATAATCTTCTTACGAATAGTCTTCCTTTTAAAAACATAACAAACAACATCTTTGATAACCTTAAAGAATTGATTTCTTCATGTACGAAAAAGGAAGAATTTGTTTTTATTGTAATTGACGAATTTGGCAAACTTTTAGAATACGCTTCTAAGAATGAATCAGAGAGAGAACTTTATTTTTTCCAAAAATTTACTGAATTTGTAAATCATCAAAAAAGAAATGCAATATTACTAACCACACTGCACCAAAATTTTAATTCTTATGCACACAATTTAACTGAATCACAACGACAAGAATGGAATAAAGTCAAGGGACGTTTTAAAGAAATAGTATTTAACGAACCTGTTGAGCAATTACTACAACTTGCCTCAAAGAGAATAGGCTCTAATCCAAGGCAACAATTAAATAAAGATTTTGACAAATTATATCATCTTGCTATTAAAACAAACTTTGCAAGTAAATCAATAGATATTGCAACTGCAAAGAGTCTTTATCCTATGGATTTATTTTCTGCACAAGCATTAACACTATCTATACAACGATATGGACAAAATGAAAGAACACTTTTTTCTTTTCTTGAAGCAAGTGGCAGAGATTCTCTCCAAAATTTTAAAGAAAAAGAAAACACTACATTTAATTTAGCTAATATTTATGATTACGATATTTATAATTTCCACTCATATTTATCCGAGGTAAATTCAGATTCTGCAACATGGACAGGGATAAAAGTATCACTTGAAAGAGCAGAAAGTTTGTTTAATGGAAATGACCTTAAAGATGCTTCTTTGTTAATAAAAACAATTGGAATGCTTAATTTGTTTGGAAATGCAGGAATTAAGATAACAAAAGAAGATTTATCTATATATGCAAAATATGCCTTAGGGATAAAAAATGCAGAAAGAGTAATTGATTTATTAAATAATTACAAAATAATTCGCTATGCTGAATACAAATCGCAGTATATGCTTTTTGAAGGAACGGATGTTAATATTGAAGGCGAATTACTAAAAGCGAGTGGAGTTGTTCCTCGTTCTTCTGATATTGTTGAAAAATTATTACGTAGTTTTAATTTACCATTAGAATTTGCAAACGCAACATATTTCAAAAAAGGAACTCCTCGTTATTTTGAATATGTAATATCTAATCAACCTATAAAGTGTCAGCCTATAAATGAAATAGATGGTTATATAAATCTAATTTTTAATGAAGATTTATCTTTAAATCAATTAAAAGAAGAAACAGCCGATGTTGAAGAAGCTATAATATATGCTTATTTTAAACAATCTGATAAAGTCATTAACAACATTTGGATGCTCGACAAATTAACCTACATTCAAAACATTATTGATAGTTCAGATAAGGTTGCTCACAAGGAAATAAAAGCGTTAATTGAATATGAAAAAAGTTTACTAAACGCTAATGTTTTAAACGAATTATATAGTTATAACGACAATATAGTTTGGATTTACAAAGGAGAAGAAATTAGTATCAATTCAAAAACTCATTTAAACAAATGGTTATCTAAAAATTGTGATGAAATTTATTACGCGACTCCTACATTTATAAATGAATTGATAAATAAACACAAAGCAAGTAGCGTAATGTCGTTGGCTCGTATTAATTTATTAACCCACTTATTAGAATATTCTTCTGATTGTAATCTTGGATTTGAACAAAGCAAATTTCCTCCCGAAAAAACATTATTCTTAACTTTATTAAGAAAAACAGAAATTCACAGAAAACACCTTGGTAGTTATGAACTCTTAGAACCCAAAGACAGTTCTTTTAGTAATCTATGGAAAACATGTGAAGATTTTTTAGAAAGTAGTAAAGAAAAGCCTCGTAAACTTGGAGAACTTATTAAATTGCTTAAATCTCGACCTTTAAAATTAAAACAAGGTTTTATTGATTTATGGCTTCCTATATTTTTAATTATAAAAAAGAATGATTTTTCTTTATATAGCGATAATGGAACTTTTATTCCAAATATAAATAGAGAAGTACTTGATATTTTACAAAAGAATCCGACAAATTATCTTGTTAAAGCCTTTAATATTGATGGAGTAAAATTAGATTTATTTAATCGATACAGAGAAATTGTAAAACTTAACAAAGATGATGAATTTACAACTTCTTCACTTATTGATACTATTAAACCGTTCTTAATATTTTATAATAAGTTAAGCAATTATGCAAAACATACAAAGAAATTAAAAAAGACTACTATTCAATTTAGAAATGTTATTGCGAAAGCAAAAGATCCAGAAAAAACTTTTTTTGAAGATTTACCTCACGCCTTAGGTTTCAAAGACGTTGATATAATAAACAATGATGACGTTTTAAAAACTTATGTAGATTTACTCCAAAATGCAATTAAAGATTTAAGATCTTGTTATGCTGAACTAATAAACAGAATAGAAAAAGCTTTAATTTCAAGTTTGAATTTAAAATCTAATGAATTTAGTTCCTACAAAATAGAATTAGAAAATAGATATTCTTGTATAAAAACCTATCTTCTAACAGATAAACAAAAAACTATACTTACTCGAATTACATCAAATGCAATTGACAAAAAAAATTGGTATCAATCATTAGCTTACGTAATTTTAGACAAACAATTAGAAAACATCTTAGATGAAGAAGAATCCTATTTGATTGATAATCTTATATACTCATTTAAAGAACTTGAAAAATATATTGATATTAGTAATAAAGGTTTTGAATCTAATGATGATTTCATTAGAGTTGAGTTAATATCTAATAAAGGTTCTATTTCTCCTCAAATTATTCATCTTAACGAACAAAAATCCGACAAAGCGACAAAACTTGAAAACAAAATCAATGAATTATTATCTGGAGATGATGAAATAGATGCTTATGCATTACTAAATATACTTAAAAAGAAGTTTAAAGATGAATAAAGTTAGACATGTATTAGGTATTTCTGGGGGTAAAGATAGTGCTGCATTGGCTATCTATTTAAAACAATTGTATCCGGAACTTGCAATAGAGTATTATAATTCAGATACAGGTTGTGAACTTACCGAAACCGAAAAACTCGTTGATAATCTTGAATCTATTCTTGGAAAAATAAAACGTCTAAAAGCGGCAGAGGGGAGTCCTGAACCTACTCCTTTCGATCATTTTCTAAAAGCGTCAGGTGGCTATTTACCTTCTCCACAAGCGAGGTGGTGTACTCAAAAAATGAAGTTGGCAGAATTTGAAAAATTTGTTGGAGATACTCCTACTATATCTTATGTTGGGATAAGGGGAGATGAAGATAGAGAAGGATATGTTTCAACTAAACCTAATATTCAAGCTATCTTCCCTTTTAGAAAAAATATATGGAGTGTAGATGTTATACAAAAGGTTCTTCATAATGATAATATAACTAAAATAGCTGATTTATATAAAAAGTTTGCTTCAAATGATATTATTGATGAAGCAATTGAAATTGTATTAACCCCTCTTAATAAATCATTCTATTATAGTAAGAAATTAAATGCCTTATTAGACTTAAACATAAAAACTTTTAATAAAGTAGTTTTTGAATTTCTAAAAACTACCGATTATCCCGTTGGAAAACTTTCTGAATTTCCACTTATCAATAACGAAGATATTCTTGTTAAAGATGATATTTTTAGAATATTGAAAGAAAGTGGTGTAGGAATACCTGCTTACTATACTCCTATTGAATTTGAAGTTGATGGTAAGAAAGGAACTTATAGTAGGAGTCGTTCAGGTTGTTATTTTTGTTTTTTCCAACAACGAATAGAATGGATTTGGCTTTTGGAACAACACCCTGAACTTTATAAAAAATCTATGGAGTATGAAAAAGATGGTTACACTTGGATACAAGGAGAAACACTTGCTGAATTAAGTAATCCAGAAAGAGTACGTCAGATAAAATTAGATTACATAAAAAAACAGGAAAACTTAAATTCAAAATCATCAGGTTTACTTATTGATTTATTTGATGATGATGAAATAAATTGTGCGAATTGTTTTATATAATATGTTAAAAACAGATATATCTTTACCAAATCATAGGCGTTTTAAATCTCGTACAGAGTGGGAACCTGTTGGTTTCTTCTCTGACTGTTTATGTAATTCAACGCAGTTTGATTTGATGCTCGGTTTTTTTTCATCTTCTGCAATTAATGTATTAGCTAATGGATTTGCTACTTTCCTTTATAATGGAGGAAAGATGAGACTCATTATAAATGATATATTAACCGAGTGTGATAAAACAGCTATAATAAATGGCGAAAACAATATAGATGATATTCCTTTTTTTGACATATCTGACATTAAAAGTATTTACGAAGCTCTTTCCGAAAGAAACAAGCATTTTTTCGATTGTTTATCTTGGTTAATTCGTAATGATAGAATTGAAATCAAAATAATCTCTCCTAAAAATAGTATTGGCATATCTCATACCAAATCAGGAATTTTCTCCGATGGGTTAAATACTATCGGATTTGATGGTTCATGTAACTTTTCAAAAGCGGCATTGATTGATAATATTGAAAGTTTAACTGCTTCTTGTGATTGGGATGGAATAATTGAGAAAGCAAAAATAGATGTTATAAAAAAAGATTTTGAACAAGTTTTCTCTGAACAAGATTTGAACGTATCTTATATTTCAGCCAAAAATATAAAAACTCAAATAATTAACATAACTAACAACAAATCTTTATTGGATTTACTTGAAGCTGAATATGAAATTATAAAAAAAGATTCTAAGATAGAAAACTCCCCTTTTGTTGAAAAAGCTCTTTGTAAAGCAAAAGATAAAGTTGAAGCTATTATTGAAAAAATTTATCAAAAAGAAGATTACAAACCACTTTACGAAGAATCAATTCCTACTTTTCCTTATTCAAGTGGTCCAAGAGATTATCAAAAATTAGCTTTTGAAAATTGGAAACAAAATAAACAAAAAGGATTGTTTGCTATGGCAACAGGAACAGGTAAAACTATCACATCACTTAATTGTTTGCTTGAAATATACAAAAGTAATGGGTATTATAAAGCCTTAATACTTGTTCCTACTATTACATTATTAGAACAATGGGAAAAAGAATGTTTAAAATTCAAGTTTAGTAATATCATCAAGGTTTGTTCTAAATATAGTAATAAATGGAAAAAATCCTTGGCTAACATACAAATGATAGAGGCTTCTAATCCGGAAAATAAAACATCTTACATAATAATATCTACTTATGTTTCTTTTATTAAATCTGATAATTTTATTGATTTAAATCTACTACCTAAAAAGAAATTATTGTTAATTGCCGATGAAGCTCACAATATGGGAAGTGGTAGAATAATAAGTCGATTATCTGAAATAAAATATCTTAGAAGAATTGGATTGTCTGCAACTCCTGAAAGACAGTTTGATGAAACAGGAAACAATCGTTTAATGGAGTTTTTTGGTTGTACACAATCTTATACTTTTGAATATTCTATGAAAGAAGCTATTGAAAATAACGCACTATGTCGTTATTATTATTATCCTCATATTGTCAAACTAACAAGCAATGAAATGGAAAAGTATATTGAACTTTCCTTAAAAATTGCCAAAGTTTTTAATAAAGAAGATAATGATAGTAAAGAGTTACTAAAAACACTATTGCTTATTCGCAAACAAATAATTCATAAAGCTGAAAATAAAAAAATCATTTTTAAGAATATATTAAAAGATTATTTTACAAAACAAAGAGAACTTAAATATACATTAGTTTATGTTCCAGAGGGGAATAGACCAGATGATCAATCAGCAGATATTTTTGATGAATATGATGTTTATTCTGATGATGAAGACACAAAACACCTTATAGATGAATACACTTCTATTGTTCGTGATTTAGATTCTCATATTACTGTTAGACAATTTACATCTGAATCAAAGGATAGAGATGAAATGCTAAAAGGTTTTGCTGATGGAAATATCAATGTTCTAACCTCTATGAAATGTTTAGATGAAGGAGTTGATGTTCCTCGTAGTGAATTAGCTATTTTCTGTGCAAGTACGGGTAATCCTCGTCAATTCATTCAACGAAGAGGACGTGTACTTAGAACACATAAAGATAAACAAAATGCAATTATTCACGACTTAATTGTAGTTCCTGATAATGTATTCAATGAAGATTGTTTCCGTTTAGAAAAAAGTCTTATTGAAAATGAATTAAAACGTGTTCGAGATTTTGCATTGTTATCAGAAAATCTTAATGACACTGTTAATGAATTACAAGATGTACTGAACAAGTATAATTTATCAATATTTAACTAATCTTTATGAAAATGTATCAAACAAATGGAGATAAAATTTTGCAGGCGATAATTGAAGATGAAGAACTAATGCAACTTGGAGAATTTGATCCTAATAAATACCAATCATTACCACAAGCACTAGGTTCTAATAATACTATAATTCAAGCTATTGCAAGAATTATAGAAAGGAAAGAACAAAAAGTATCAGAAAATGAAATATACAAAGAGATTTTTAATTTCCTAAAAGAGAAGTATATATGATAATCAAAGATATAACAATAAAGAATTTTCGTAGTTACTATGGTGTTAATCATTTTTCTTTATCACAAGGTTTAACTTTGATAATTGGTGATAATGGAGATGGTAAGACTACTTTTTTTGAAGCATTAGAATGGTTGTTTGACACAAGTATTGAAAACAAGAAACTATCTCATATTTCAGAAAAGAGAAAATCAGAATTAGAAATTAGCGAAACCGATGAAGTTTCTGTTTGCATTACCTTTGAACATGATGGAGAAAAAGAAATTGAAAAAAGCTTCATTTTTGAGAAAGTTTCAGAAGATGATATTCGCATAAGAGATTATAGATTTGAAGGCTATTTTATTAATGGAAGTGAACGTAATAAAATGAGAGGAGAAGCATTATTGAATATGTGCTTTGAACCTATTATTCGTAAATATTGCTTATTTAAAGGAGAAAATGAACTTAATGTATTTGATAATGATACTGCTCTAAAAACATTAGTTGATACTTTTTCTGGTATTAAACAATTTGATGATTTTGTTGAAATGACAGCTAATTTTGAACAGAAATCTGCTAATGCTGCTAATAGAGAATTAACTAACGATAAAAAGGTTTCAAAACAAGCAAATGAACTAAACTATAAATTAAGCAACATAGAAAGAGAAATTAATGAAATAAAAAAAGAAATTGATAATAAAAAAAATAGTATTTCTGATTTCTCTGAAAAATTGGAACACTTACAAAGTAATGCAGAAATAGCTGAAAATTATCAAAAAATAAACGAACGTGTAAAAATATTACGAGATAAACGTTCTAAATTAAAAGCTCAAACTATATGTAATTATAGTACAAATTTATTAGATAGACATTGGATTTTATGTTCTTTTCCATCTATCATTAACGAGTTTTCAACAAAAGTATCTGCTTTAAGTAAAGAAAAACGAAAACTTGAAAAAGAAGAAATAGTACGTATTGCAAAAGAAGAGACACAAAAAGAAGAAATAGAAAAATTGAGAAAATTTGTTCCTTTACCTTGGAATTTACCTGATGAGGCTACAATGAAAGAAATGCTTAATGATGAAGTTTGTAAGGTTTGTGGACGTCCTGCTCCTAAAGGTTCAGAAGCTTACGAATTTATGCAAAATAAATTACAAGAGTATTTAAATCATATAGAAAATAAAGTTAGTAATGAATCAGAAAAGCAAGCCGTATTATTTCCAAATTCTTTCATAGGAGATCTTCATAATAGACTTATTAGATTAAGTGGAGATGAACAACAAAATATTGCACAAATAAAAAATGATATAAATGATGAGTTATTTTTTATTTCTAAAAGAAAGGCTGAGTTAAGTAAATGTGAAGATGATTTGAAAGAGGCTGAAGATGAACTAAACGATTTAATTATTCAATCAGGTTTATCTGCTGATTTACTTGAAACTAACTTTTCTGATTTACGTGGATTCTTTGAAGCTAAGGGTAGAGCTGAAAATCGTCTTGAACATCTTACAACTACGTTACAATTTAAAGAGAAGGAAAGAAATGAAATTTTAGAACAAATAAATCAACTTGAACCTGGTGGCTCTTGGTCTAAGATTTATAAACGCGTACATATTACTTTTGAAAAGATTGCAAAGGCTTTTGCTAATGCAAAAGAAAAGAATATTAATCAATTTCTTCAATTGCTTGAAGAGGAAGCGAATGATTATTTGGCTAAATTAAATCGTAATGATTTTCATGGTATTATTAGGATTATAAAGACTTATAATAATTCTGCTCGCATTGAACTTCATAGTGAGAATGGTCTGCGTATTGAAAATCCTAACGGTGCTTTGAAAACAACTATGTATATGTCTGTTCTTTTTGCTATTTCTCGTATTACTACTTTGAAACGTGAGCAAGATTATCCTCTTATTTTCGATGCTCCTACTTCTTCTTTTGGTGGTTTCAAGGAGGATACGTTTTATAATGTTATTGATAATATTGATAAGCAGTGTATCATTGTAACAAAGGATTTAATCAACGTTGATAAAAATACAGGTAATAAGTCTTTGGATTTTGAGACTATTGATAAACTCACTTGTTCGGTTTATAGAATTGAAAAGGTAACTCCTTTTGATGATAAGGACTTATCTACTATTCAAACAAGTGCTAAAAAAATTAAATAATATATTATGATAAAGGAAAATTTATATAAAACTTGGGCTTCACGTAATCCTTTTTGGGAAAAAAGATTTGAAGAGTCTATTTTTAAAAAATTCTGTGATTATAAAAAGGGTGAGACTTCTTTGCGTGAGGATAGAGGTAAAATATTCGGTGCGGGATATGAGATTTTTATT
The DNA here is from genome assembly GCA_937876865.1 of uncultured Bacteroidales bacterium. Taxonomy (GTDB): domain Bacteria; phylum Bacteroidota; class Bacteroidia; order Bacteroidales; family P3; genus Onthomorpha. The sequence continues at coordinate 1,202 of CALEFF010000042.1, read as the reverse complement.
GTCGCTTTTTTTATAGGTCTGTATTTTAATCAAAGGCGTCCTCTAATTAATGATAGTACAAAAAGAAAATCTTTTGGTTGGGAAATAGAAAATTGGGGTAATATAAATAAGTCTAATAATAGAGTGCCTTATCCTAAACTTCGTGAGTATATTTTCATCGCTCTCATTGCTCGAACTGATATTGATTTCATCGCTTTGGAAAAGGGTAATATTTCTTCTGATAAGGCTGTCCGTATGCTTATGCAAACTATGGAAGAGTACGCTAATTTCGGCTTACATTTTATAGAAGATAAATTAATCGATGATCCTAATTACTTTTTTAAGGAAAGGGCTTTTTTAGAAACTTTCTTGTCTTTTGATAATTCTCTTTCAACTAACAATGAAGAAGATGACGATGAACCTGATTCTTTAGATTAAATTCTTTTCAATGAATATTCTTTTAAAAACAAAAAGGCTGATTCTATTTCCATAGTCTCAGCCTTTTTCTATAATCCCTATCACAACTATAAACACTATCCCCCAATAAAAAAAGAAAACAACTCTCCCCACCACCACAAAACCCAATACTCATCTTTTTTCCTTTTCCCTTTCTTCTCACAAAAAAAACCTTACCCTACCCTCCTTAGACCTTAACCATTCCACAAATTGTCTTGTCGTCTTGTCGTCTCGTTGTCTCAAAAAAAAAGAGCCTCGCTTTTCAGCGAAGCTCTCGGTTTAATCTGGCAGCGACCTACTTTCCCACTTGGTGTAGCAGTATCATCGGCGATGCAGGGCTTAACTTCTCTGTTCGGAATGGTAAGAGGTGTTCACCTGCTCTATAACCACCAAAAATATCTCTATCTTAATCTCTTCTATTTTATAACATAACTCTACATACAAGAAAGCTTTCCGAGAGAAGTCTTCGGGTTATTAGTATTGCTCGGCTTTGACATTACTGCCTTTACACCTGCAACCTATCAAGGTCGTAATCTCCAACCTCCCTATTAAGAAATCTCATCTTGAGGCGGGTTTCGTACTTAGATGCTTTCAGCACTTATCCCTTCCGAACGTAGCTACCCGGCTATGCAGCTGGCGCCTTCAACCGGTGCACTAGTGGTTCGTCCAACTCGGTCCTCTCGTACTAGAGTCAGAGCCCCTCAAATTTCTAACGCCCACAACAGATAGGGACCGAACTGTCTCGCGACGTTCTGAACCCAGCTCGC
>CALEFF010000041.1 GCA_937876865.1 uncultured Bacteroidales bacterium | reverse complement strand
AGGGAACTTGGTGCGGAGGTCTATGAGGAGGAGATGGTTGTCAGTGCCGCCTGACACGATCTTGTATCCTCTTGACTTGAACGCCTCTGCCATAGCTGCAGCGTTGCTCACCACCTGCTTCTGGTATTCCTTGAACTCCGGCTGGAGAGCTTCATAGAATGAAACTGCCTTTGCTGCGATGCAGTGCTCGAGCGGACCGCCCTGTACGCCTGGGAATACGCTTGAGTTGAGGATCTGAGACATCTTCTTGACCACGCCCTTAGGAGTCTTGAGGCCCCAAGGGTTATCGAAATCCTTTCCGAGGAGGATGATACCTCCACGAGGACCGCGGAGAGTCTTGTGGGTCGTCGAAGTCACTATGTGGGCATACTTGACAGGATTGCTGAGGAGTCCCGCTGCGATGAGTCCTGCTGTATGAGCCATGTCTATCCAGAGGATCGCTCCCACCTTGTCGGCGATTTCACGCATGCGGGCATAGTCCCATTCTCTTGAATATGAGCCTTGTGTTCGGTCTTCAAAGCGTATTTGTGTATTTAAAACACTTGTTCGTGTTGGAGTAAGGTATAATTGTGCGTCTATGGCCGGTACTACTACTACATTTACTGTGTCGCTTGCAATACAACCGTTTTCATCTACTATTGTTACGGTGTAAATACTGCTTGCGGTTGGTTGAGCTTGTGGGGTTTTTATTGTATTATTATCTGGTAGTAATAGGTCTTCTACTGAGGAAGTCCAAGCATATTCTACTGCTTCTGTGGAAGTAAGTTGAACTACTTCTCCTTCACAAATAAAGCGTTTGTCTACGCTTGCTGATACTGTAGCTCCTTGTACTTTGAAAGTTACTGAGTCTTTTATTTCCCTTTCGCAACCATCTGTCGCTGTTATATAAATTGTGGTTGGTTGGGTTATACCTACCGTATTGCTTGCTTGGTCTGGAGTTACGCCGGCTGACCATTCGTATGTTATTCCACCTATTGCTCCTGTTATATTGATTTCTACATTTTCATTCTTAGGTAATTCGTTTTCACAATATATTACATCTTCACTTATTGTATATTCTAAAAGTTGAGGTGTTGTAATATTAAATTGAATAGTATCTATTTGTGCACAATCGTTAATAAACTCTGTTGCTATACCTAATTCAAGTGTTTCGCCACCTATGTCTGTTGGGTGATTTTTAAACTTTATAATAATAGATGCAGAGGTATCTCCTTCCATAAAAGTAAGGGTTCTACCTGCTGGATTACCATTTAAGTCTAACAATTCAAAGTCTTCTCCTTCTACTGCTGTACCAAAGAAATTTAACACGTGTTGTTCATTTTCCAAAGCAGGACGATTTATTGTCATTGTGATAGTATCGGAATCACAACCTTTAACATAGGCTGTTCCTACGCCTGTTGGTGGTATCATTTCCTTAAGTGAATACTCATCAACCTTAAACGAGCCCGCTCCTAAAAATACACAAGAATTAAGAGCGTGATCCGTAACATCACAAATTGCCAACTCTAATTTATATTTATAACATGGCACAACATAAACTTCCTCTGTTGAAAGAACTTTTGTATATCCTGCCGTATTACAACTAGTTTCAAACCACTCCGAATTGGTTAATTCATAATTATTACTACCACTACTATTACATTGCCCACAATTAACTGTATTTATCATAACAGGAGTTGTTGTGCCTGGAATAACTGCTATATTTCTATATTGATATGGTATTCCCTCATTAACCGGATTCCCTTGTTCATCGTATGGTCCTGAAATAAAAAATCCAAAAACATCATTAAAATTAGAACATACATAGCCTGTATATTCGTTAGAAGCAAAGACATAATCAAACTTTACATACTCTCCCGAAGCAACAAAATCAAATTGAAGAACTGCAACATCATTCAACGACGCATTAGACATTCCAAAATTTGATAAAGCATAAGCCAACGCAAGAGATCGGTCCCGTCCATCAGAAGCAGGAGACGCAGAACTACTAGAATTATACATTTCCACACAATTGCCAGATGCCATAACTATCCCTGAGGCAAGACCAACATTTGGCGAAGCAGTATTAGGATTTGTAAAAAAACCTATTTGATTACTATTTACAACATTTTGTCCATTAAAACGAACATTACTAATCTCAATACCACCTCCTAAGAAATGAGTTTCCAATAAGTCTTTTACATTTTGTCCATTGGCTGAGGTTACGCTTATTTGAGAATATGCCATACATGGAAGCAAACAAATTATCAATAAAAGTACTTTTTTCATATCTTTTTTCTTTAAGTTTCAATCTGCTAAATTAAGACAAATTTTAGAATTAGCCAAATAATTCTTATCTTTGCCAAAAAATTACTTATGTATAAGACACTAAAAATATTCGTTTTGTTGCTTTTATCTGCATTTTTTATTTCTTGCAGTGAAGAACCTCCTATTCCAAAACCAAAAACCTATCTATTATTAGATACAACTCAACCCATATATTCTTTGGTTGATGAAAAAGATTTTCCATTCACATTTCAAATGCCCGATTATGGCAAGATAACAAGAGTAAACACTGAAAAAAAAGGTGATAAATGGTTTAACATAAATTTTGATAAATACGGATTTGAGGCAAACGTTAGTTATATTCCGTTAAAAGCAGATTCTTCTTTGGCATATATGATAAACGATTGCTATACTTTTTTAGACAGACACAAAAAGTTCTCTTCCGGAATAATAGAACAACAATATAGCAATCCCGAACAAAGAGTTTACGGAACATTGTTTGAAATAAGAGGTAGTCAAGTAGTATCACCTTATCAATTTTATCTAACCGATAGCACAAATCATTTCATCCGTTTAGCACTACACTGCAAAACCGCACCAAATAATGATTCCCTCTCTACATATATAAGAAGATTAAAAACCGATATTGACTATATGATTACAAGTCTAAGGTGGAGAAAATAAAAAGCAAAGAAACAAAAAAATAATCCTTTGAAATAAAAAATTAAATCAAAGGATTATTTTTTTAAATCAAAGAAATATTTTATTCCTCTTCTGTTTCTAAATCTATAAGTTGTTTAGAATTTAAAAGATTATACCAAGAAAAAAGTTTTCTCATATCAGAAACGTAAACTCTTTCTTCGTCAAAATTTGGTAAAACCTCTTTCATATAGGCTATTATTTCGTTTTCTGGTGCTTTGTGATTGATACACTCTCCTCCATTTTCTTTTCTATAAATTGCTTGAAGAGCTTCTTGCAGAGAAATATCATCATCGATTGTAAAAATGCTAATATCTGCCAAAGAAGATATTTTTTCGTTTGAGAATGCAGGATAACGCTTTGAGTCTAATAAGGATTCAACTAACGCTCCTGTTTTAGTTTGAGATATTAACTTGTATAATCCAGGTTTTCCCGAGATTGATAGAATTGTACTTAAATCCATTTTCTTTTCTGTTTATTAGTTTTACTATTTAATCTTTATTTCTGTTTCAAAAACCTTAACCACATCTCCCCTTCTTATCTTTGCACGCTTGCGAGTCTCCAATTCTCCATTCAAACTCACCAATTCCTCTACAACCATACGTTGAGCCTCTGCACCATTATAAGAAACGCCAACAGCCTTCAATAATTGTATTAAAGTAATAAAATCTTGGTCTTCTCTCAATTCAAAATCCATAATCCTATTTTTTAGAGTTTGCAAATATACACAAATATAAAAAAACAAAAGAGGTTGAACCCATAAAAATTCAACCTCTTTTGAAAAAATTTATTTTTGATAAAAAAACTAACAATTACTATTTAGTAACTTTTTCAAGCCATTTTACCATTCCAAGCATAACTCCCATTGAAATTAAGCAGAATCCTGCGAATACTGCCCAACATTGCCATTGATAAGGGAAACTATTCAACATTGTAACTCCTAATGCTATAAATAAATTTCCTATAGCTGTTGCTGACAACCAAAGACCTTGACAAATACCTTGCAAATGTTTTGGAGCAACTTTTGATACAAATGACAATCCAAGTGGAGAAATAAACAACTCTGCAACTGTTAAGAAGAAATATGTTAAAATCAAAATTGCAGGACTTGATTTCATTGATTCTTTTACTGTATCTGCTAATCCCTTAAACTCTTCTCCAGAAGGATAATTTTGAATTATCGCAATGATTGTTAAGAATATGTAAGCACAAGCTGCTATAAACATACCGATTGCTATCTTTCGTGGAGTAGAAACTTCTTTTCCTTTTCTTGAAAGTGCAGCAAACATCCACATAATAACAGGTGTTAAAAGGATAACAAATAATGGATTTATACATTGCCAAACTTCAGGAGCAACCCCTTTTGTTGAAACGAAGTCTCTTGCAAAAACAGAAAGTGATTGTCCATTTTGGTGGAATGAGAACCAGAAAAATACTGCCACAATTAACACTGCAAACAACGCATATAAACGTTGCTTAATTTCTTTTGCATTTGCAAGTTTTTCTTCTGCTGTATAAGATTCTACTTCTTTCTTTTCTTTCTTTGTAGGGTTAGGATAAATTTTCTTAGTTAGCATAAATATGATTAAAGACACTAACATAGCCGCAACTGAAGCAATAAATGAATAGTGAACTCCTGTATTAAATATATTAAGATAATTATCACAGAAAGTTACTAATTGTTCTCCAACCAAAGGTTGTGGATTCATTTGAACTTGTTGAGTTAAAGTTTCAAGATTCGCCATATCTTGTTCACTCATTGACGCTCTTTGGTCAATATATTGATGGCATAAACGTGGTAAATCTGAATTGTACATAAGATCTTTTGTTTTCAACCACCATTCTCTTAACATTGGTGCAACGAAAGGTGCTATTACCCCTCCTAAATTTATGAAAACATAGAATATTTGGAAACCTGTATCACGTTTACCTTTTGCTTTTACAAGTTCTTCTTCACCTTTTTTTGCAGCTTCTGCTTCAAAATTGTCATACATTTGACCAACGATTGCTTGTAAGTTTCCTTTAAACAATCCGTTTCCGAAAGCAATAAGTAAAAGTGCAAAACATGTAAACACAAGCACCCAAGTAATACTTGCATTGCCTGCGAAAACAGTTGCATCACTAAAAATAGGAATAGAAAGCAAGCCATATCCTAATGCCATTACAAGAAGACCTGCCATAATCGTTCCTTTGTAATTTTGTAAACGGTCAGCAATAATACCTCCTGGTAAACTAAGCACGTAAATCAAGAAATAAAATACGGCATAAATCCAACCAGCAGCGTCATCGCTTATACCAAATTTAGAACATATGAACAACAATAATACAGCGTTCATAATGTAATACCCAAATCTTTCACCCATATTGCTAAGAGCAGCAGATATAAGTCCTTTTGGGTGTTCTTTTCTTGCCTTAATTACATAAAATATAACAAAAGGCAAAATAACAATTAAAATTCCCACAAGGAATACTAATTGTCGATTGTTTAACCATAAGTTTTGAAAGAATTCTCCCATTTTTTTTCTTTTTTTGTTATTAATTATTACTATTTTCTAATTTTTAGTGTGCAAATATACGACTACTTATTGAATTTCCAAAAAGATTTTGCGGTTTTTAATGTATAAAAAACGTATCTTTGTAAAAAATTTCAGTAAAAAAATATGGAGAAAGAAAGAGTTATTCTTGGGATTGACCCTGGTACTAATGTTTTAGGCTATTCTATTATAGAACAAAGAGGAAAACAAAGTCAATTACTTAAAATGGACGTACTTGTACTTGGAACAAAAGATGATTTAAGCACAAAGATGAAAAAACTTTTTGACCAAATTACTGAAATAATTGATATTTTCAAACCTGATATATTGGCTATTGAAGCCCCTTTCTTTGGAAAAAACGTGCAATCAATGTTAAAACTTGGTAGAGCACAAGGAATTTGTATTGCAGCAGCGTTTTCTCGTAGCATTCCTTTTGTTGAATATTCCCCTCGTAAGATTAAACAATCAATTACAGGCAATGGTGCCGCTTCAAAGGAACAAGTAGCAAATATGTTACAGAGAATGTTTAATTTTGAGGCGATTCCTTCGCATCTTGACGCAACTGATGCTTTGGCTGTGGCGGTTTGTCATAGTTATCAAAAAGAAGAATTGAGCAGTGTCAAGACTACTGCAAATAAATCTTCTACAAAGAAAACCTCTTGGGCAAGTTTCATAAGTCAGAATCCCGATAGGGTAAAATAAAACAAAGAAATTTTAAATTTTTTCTTTGTTTTATTATTTTTTTTCTTTGCTTTTTTTTATTTTTTCTTTGATTTTTTTCCTACTCGGCTGAAAGGACTATAACGATTTCACCTTTCACATTTTTTTCTGCAAAATGTTCGGCTACTTCTTTTAGAGTGCCTCTTGTTATTTCTTCAAATTTTTTACTAATCTCTCTTGATACGCTTACAAGTCTTTCTTCTCCAAAAGTTTCGCAAAATTGTAGCAAAGTCTTATGAAGACGGTGAGGCGATTCGTAAAAGATTATTGTACGGGTTTCGGTTTTTAGAAATTCTAAACGTGATTGACGTCCTTTTTTATGAGGAAGAAATCCTTCAAAGCAAAATTTCTCACAAGGAAATCCTGAACTTACAAGTGCAGGTACAAAGGCTGTTGCTCCCGGAAGGCAACTTACTTCTATATTATTGCGAACGCATTCTCTTACTAAAAGAAATCCTGGATCGGATATAGCAGGTGTTCCTGCGTCTGTTATCAATGCTATATCTTCTCCTGATAATAGTCTTTCTACTATATAATTTAAAGTTTGATGTTCATTGAAGAGATGATGAGATTGCAAAGGTGTTGTAATTTCATAATGATTTAAAAGCGGACGTGATGTTCTTGTGTCTTCACATAATATCAATTGGACATTTTTTAGAACTTTCACTGCCCTAAATGTCATATCTTCAAGATTACCTATTGGAGTTGGAACTAAATATAGCATATTGTTTCTTTTAAATACAAAAGAGGGCTTAGTGAAAAAGCCCTCTTAATGAAATAAATTATTCTGCGTTTTCCATTAACTCATCAGTCATTTCTAACGTATGGTAAACTGCTTGTACATCATCGTCTTCTTCCAAAAGATTTATTAGTTTCATAACTTTTAATCCTTCTGCTAATGGAAGTTCTGTTGTAGTGTTAGGTATTCTTTGAAGTTCTGCACTTTCTGCTTCTATGCCTGCTTCTTCTAATCCTTTTTGCATTGCAGCGAAGTCTTCCATTTTTGTATATACTGTAAAGTACTCGTCTTCTCTTTCTATTTCATCTGCACCTGCTTCTATCAATGCCATTTCTAATTCGTCAGCATCTCTTTCGCCAATTGCTATTTGGAATACTCCTTTTCTTTGGAAGATAAAGCCTAATGAACCATTTGTTCCCATTGTTCCTCCAAATTTATTGAAAACAGAACGAACTGCTGCTACTGAACGATTGTTATTGTCTGTTAAGCACTCAACAAAAACTGCAATTCCGTGAGGTGCGTAACATTCAAAGGTAAGTTCTTGCAAAGCTGCTGTGTTTTTATCGCCTGCTTTATTGATTGCTCTTTGCAAAGTATCTTTTGGCATATTTGCTCCTTTGGCATTTGCTACTGCTAAACGAAGTCTTGCATTTGAATCTGGATCTGGACCGCCTTCTTTTACTGCTACTGTTATATCTTTTATTATCTTTGAGAATATTTTTGAACGTTTGCTATCTAACGCTCCTTTTTTTCTTTTAATAGTTGACCACTTATTATGTCCTGACATATCGATTAATTTTTATTTTTTATTTATATATTTCTAAATCCTATGATTTCTCTTACTTCTTTAATGGTTTTGATTGCCGATTCTCTTGCTTTTTCGTTTCCTATTTTTGCAACTTTTGAAAGATATTCGCTATCTGCTTCTACTTCTTTTATTCTCTCTCTTAAAGGTGCAACAAAGTTTTCCATATCTTCGGCTAATTGTTTCTTTAAATCGCCATATCTTATTGAACAATCGGCATATTGAGCATCAAACTCTTTAATTACTTCTTCTTTTGAAACAAGTTTGAGTAATGAAAATAAGTTTTCTATTTCTGTTGTTTTTTCTGAGTTTGGAGTTTGTGGACCTGAATCGGTTTTTGCTCTCATTATTTTTTTCTTCAATACATTTGGCTCATCTGTTAAAAAGATTGCATTTGCTTCTCCTTCACTTTTACCCATTTTTCCACTACCGTCCAAGCCTGGAACCTTGATTAACTCTCCTGTAAAGTTGTATGCAACCGGTTCAGGAAAGTAATCTACTCCATACATGCGGTTAAATCTTCCTGCAAAGGTACGTGTCATTTCCAAATGTTGCTCTTGGTCTTTTCCAACAGGCACATGTGTTGCTTTATGCAAGATTATATCTGCTGCCATAAGGGTTGGATAAGTCAAAAGTCCTGCATTAACATTTTGAGGGTTTTGTCTTACCTTATCTTTAAAAGAAGTTACTCTTTCCAATTCTCCTAAATAAGCATTCATATTTAGGAACATATATAATTCTGCTGTTTCTGGAACTTGACTTTGAACATATATTGTTGCTTTCTCAGGGTCTAAGCCACAAGCAATATATTGTGCAAGTATTGTTCTTACTCTTTGATGTAAATCACTTGGATTTGGGTGAGTAGTTAGTGAATGATAATCTGCTATAAAAAAGAAACAATTTTCTTTCTCTTGTAATTGAATAAAATTTCTTAAAGCCCCAAAATAATTACCTAAGTGTAGGTTTCCTGTGGGACGCATTCCGCTTACTATTGTCTTCATAGTGTGCAAAAATAATAAAACTTAATGATAAAGAAAAAAAGCGGAGCAACATTTTTCTCTGTTACTCCGCTTATGTTATTGAGAATTAAACTATTTAACTATTAGTTTTTGTGTTATAATTTTGCCCTCTGTAATTACTTTCACGTAATAAACTCCACTTGCAAAATCAGTTAAGTTCAATTCATAAGTTTGTAAAGCTTGAATATCTATTGTTTTTATGATTTGTCCTTTCATATTAACAATTGAAATTGTAGCCTCACTGTTCAATCCTGAGAATTCTAAGGTTGCAGATTCTTTTGCTGGATTTGGATACAAACTAACAGAAAGCATATTGCTTAATTCTTCTTGCAATGAAGCAAGAGTTGAGAATGTTTTCACTTCTCCTTCATATTCTGTTTCTCCACAAACTACAAATGCCTTAAACTCATATTCTGTTGCAGCAACTAAATTTGATAATTCAAGAGTTAATGTTTCAAAAGTTGTAGTAGAAATAATTTCTTCCATCCATTCTTCTGCTCCAATAACCTTATATTTAAATCCTGCTGAACTTGGAGTTTGATTTCCTAATTGAATAGTTGCTGTAAGTGTTGCAGAATTTGCTGTTATGTTTGTTGCATCGTTTGTTGTTACAATAGGTTCTACAATAACAACTTCAAAATCTATTGAAGTCCATTCTGAATATGAGTCTTCACCACAAATTGCTCTTACGTATGCAGTATATTGTCCTATTGCAAGGTTTGTAAATTGGTATACAGGAGTTTCAACTACTATTGCTTCTGCTTCACCTAAACGAACTTCCCATTGAGTCTCACTTCCTACTGCTTGCCAAGAGAATGTAATTGTATCATTGGAGTTTTCTATGCTAAGATTTGTTGGTGCCAAACAAGATGTTTGAGGTTCTGTTGCATAAGTGATACTGAAATTATCTATTATCGCACCAGGTTGTGAACCCATAGAATTATCGTTAACCCAAAGGAAAACTAACTTGCGTGCTTCCGTAGGGGTTGGAAGTGTTATATTGATTGTTTGAGTAGTCATATTGATATAATAGCCTCCGTCTGAATTTGTCAATATAACATTTTGAGAATAGTCTGCATAAGCATATTGAGGAGTTGGTATTGCTGAACTTGGTTCAAGATTTTCATTTTCTGGCAAGAAGAATACTTTCAAATAATCGTAAGGAACATCGTATGCTGTTTCTCCTCCTATTGTCAAATCAAATGAAATTCTTATAGAATCTGAGTCTTCAAATTGGAATAGTTTTTCTGCTAAAACAACACTTGTACCTGAACCGTATTCTTGTGTAGTTCCGTCAGAAGTTATAAACAATTGTCCATTTATTGCCCAATAGTTTGCACAAGTTCCATTCTTTAACAACCAACCTGTTGCTTCTCCTTGTTCAAAATCAAAATCACAAGAATAAGGAATAGTTGTTGGATCTGGAGTTGTTAGGAATGAAACACCAACAGACCAAGGAGAAAAAGAGGTTTCGCTACAAACTGATCTTAAATAAACAGTATAATTCATTTCTGCTTCAAGATTTTCTATCGTTGCAGGACTTTCTGCTACTTCAACAGGAGTTACGCTCTCTATACTTGCACCTTCTGGCACTGCAATATATTCCCAACCTTCAACATCTTCATCTTGATTGAATGTTAATAGAGCAGTATTGTTTGTAATATTGCTTACAGAAAGATTTGAAGGAATTGGACAATCTGAGAATTGATTTAGTGCAATATTGTCTATGAAAACAAAATTACTTCCATTGCTTACAGTACTTTCGCAATAGAATGCAAAACGTACTAATCCAGAATAAGAAGTCCCTTCTGAATCTTGTAATCTAAATTTAACTCTTGTAGGAGTTTGATTAAATTGAGAGAAATTATGTGCCGTATCTGAATCTGAATCGTTATATATTATTGCATCATTAGTATTCCAACTAATTCCGTTATCTGTTGAAACTAAAATCACAAATTTATCATCTGGTGCTGGTGCTGGTGCAATATCATCGCTTGATTTACGTGCCAAAACATCGACACTTAACTCATAAACTCCTTCCTGAGGAATATCAACTGTTGGAGTAATCAACCAAAATCTTGCTGTTGTTCCATACAAATATGCTTGCATTCTTCCATTGGCAATACCGCCAACTTGATTTGTGGCATTGAATTGCCAAGGCATTTCATATTGAGAAGGTATTTGTAAATCATTTGTATAAGTAGTTTCTGTCAATTGTCCTTTTCTAAACGACCAACATTCATTTGGAGCAGTATTGAAACTTTCTCCCCAAGGAAGTTGTGTAATTGCTGCACAAGGGCTTTGACTTGTTATTGTAACGTATGGAGTTATTGTTCCATCTTCACATTCTACTGCAACTCTAAACGAATATTCTGTATTAAATTCAAGATCTGAAATTTGATAAGGAGCAGTAGCAGAAGAAATAACTGTCCACTCTGATTCTGATTCTGACTTGTATTCTATTATATAAGAAGGATTTTGAGAATAATCTGTAAACGATAAATTAGCAACTAATCCTTCGGCAGTTTGAGCATATTCAACATTCAAATCAACTACTTGACCACAATTATTTGCAACAATAGAAATGTTATCTACTGCAAGAGCAGGATTTGTACCTTGTGAAGCATTGTTTTGCCACATAAAGATTAACTTCCAAACTCTATTTGCGTATGTAGCATCTAAATTTATTGTATCTGTTGTCCAAGTATTTTGTTGTATAAGATTTTCCGATATCGCATAAACATTGTTAATATTTGCAGAAGGTATCGCCATTGTATCTGGGATTAAATAAACTTTTCCATAGTCATAAGCCGATCCATAACCTCCGATTTGCCCCATTGCCTTCCAATCGTATGTTATAGTAAAGGAAGCAGCAGCAGGGAAAGAAACATAAGTTACCGCGTATGATTTTGATTGTGAATTAAAGTCGTATGTATTACTATCTCCACCATTATTAGAAATATACATTGAACTATCAATATACCAAACATTGTTTCCACTATGATTGCTTAAATCCCATTCTGAAACCGTTGTAGTATTAAAGTTTTGAGAATACGGTAAAGCATTAACGACTGGGAAGAATACAGCAGCAGGTTCTGAGAAAGCACCATCGCAATCTTGTTGTACTGCAAAATAATAAGTTCCCGCCGATAAGCCATCAATAACGTATGGTAATTGAGAAGAAGATGTAATTGCAATTTGTTGAGAAGAAGGTGTACTAATAGGATCAAACTCTTCTTGACTTGGTGCTTGACCATAAGCAATTACCCAACCGCTTCCATTAGTATTTGTAGTGTCAAAATTAATTGCAACAGAAGAAGTAGATAATCTTGTAGCAGTAACATTATAGACATTAGGACAATCCTCAGCTTCTTCAACCATTACATCATCAATAATAATAGCATTAGACAAAGTATCTATAACAAAAGCAAATCTACCTCTTGCAGAAAGTGAACTCAAACCCACTTCCATTGTAGTATATTCTGTATGAGGCTCATTATATTCTATTGTTCTAATCAATTCAAAACGAGAAGTATCACTTACACTTGAAAAAAGTTGTTCGCTTTCATCTAAACCATAGATTCTAAATCTAACAATGTGAGACAAACTTTGTTTTCTCACAGAGAAAGTTAATTTTTCCCCACCTGTAAATTCCATTGAAGGAGAAATCATCCAACTACTAACCGCAGGATTAGGCATAAAATACGGAGTCATACTACCACGAAGACAACCTTCTCCATTATTAGCATAAATTGTATTCATCACCCAAGCATAACTACTATTGGTAGCAATTTGAGTCCAACACAAAGGGGCTACTTGATTACCAATAGTATCAGAAACAAATTCTTGTTCAAAACCTTCACTCCAAGGAAAATCAGAAATAACACCACAAGGAGTAGTAAAATAATGAATAGGAGACCACACACTTTGATTTTCATCACACACCACCTTGATTCTTATAGCGTAAGTAGTTGCATAGCTCAAATCAAGAATATCAAAAGTAGGTGCATTAGTAGAAAACGCAATCCAATCCTCATCGCCATTCGCCTTATATTCCACAAGATAAGAACTAACATCGCTATTAGCATCTTCTATCACTCCTATTGCAACAGGAGCCCCACTATTCTCAGTAAAAGTAATATTTAACTCATCTATCATACCACAAGGCAACGCCTCAATAGAAATATTATCAACCACTGCACCAGGAGATACCCCTTCACTGCCATCATTTTTCCATTTAAGAACCAATCTTACACTTTGATTAGCATAAGAATTATCCACAACAAACTCTTTTCGTTCCCAACTATTTATTCCTGAAAAATAGCCAAGAAGATTATCATTATTTAAGTTTTCTCCTCCCTTTACAAGATAAACTTCTAAATTATCAAAATCACCTTCGCCCAAGCACTTAACATCAAAAGCCACCTTAAAATTCAAAGCATCTGAAAAGGTAAGATACTTAGTAGCAAAAACATTTGAAGCTGCCTCATTATCATAAGAAGCAGTTATACCTCCATTAGAAGAAATATACAAAGAACCTCCATTTGGCACTTCTGTTGTATTATTTTCAGCAACACCCCAATACCATTTATTTGTAGCATTTCCATTATCAATCAACCAAGAAGAAATAGAAGTTGCTTCATCAAACGATTCAGAATAAGGAAGTGAAGAAATTTGAGAAGCAGAAACAGAAGTTTGAAAACTTTTCACAACTCCGAAACTTGTAGATTCTTCATCACAAACAGTATAAACCTTCACTTGATAATCTGTTAAACCTTGCAAACCTTCCAATGTGTAAGAAGTGCCTATCACATTAGAAAGGAAAGTCCATTCATTAGCATTTGCAAGCTTATAAGAAACTCCAAAAGTAGTTTGTCCCTCAGGAGCAGTCCAACTAACAAGAGCAGAATTATCAGTAATCTCTGTTACCGTTACGTTTTGAGGGTCATTACAAAAGTCTTCTGCTGACGAAAATGCAAATTTTGTATTTGGTCTTACAGCTAAACTTTCATTATGCGTCTCCCAACCAGAACCAATATTGTTTATATCTAATGTTCCTCCCCAAACTCCTGCTATATTAGACATATTTTCAGTAGTTGGCGTTACATAAAAATATGATTCTTCCCAAGATAGAGATTCGGCACTATTATTTAAATAAGCAACAACTAAATTTCCATCTCCTGTATAGTCAAAAGGAGTTGTTAAATTAATAGTTACCCAACCTTGCGTAAAGGTTACACTTCCCGTAAACACTTGTGTAAGACTATCAGCAGGCACTCTATCAGTATTTCCGCCATAACTACTTCTGCTAACCTCAGCCATATAGATTGTTGTAGGAGAAACAGTAATATTTTCCGATAAAGCATATTGATAACTGATTGAAGTAATCAATCCAGCAGGCAGTTCAGTATTCAAATAAATACTCTGCCCATAACTTGCAGTATGCATCGCCACAAGGGGAACGTATCCTATTTGTGTTCCATTACCAATTTGCACTTCTGTTTGAGCACCTAATCGAATGCCAAACAAAAGGAACAATAGAATTGTCCAATTCTTTCTAAATTTACCCATAATTTTTTAAAAATTTATAATTGTTAAAGTATTAAAAGTTGCAAAGTTACGACATTTTCCTCTATCTACCAAAAAATCAATTAAATATACACATACAATCATTAAAACGCCATATTGTTCCGACAAACCGAAAAAAAATCAAAATTGACAAAATATCAATCAAATATTGATAAAACATCAATTAAGTATTGACAAAACATCAACCGAGCATTGACATTTCATCAATCAAAAATTGACAATTTATCAATGTATATATAATGTATAATAAAGACAAAAAAAATAATAATAAAACAATAGAAAGTTTGACTCTAAAAAAACAATGAAATATTTTAATAAATCAATAGAATAATTGTAAAAAACAAAGAAAAAATTGTAAAAATCAAAGAAAAAATTTTAGAGAGAAAAGATTAGAAAAAAATTACATATATTTGCAAAATGAAATAAAAAGTAAAAACAAAATGTAGAAAACAATCGAAAATATAAAATAGATTATTGAGCTTTTAGCTCTTATTCTCGATTCTGAAAATCGGCAAATTTAAAGAAGTACACGAGAATAGGTTGTAAAGGTTCGCGTCCTATGGGCGTGAACTGTTTGTCCTTATCTGTGTACACAGGCTTTGCCGAGCCTTCAGAATTAGATAAGTAAAATGCAAACGGTTTCACGCTTTTCTTTTTGCTTAATAATAAGGCTTCAAGTTCAAAAAATATTTGAAGCCTATGCCAACAAAATCAAAATCATCACAAATAGTTTCTCGCAAACGTGTTGCCGATCACGGAGAAGTCTTCACTGCCGAAAGGGAAGTAAAGGCAATGTGCGACCTTGTAAAAGATGAAACCGAAAATATATATTCGCGATTTTTGGAGCCCGCATGTGGACAAGGGGCTTTCCTTATAGAAATTCTAAAAAGAAAACTTTCCATTGTTACAAGTCAATATCGCAAAACACAAAACTCGTGGGAATTACATTCCATTATTGCAATCAGCAGTCTTTATGGCATAGATATCCTTGCGGACAATGTAGAGGTATGCAGAGAAAACCTTTTTAATATTTTCTTTACAGAGTATTCTTCTCTTTTTAGAAAAAAGACAAAAGAAGAAGTTTGTAATATTGCTCGTTATCTTCTTTCTTGTAATATTCTTTGGGGAGATGCTTTGACTTTGCAACTACCCGATGATAGCAAAAAGCCTATTGTATTTGCCGAGTGGTCTTTTTTAGGCAATGGAATTGTAAAACGAAGAGATTACACAATGGCAAATCTTCTTCAAAGCCAACCATTAGAAGGTCCTAATCTATTTTCCGATTTAGGAGAAGAGGCTTTTGTACCTACACCTGTTAAAGATTATTCGCCAATTCATTTTTTAAAACTCTCATCTTTATGAAACCGAAAAATTATAATCCCGATGTGCTGACTTGTTTAGCGAATTTGAGTAACGATGAAGTATTTACTCCTCCTACAATAGTCAATAATATGCTTGATATGTTGCCTTCGGATTTGTGGAGCAACCCTGATGCAAAATTTCTTGACCCTGTGAGTAAAACAGGGGTGTTTCTTCGCGAGATTGCAAAAAGACTTATGGAGGGGTTGGAGGCAAAAATTCCCGATATTCAAGAAAGAGTGAATCACATCTTTGGCAAACAACTCTATGGTTTAGCAATTACGGAATTAACTGCCCTAATGTCTCGCCGTTCGGTTTATTGTTCAAAAAATGCCAATGGAAAATATTCGGTTTGCACAGTTTTTAATGATGAACAAGGCAACATACGCTTTCAACCCCAAGAACACTCTTGGCATAATGGTCGTTGCAAATACTGCGGAGCAAGCCAAGAAGTTTACGATCGTGGTGCAACATTAGAAAGCCACGCATATCAATTTATTCATACCGATAACCCAAACGATTTATTTCCAAATATGAAATTTGATGTAATAATAGGCAACCCACCTTATCAGTTACAAGTCAATGAAACAGGTAAAGGATTAGGTGCAATCCCTCTTTATCATAAATTTGTTGAACAAGCAAAAAAACTAAACCCTCATTTTTTGACAATGATAATACCTTCAAGATGGTTTGCTGGAGGTGTTGGTTTAGATGATTTTAGAAAAAAGATGTTATCTGATAAGTGTATTAAAAATATTGTTGATTATACTGATTCAAAAGAATGTTTTCAAGGAGTAGACTTGAATGGTGGCGTTTGTTATTTTCTAAGAGATTCTTCATATAATGGAAATTGTAATTTTATAAATATTACAAATGGTATATCAAGTAAAGCTATACGTGATTTAAATGAATTTGAAGTTTTTCTACGAAGAAATGAAGCTGTAAGTATAATTCATAAAATCTTATCTCATAAGGAAAAAATGTTATCAGAAAAAGGTGGTTGCAGTTCTCAGACACCTTATGGTTTGCTATCGACTTTTGTTGGTAATTTAGAGCGTAATAATGATAATGATTGTGAAGTTTTAAGTAGTAAAGGGTGGATGTATATAGATTCTAACAAAATTCCCAAAGGGCGTGATAGCATAAACAAATATAAAACATTAATATCTAAACTTTCTTGTGAACATGCAGGAAATCCTGATAAAAATGGAATGTATAAAGTTTTAAGTCGGATGGAAATATTAACACCTAATCAAATATGCACCCAATCATATTTGATTATATGTCCAACACATTCGGAAGTAGAAGCAAAAAATCTCTACATTTATTTAAGGACAAAATTTGTTCGTTTTTTAATTCTTCAAACGTTAGTTGGCATGAATATATCTATAAATAATTTTAGATTTGTCCCTTGGTTAGATTATTCTAAATCATGGACTGATGAGAAACTTTATAAGAAGTATGGATTGAATGAAGAGGAGATTGCTTTTATTGAATCAATGATTAAACCAATGGAATAGTATGGCACAAAAATTTTTCCCAAAAAGAGTAGAATCAAATCCAAAGATATATGCCTACGAAGACACTAATCCTCAATATAAAGGAATGCTTAAAGTAGGCTATACTACAAAAGAAGTAAAAGAACGTGTAGCACAACAATATCCGACTTTGCGTCCTGGTGCTTTGCCTTATAGGATTGTACTTGAAGAATCAGCAATGCGAAACGATGGAACGGCGTTTACCGATCACGATGTTCATCGTTTGCTTCGTGAAATGAATATTGATAATCCCGAAGGAGAATGGTTTTGTTGTGGAGTTAAAGATGTAAAAACTGCTGTTAATGCTTTGCGTTCTCGTTCTGCGATAAAGAGAAATCGTTCTGCAAGTTTTTCTATGCGTCCCGAACAAAAAGAAGCAGTAGAAAAAACAAGCAAATATTTTAAATCATTTTTAAAAGAAAATAATAACCGAACACCTCACTTTCTTTGGAATTGCAAAATGCGTTTTGGAAAGACTTTTGCAACATATCAATTAGCAAAAGAAATGAATTGGAAACGTATTTTGGTTTTAACCTTTAAGCCTGCGGTGCAAAGTGCTTGGGAAGAAGACTTATTGACACATATTGATTTTGAGGGTTGGCAATTTATTTCAAGAACATCAACTCTTACTTACGAAACTGCCGACAAAAGTAAACCTATTGTTTGTTTTGGCTCGTTTCAAGACTATCTTGGCAGAACTAAATTAGGTGGAATAAAAGCACATCACGAATGGGTGCATGCTTTGAATTGGGATTGTGTGATTTTTGATGAATATCACTATGGTGCTTGGCGTGATAGTGCAAAGGATTTGTTTGAAAATGAAGATAAAAACGAGCAGACTTACGCTGAGGGCGAGGGTATGGAATATTTTGATGAGGATTGTTTACCTATTACAACAAGTGCATATCTTTATCTTTCGGGTACTCCGTTTCGTGCTATCAATTCGGGAGAGTTTATCGAAGATCAAATATATAATTGGACTTATTCCGATGAGCAGAAAGCAAAAGAGGAATGGGATTATTCACAAGGTGAGAATCCTTATTCTTCACTTCCTCGTATGGTTATGATGACTTATCAATTGCCTGATGAATTACAAATGGTGGCTTCGCAAGGTGAATTTAACGAGTTTGATTTGAATGTTTTTTTCTCAGCAGAGGGGGAGGGTGAGAATGCTTATTTCATTCATGAAGAAGAAGTTCAAAAGTGGCTTGATTTGATTCGTGGAGCTTATAAGGAGAATATTGTTTCAGATTTAAAGTTAGGTAATAAAAAAGCTTATATGCCATTTTCGTTTCCTCCTCTTTTATCTTCATTAACTCACACCTTTTGGTTCTTTTACAATATTTCTCAATGTTATGCTATGCGTAATCTATTATCTAAAAGGCAAAATAGATTTTATCATGACTATGAAGTAATATTAGTTGCAGGAAAAGAATGTGGGGTTGGTGTTGAGGCATTAAAGCCTGTGCAAAAGGCTATGGGAAATCCTTTAAAAACAAAAACTATTACGCTTTCGTGCGGAAAACTTACTACGGGTGTTTCGGTTAAACCTTGGAGTGGAATATTTATGTTACGTAATTGTTCAAGTCCGGAAACTTATTTTCAAGCGGCTTTTCGTGTACAAACTCCTTGGACTGTAAGTAATATTGATGGTCTTTCTCCTAATAAAATAGATATTCTCAAAGAGGAATGTTATGTATTTGACTTTGCTCCAAATCGTGCTTTAAAACAAATTCAAGAATATAGTTGCAGACTAAATATTAACGAAAGCAACCCCGAAAAAAAAGTAAATGAATTTATTAGTTTCTTGCCTGTATTGGCTTATGACGGTAGTTCAATGAAACAAATAGATGCAGCTGGTATTTTGGATATTGCGATGAGTGGTACAAGTGCAACTTTACTTGCTCGTAGATGGGAGAGTGCTTTGCTTGTTAATGTAGATAACCCAACTTTACAACGCTTAATGAATAACAAAGATGCTATGAACGCACTAATGAGTATTGAGGGTTTTCGTAACCTTAACAAAGATATTGAAACTATCATAAATAAATCAGAAAAAGTTAAGAACATAAAGAAAGAAACTATGATTCAAATAAATAAAAAGAGAGAGAAAGAAGTGCTTTGTAAGGCTACACTTACTTGCATCTTCTTTCTCTCTCATTCATATAAGGATAGGTTGCATTCCAACAAAGCTTCATTCAGGTTCAGATACAAAGGAATTAGGCTTTGCAACACAAGTTCGCACCAATCCGTCAGAAAGGATTAATCGTTTCACCAAGAAGGTCATTGACTAAAATATTTGCCAAAGAGCTTGTGCCGATGCGGAACAAGTTTTTATCAATGTATTCTTGTCCTAACACTTCACGCACAATTGTGTAGTACACGATTGCGTCTTCAATAGTCTTGATGCCGCCTGCAGCCTTAAAGCCCACTAAACGCCCAGTTTGCCCCTTATATTCTTTAATGGCTTTGCACATGACATAAGCCGCCAAGGGCGTAGCAGAAACACTAATCTTACCGGTCGAAGTCTTGATAAAATCGGCACCTGCCGACATGGCAAGCACAGCTGCTTTCTTAATATTTGCAGCAGATTGCAGCGCACCGGTTTCTAAAATCACCTTAAGCGGAACATCACCACCCGCAGCTTTAATTTCAGAGATTTCGTCAGCACATGATTCGTAGTCGCCACTTAGAAAAGCTCCGACACTGAGCACCATGTCTATTTCCG
>CALEFF010000040.1 GCA_937876865.1 uncultured Bacteroidales bacterium | reverse complement strand
TAGAATACATGCCTGTCACGCATGGGGTCGCGAGTTCGAGTCTCGTCCGGACCGCAAAGGGTTTTAAGATGTTCAAGTCTTGAAGCCCTTTTGCATTTTTAAAGGTTTATGAAATCGGAAAAAGCAAAGGGCGTTATTTGTGGAATATTGTCCGCAATTTGTTATGGAATGAATCCTCTTGGAGCGTTGAATCTCTATCAGGAGGGTATGAGTACTACTTCTGTTTTGTTTTATAGGTTTGGTTTTGCTGTGATTATTCTTGCTTTTATAATGATGGCAAAGAGGATTTCTTTTAAGGTAAACAAAAAAGAATTGATAGTCTTGGCTTCTTTGGGTGTTTTATTCGCTATTTCTTCGCTTTCTTTGTTTATGAGTTTTCTTTATATGCCTGCGGGAGTGGCTTCTACTTTGCTTTTTACTCATCCTATTATGGTGGCGTTGATAATGGCTGTGTTTTTTAAGGAAAGGATTACTCCTGTGGTTGTCTTTTCTATTGCTTTGGCGTTTGGTGGAGTTTGTTTGTTGTATTATTCTGGTGATGGTATGGTGTTGAATACTACGGGCGTGATTCTTGTCTTGATTTCGGCTTTGAGTTATGCTTTGTATATGATTGTGGTTAATAAGTCTTCTCTTTGTTTTTCTACTTTTAAACTTACTTTTTATGCTTTAATGTTTTGTCTTGTTTGTGTGGGATTGTTCTCTTTTACAAATAAGGATTTTTATATTCAACCGATAACTAATCTTAATCAGGTTGTTTATATTCTTTTGCTTTCTGTGGTTACTACTATTATGTCTTTGTGTTTGATGAATATTGCTGTGAAAATTCTTGGTTCAACGCCTACTTCTATTATGGGGGCTTTGGAACCTTTGACTGCGGTTGTGATAGGGGTTTTTGTTTTTAATGAGGTGTTTACTTTGAATCTTGCTTGTGGGATTGTTCTTATTTTGATTTCTGTCCTTTTGATTGTTTTGCAAGATAAGATTAAAAAGACAAGGAGTAAATAGGTCTTATACTCTTGTTAGTCTAAGTTTTGTTTTTTGTTTTAATTCGTAGAAATTATTTGTTTCTAAGATTTCGGCTTCTCTTAGAAAGAGTCTTGCACAGGCTTCTGCGTCTGATTCGGCTTTGTGGTGATTTAGTGTTATGTTTTCTTGGTTGCAAAGGTGGTCTAATGAGAATTTTGTAGATTCTTTCCATACTATGCGTGATAGTTGATAGGTGCAAAGGTATCTTGCTTTTGGTTTTGGTATGCCGTAGTGAAGAAGAGTTTTTCTAAGTACGTTTATGTCAAAAGAGGCGTTGTGTGCTATGAGGATTTTGTCGTAAAGATATGGTTCGATTTCTTGCCACAAAGCGTTAAATTCTGGTTTATCTTTTACATCTTCTTTGTGTATGCCGTGTATTCGTTGTGCATAAAAATGAAAATAGGGAAAGCATATTGGTTTTATCAACCAATTTTTTGTACAAACTATTTGAGAGTTTTCTACTACTGTTAGTCCAAGTGAGCAGGGTATGTATTTGTCTGCTGTTTCAAAATCTATGCTTACGAAGTCAAACATATTTTTACAAAAAAATAAGAAGGGAAGTAATGCTTCCCTTCTTGTGTTAATTATTCCTTGTTCTTATTTTTTGAAGTTTGCTAAACCTTCATCAAGAAACTTAATAAAGTTGTTGATGTCTCTATCGTATGATTTTGGTTCTTTTGTAAGCAAATTGCCATCTGCGTCCATTAAAACGTATAATGGTTGTGCGTTTGCGTTGAATTGTTCTATTTGATAGTTATGGTTTTTCTTTCCAAGTGTTTTTATTGTTTTTCCGTCTTTTGTTTTTACCCATTCGCTTTCTGGTAATTCAATTGTATTAACATCTGCGTAAAGTGCTACCATAACGTATTCTTCTGTTAGACGTTTTTTTACTTGTGGATCTACCCAAACATAGTTTTCCATTTCTCTACAATTGGCACAAGTTTTTCCTGTAAAGTCTATGAATATTGGTTTGCCTACTTGTTTTGCGTATGCTTTTGCTTCTTCAAGGTCAAAGAAGCCTTCAAATCCTGTTGGTAGGTGAAGATCTTTTGCATATTTTCTATCTGCTGGTAATGATGAGGTATTAGTCGCTGCGGTAGACGCATTTTCTGCATTTATTCTTATTAAGTCAAAGTCTTGTGTTGTTTGTGGTGGTATGTATCCTGAAATTGCCTTCAATGGTGCTCCCCATAAACCTGGTATCATATAGACTACGAATGAGAATACTATCAATGAAAGGAATAAACGTGGTACTCCTATTTTTTCAACTGGTGCATCGCCTTTGAATTTTAATTTTCCAAGTAGGTAGAAGCCTAACATTGCAAAGGTAACTATCCATAATGCAAGGTAAGTTTCTCTGTCTAATATTCCCCAACCTGCTGATAGGTCTGCCATTGAAAGAAATTTCAATCCTAATGCTATTTCTATGAATCCGAATACTATTTTTACTGTGTTTAACCACGCTCCTGATTTCATGTTTTTTAGCATTGAAGGGAACATTGCAAGTATTGTGAAAGGTAATGCAAATCCTAATGCAAATCCTATCATAGATATTAAAAATACATAGCTATTGCTTGAACCTGATGCCATTTCTATTAAAGCAGCTCCTAAGATTGGTCCAGTACAAGAGAATGATACTAAAACGGTTGTTAGTGCTATGAAGAATGTTCCTAAGTATCCGCCTTTGTCTGCTTGTTCGTCTGATTTGTTTATTAGTTTTGACGGCATTGTTAATTCAAATAAACCAAAGAATGAGAATGCGAATATCATAAATATTACAAAGAAGATTAGATTTGGCACCCAATGTGTAGAAATTATGTACATTGCGTTTGGTCCAAGCGCCCAAGATAGAATCAATCCTAATACTGTAAACATAAAGATGATACTTCCTCCAAAGAAAAAGGCTTGTTGTCTTCCTTTACGTTTAGATGTGTTGCCTTTCATAAAGAATGAAATTGTCATAGGTATCATCGGGAAGACGCAAGGTGTAATTAGGGCTAATAAACCTGCGGTAAATGAAACGAAGAATGCAGTCCACATTGATTTGTCTTCTTTTGCTACTGCATTTTCTGTGTTTGTTTGCTCTATTGTTGCAACTTCTTTTGTTGCTTCTTTGTTTTCAACTTCCGATATGGTTTGAGTTTCTGTTGCAGTGGCTTCTGCTATTTCTTCTGTATTGTTTATTGTTGTTTGATTTGCTGCTGGATTTCCTTTTACATTGAAAGAAAAATCTACATCATCGGGTGGAATGCAACTTCCTTTTTCACAAAGTTGAAATTCTACATTTCCTTTTATTGAAAAGTCTTCTGTGCTTTTTATTTTAATTCTTTGTGTGAAAGTTACTTTGTTTTTAAAGTATCTTGTTGTGTCTTTTGCAAATGGATCATATTCTGCAATTGGTCTTGGCGATTCTTTTACTTTTCCTATTACTTGATATTTTCCGTTTTCTTCAAAAGTAAACTTTATTGGATTTTCTGTTCCTTTTGTGTGTTGAGAGTAAATATGCCAATCTCCACTTAATGAGCATTGCATTACTAATTCAGAAATGGAATCATTTATTTTTTTTGTTTTGAAATCCCATTTTGCAGGTTGTTGTGCAAAAATATTAGAAAATGCTAATACTAATGCGAATAAACTTAATACTAATCTTTTTCTCATCATTATTTAATTTATTTTATTTGCTTAACCAAATTGATGGATTCAAGTGATGTGTTCCTTTAAAGATTTGAAATTTATATTCACTTACACCATCTTCGTTTGTACTTACTGTTCCGATTGATTGTTTTGTATCTACTTTTTGTCCGTTTTTAACACTCACGCTTTTTAGGTTTGCGTAAACGCTCATGTATTCGCCGTGTCGTATAATTACAACTAATAATCCTGTTGGGCCTTTTGCAATTCTTGATACTTCTCCTTTGAATATTGATCTAACTGTTGAGCCTTTTGTAGTTCTTATATCAATACCTTTATTCTCTATTACTGCTCCTTTTACTTCTGGGTGTTTATGTACTCCATATTGAGATACTATTACTCCTTGTGAAGTAGGCCAAGGAAGTTTTCCTTTGTTGGCTTCAAAACTGCTAGATAACGCAACTTCTTCTGGGGTTGTTGCTATTGTGTAATTCTTCTTTTTTGCTGTTTCTATTGCTGCTTTGTTGGCTTCTGCTTCTTTTTTGTTTGTTGTTGTGTTAGTAGCCATTTGTTTTTTCTTTTTTGCAGCTAATTCTTTTTGCTTTTTAACTTCTGCTGCTATAGCATTATCTATTTGTTGTTGTAGTTTCTTAACTTGCTTTTGTTTGTCTTTTAAATTTTTAGCAATTTGTTTTTCTTTTTTCTGTAATTGATTAACAGTTTTCTGTTTTTCTGATTTTTCTTTGTTTAGTTCTTTTGAGTTTTTTAATTCTTGTTGTAGTAATTTTTCTTGGTTAGTGCGTTTAAGCTCTAGTTCGTTAGTGCGTTTTGATAATTCGTTAGTTTTTGATTGTATTTGTGCAAGCTTTTCTTTTTGTAAATCTCCAAATTGGCGGAAAAAGATGTATCTTTGATAAGCTTCTTTATAGTCTTTTGAAGAAAAGATGAATAATAATTTGTCTGTATTTGTTTTGTTTTTTTGTGCATAACGCAACATTTGCGCATAACTTTCTCTTAGAATAGTTATTTCTTTACATAATTCTCCAATTGATTGTTGGGTGCTTTTGATTTCATTATTAAGCATTCCCATTTGTGAGTTTATGTTTTTTATCAATTTTTTTCTTTGAGCTATCTTTTTTTCCAATACTCTCAACTCTGAAGTGGACATTTTCTTTGTCTTTTTCGTTTCGTTGAGTATTTTATTCATAGAAGCAATCTCTTTTTCTAACTTGATTTTTTCTTTTTCTAATTTGTTTCTGTCTTGTGAATAGAGATTAAAAGGGAATGCTATCATACTTAGTATTAGTATGATAATATATTTCTTTGCTTTGTTGTTGTTTGTCTTGGAATTATAATTTAATTGCTTCATATTTGAGCGTCAAAATTACAAATATTTGCTGAAATATTGCTAATTTGTTATGATTATTTTATGCTAAATCAATTCTTGACGTAATGCATCTTGTTTTATGAATATGAATAAAAGGAATGTAAAGGCCCATAAAGAAGAACCTCCATAGCTTATGAAAGGTAAAGGAATGCCTATTACGGGTAAGAGTCCTATTGTCATTCCTATATTTATGAAAAAGTGAAAGAATATTATGCTTGCAACTGAATATCCGTAGATTCTAGCAAATTTTGAACGCTGCCTTTCTGCCATTTTTATGAGTTTTGTACATAAAACTATGAATAATATAATCGTTAGAGAGGAACCAATAAATCCCCATTCTTCCCCAATGGTGCAAAATATGAAATCGGTATCTTGTTCGGGAACAAAATTGAATTTTGTTTGTGTGCCATTTAGGAATCCTTTGCCTAAAACTCCTCCTGACCCGATTGCAATTTTGCTTTGATTGACATTATAGCCTACTCCTCTGAAATCCTCTTTTTTCCCAAGTAAAACTTCTATTCTGTCTTTTTGGTGTGGTTCTAAAACATTTTCAAAAACAAAATCAACGGCTAAGGTAAATAGAGAAGCCCCTATAAAGGTACACACAAATATCCAAATATTTAGTTTTCTTATGCGTTTTCTTAAAATAATATATGCCCCTGCAATAATAATAAGATATATGGCAATTAGAATGTATTGATTTACAAGAAGGGCTAATACGAATAATAGGATACATGTAGCTCCTATTATTAGGATATAGGAAGACATACCTTCTCTGAATAAAACAAATACGAATGAACAAAAGACCAATGCAGAACCAGTATCGTTTTGTAATAAAATAAGCAACATCGGAATCATTATTATGGTAATTGCGGAGATTCTTGTTTTCCATTTTTTAAAATCAGCAGTAACGGAAGAAAGGGTTTTTGCTAAAGCTAATGCTGTTGCTCCCTTTGCAAACTCTGATGGCTGAATTCCAAAATCTCCTATACCAAACCATGATTTTGCCCCTTTTGTTTCTGAGCCTATGATTAAGACAGAAATAAGCATAAGTACGAAAATGCCATATATTATATATGATGTTTGTGAGAAAAACTTTGGATCTAATATTAAAACGAAAAATGCGATTAAAAGAGATGCACCAATCCAAATTAGTTGCTTTCCATATCGACAAGAAAAATCAAGAATACTACTATTGTCTCCCTCATAAACGGCAGCATATATGTTTATCCAACCAAAGAATACGAGTATTAAATAAATGATTATAACACTCCAATCAATATTTCTAAGTAAACTTTTATTTTTTCTATCCATTATTTTTCTAATTCAAAGGAAAAAATTATTTTTTCTTTGTTTTAATTTTACGTTTTAAAGGTAATGATTGACAAGGGTTTTTCTCTATATAATATTTCTCCATTTCTTCTCGTTCAACCTTTCCTCTAATATGTTTTTCTACAATAAGACTTGCGATAGGTGCTGCCCAAGTCCCTCCTCCTCCTTGTGCATTTTCTATATACACAGCAACAGCAATCTGAGGGTTGTTTTTGGGTGCAAAACAAATAAATACAGAATGGTCATCTCCTATATTTTCAGCTGTTCCTGTTTTTCCGCAAACGGCAATGTCATCTATTCTTGCCCTTCTTGCAGTTCCGCCAGCCTCATGCACTACTCCATACATTCCTTCTACTGCAATATCCCAATATTCAGGAGCAATCATACTATAATGTTTCTCTGAATATTTTACATATTTTGTTTTTTGAGTTTCATCTCCAAAGTTTCTAACAATATGTGGAGAAATAAACCAACCTCTATTTGCAACCAAAGCCGCAAAGTTTGCCATCTGTAAAGGAATAACACCAACTTCGCCTTGTCCTATTGAATTGGAATAAATAGTATAAAAGTTCCAACCACTTGGATACCATTTGTTGTAAAAAGTTGTGTCAGGTATATATCCTTTTCTTGCATTTGGTAAATCTATGTCTAATCTTGTCCCAAACCCCATTCGTTTTGCTGCTTGATTCCATATAGTTAACCCATATTTACTATCGATTTTTCCGGTTTTTGGATTGGTTTGTTGAACAATTCTTTGAAATACTCTATAAAAATAAGGGTTGCAAGACATTTTTATTGCATCTCTAACACTGCTTGCAGAAGGGTGATTGTGACAACCAACTAAACCTTTATCACAACCAAAGCCAGTATTAGGCGTAATTACACCCATGTCTAATGCAATCAAAGATTGTGCAATTTTAAATATACTTCCAGGAGGATACTCTGCCATTAAAACTCTATTAAATAATGGTTTTGAAATATCTTCTGATAATGTTTTATAGTTTTTACCTCTTACACGACCGACAAGCAAGTTTGGATTATAATAAGGAGCAGAGACAAAGCATAGAATTTCCCCAGTACTTGGTTCAATTGCGACAATACATCCTCGTTTGTTTGCCATAATTTTTTCAGCGTACTTTTGAAGTTCTATATCTATTGTACTATAAAGATTTTGTCCTGCTATAGCCAAAGTATCGTACATTCCATTTTGAAAAGAGCCCTTCTCCCTATTGTGAACATCAACTAATGTTATTTTACTTCCTTTTTCTCCCCTAAGGATTTCTTCATAGGATTTTTCCAATCCACTCATTCCTATGTAATCTCCTTTTTTGTAATAAGGATTTTCTTCAATTGTTTTTTCGTTTACTTCCCCGATGTATCCTAAAATATGACATGCAACTGAATCTGGATAGAATCTAAGTGTTCTGCTTTGTGCATAAAATCCTTTAAACTTATATAATTTTTCTTGAAGAGGTGCAAAATCTGCTTTGGATATTTGTTTTTCAAAAGTAGAAGGAGAATATGAAGAATATTTTTTTGCTTTCTCCATTTTTTTTATAAACTCGTCTTTTGAAATCTTTAAAAGCGAGCAAAATTCCGTAGTATCAATGTCTTTAACTTGGCGAGGTATGACCATTAAATCATAAACAGCCTCGTTGTAAACTAATAATCTACCATTTCTATCGTAAATAAGTCCTCTGGAAGGATATTGTGTTATATGTCTTAGCGCATTTCTATTTGCAAGACGTGTGTATGAATCATCTATTATTTGAAGATGAGCTAATCTAATTATATAAATTAGCCCCACTACAATAAAAATTGCAGTAATTGTAATACGTCTTGATGAAAAATTGTCTTTCACAAAAAATCTTTCTCTAAAAGCTGTTTGCAAAATTACAGAAAATAAAGTTTAAAATAAAGTCCTTTACACATTATTTTTTAAAAATATGTTACAAAAAATTGCATAACGAAAATTATTTGCTAAATTTGCCTTTCAAATTGTAGTAATAATGAAACGAATAATTTTATTTTTAACTTTATTATTTGCTTCTTTTGGAAGCACTTTTGCTAGTGAACAAACTGAAAAGTTTGATGCAGGAAAGTTGATAATGGAACACTTAGGGGACTCTTATTATTGGCACATATTTACTTATAATGACTTGGATGTCTCAATACCTTTGCCTATAATTTTAATAAATGAAGGCAAGATAGATATTTTTATGTCAAGTAAGTTTCATCACGGCCATTCTACGTATAAGGGATATAAAATAGCGACAGAAGCAGATGGTGAAGGGTTAGAAGGATCAATAATTTGTGTTGATAGTAATGGAGTGTATACAGGTAAGAAACCCCTGGATTTTTCTATTACTAAAAATGTTTTTGCAATTTTTATTGTAACTAGTTTGATTGTATTTTTAGTACTAAAAGGGGCCAAAATAGCGAAAAAAAGAGAAGGTCAGGCTCCAAAAGGCTTACTTACGGTTGTGGAATATTTTATATCTTTTATAAAAGATGATATAGCTCTTCCTTCAATAGGAGAACATAAATACAAAAAATATCTTCCTTATTTGTTAACAGCATTTTTGTTCATATTTTTCTCAAATTTATTAGGATTATTCCCATTTTTTCCAGGTGGAGCTAATATAACAGGAAATATAGCTGTTACGTTATGTTTGGCAGTATTCACTTTTGTAATTACAAATGTTAGTGGAAACAAGGATTATTGGAAACATATAATCAATATGCCGGGTGTGCCTTGGTGGTTGAAGTTTCCGTTACCAATTATGCCAATTGTAGAAATTTTGGGGCTGTTTACAAAACCATTTTCTCTTACAATACGATTGTTTGCTAATATAACAGCTGGACATGTTATGATATTAAGTTTTATTTGTATCATATTCATATTTGGTGAACAAAGTGCAGCTTTGGGATATGGTACTTCTATTCTACCGTTGTTCTTTGCGTTGTTTATGACTGCATTGGAAGTTTTGGTAGCCTTTATTCAAGCGTACGTATTCACACTTTTGTCTGCTATTTACATAGGTATGGCTACGGAAGAACATGCTCACGAATAACGATTTACTATTAAAGAAGTTAAACGGATTTATCCGAAAATATTATAGAAACATTTTACTAAAAGGGTTATTTTATTCAGTAACTCTTTTAGTTGTTTTTTTTCTTTTTTTTCTACTTATAGAGTTTGTTAATTATAATAGCACGTTAGTAAGAACTATTATATTTTATTTATATGTTATATTTGCGGTTGTTATATTAGGTTGTTACGTAATTTATCCTTTAACAAAGTTATTAAACATAGGAAAAATAATTTCGCATGAAGATGCTGCAAAAATTATTGGTAAACATTTTCCAGAAGTTGCTGATAAATTATTAAATCTTTTACAATTAAAACAATTATCATTATCAAATGAATCTCAAATACTTTTAGCGAGTATTGATCAACGCACAAAAGAATTATATCCTATATCTTTCCATAAAGCAATTGATAAGAAAAAAACAAAAAAAATAGGACTAATTGCACTTTTTATTTTGCTTCTTTTTTTATTTGTAGGTTTTCTTTTTCCTAATTTTTTAAAAGATAGCACCTATCGTTATATCAATCATACACAATATTTTGAAAAACCATCTCCTTTTGAGTTTATATTGCAAAATTCAACGCTTGAAGCTTTGCAACAAGAGGATTATCTTGTGGAATTAAAGGTCAAAGGAAGTATGTTGCCAGATATGGTAAATATTAAAATAGATGGCCAAGAATTTTCAATGAAAAAAAATAATAAAACAGCGTTTTCGTATAATATTTCGCAGTTACAAAAAAATATTTCTTTGAGTTTTTTGGCTAATGGATACGAAAGCAGAGAGTATGTCATAAAAGTAAAACCAAAACCGATATTAGTAAATATTAAAGCAAAGGTTATTCCACCTGCATATACAAAATTGCAATCTACGGTAATAACATCTTTAAATGATATTTATGTTCCAAAAGGTTCTTCAATAACATGGGAAGGGTTTGTTAGGGATACAAAAGAAGTTATTTTCCTTCAGCAAAAAAATAACATAATTATTTCTCCTAATGAAAAAGGAAAATTTACTTATTCTCATATAGTAAATAACGACATGTCATTTGATGTGAAAACATCTAATCAATTTACTACTTATTCCGATACATTGAGTATTTATATCAAGACTATAGAGGATTTATATCCACAAATAGCAATTGTAGAACATAAAGACACAATTTTCCCTAATAGAATACTATTTCGTGGACAAATAAAAGATGATTACGGCTTTTCAATGCTTACTTTTTGTATAAATCATATAAGAGGGAATGATACAATAAGGAAAACAAGTGCAATAGAAGTGAATAAAAATGATAATGCACAAGATTTTTACTATAACTATGATTTAACCAATCTGTCAATTAGTAGAGGAGATAAATTAGAATATTATTTTGAAGTAAAAGATAACGATGCAATCAATGGAGGAAAAATCACAAAAAGTAAGATTTTTTCATTAAATCTTCCAACAGAAGAAGAACTTGAAGCGAAGAAGGAAGAAAACACCCAAAATATAAAAGAATCTACTAAAGATGCGTTGGCTAAAATAAAGGATTTAAAAGATCAGATTAACGAAATAAGTAAGCAACTAATAAATAAACAAAATCTCACTTGGCAGGACAAAGAACAAATTAAAGATTTGTTAAAAAAGCAAGAAGACATCAAGAAAGAAATAGAGGAAATAAAGCAATCTTTGGAAGAAAACAATCTTTTAGAAGAAAAATTAACCACACAAGAAGAAGAAATCTTAAAGAAACAAAAGGAATTGGAAGAATTGTTTGATAAAGTCTTAAATCAACGGATGAAAGATATTCTTGAAGAGATGAAAAAACTTGCTGAAGAGCAAATAGACAAAAACAAACTCAATGAGACTTTGAATAACATTAAACTTAATAATGAAGATGTTGCCAAAGAATTAGATCGTAATATAGAAATGTATAAGCGATTAGAAATGGAGAAATTATCAAACGAATTGACAGAAAAATTAGACAAGCTATCAAAAGATCAAAAAGAGTTATCTGAAAATCTAAAATCTAAAAATAGGGAAGAAAACATTTCGAAACAAGAGAAACTTAATGATGAATTTAAGCAACAACAAGATAAATTGGACAAACTTGAAAAATTATCGAAAGAGATAGAAGACCAAAAGCCACTTGATAGAGATAAACAATTAGAATTGGAGATAAACAAAAATCAAGAAGATGCATTAGAAAACTTAAATGATAATAAAAATAAAAAAGCAAAGGGAAAAATGAATTCTGCTTCAGAACAAATGCAGCAGATGTCTAATAGTATAAAGCAGCAACAGCAAGAAAATCAGTCAAATCAATTAGCAGAAGATATAGAGAACGTAAGACAGATACTTGAAAATCTCGTTAAAATATCAAAATACCAAGAAGATTTGATGAATAAAATAAAAACAACAAAAGTTTCAGATCCTTTATATCAAGAAATTATAAAACGACAATATTATTTAAAAGAAAAAATGCAACCTGCTGCTGATACATTGTTTGCGATAAGTAAACGACAACCACAAATAGGATATATGATAAATCAAGAATTGAATAAAATAGATGATTACATAGAAAAATCACTTTCGACCTTATTACAATACAATCAAGCTCATTATTCAAATTATAAGAACAATTCTGTACTTTCTTGGCAACAATACGCAATGTCTTCAATGAATAATTTAGCATTGATGTTACGAGAAAGTTTGGAAAATATGAAAAATCAACAGCAAAGCAATAAGAGTAAAAGTAATTCTTCTCAACAATGTAATAATCCATCTTCATCTTCCCAACAACAAAACAAACCATCTCAGCAAAGTTTAAAAGATTTACAAGAAAGTTTAAATAAGGAATTAGAAAGATTAAAGAAAGAATTAGAGCAAGGACAACAAGGTAAAAAGAAAATAGGAGATAACGCAAAGTTAAATGAATCTTTAGCTAAAGCGGTTGCACAACAAGAAATGATAAGAAAAATGGTGCAAAGGGAAGCTGAGAGAATAAAGACGGAAAAAGGTAAACCTTCAAAAAATCTCAATGAAATAGCTAAACAAATGGAACAAACAGAAAAAGATATCGTAAACAAAAGAATAACTCATAATACTATAAATCGTCAAGCCAAGATATTAACTCGATTGCTTGAACACGAGAAAGCGGAAAAGAAACAAGAAAAAGACAATAAAAGAGAATCAAAAATAGGTAAAGACAAAATAAATATTGAAGACAAAGATTTTATAGATTTTAAAAAGATAGAAGAGAAAGAAACTGAATTATTTAGACAAGTTCAACCGATTTTTTCTCCTTTTTATAAAGAAAAAGTGAATAAATATTTTTATAATATAGAAAGTAAAACACAAAAACGTTAATGAATACAAGTACTTATAAAAGTAGGGTAGCTCTAACTCAGTCGTATAAAATAAATAATTTTGTAGAGAACATTTGTCAAGAACATAATATTAGTAATTATTATGGAGCTATTTCAGTTTCAATAGAAAGAATCATAGAATTAATAAATTCTTTTTATGGAAACGAGTATGAAAACAAATATATTACATTTTGTTTTGAACAATGCGTAGGAGGGGTGAGTTTTTCAATAGAGTCTATTGATGAAATATTTTCCAATATTATATTCGATAAAAGTAAAGAATTAGAATCCGAGTCGGATATTAATGTTTTTCTTATTTCAAAACTTAGCGATAAAATAATTGTCTCTGAAAACGGAAAGAAAATAGAACTTTTGTTTTTTGTAAATGGAATAGAGCCAGAATTACTTCTTCAAAGACAAGAAAAAATTAAAGAGTTTAATTCAAATAGAATGCATCAAAACATAAAATAAAGACCTTATGGGAATTAGTTTTGCATTTCAGACAAATTGTAGTTTAAAAAAACGAACTATTTTAAAGCAATGGATAAAAACTATTGTTGAAAATAACAAAAAAGAAGTAGGAGAGATATCTTATATTTTTTGTTCAGATGAGCAATTGTTAGAAATAAATAAAGAATTCTTAAATCATGATTATTATACAGATATAATAACTTTTGATTATTCAGAAACGGATGTTGTTTCTGGGGATTTGTTTATCTCTATCGAGAGGATAAAAGATAATGCTAAAACTTTAAAGACTTCTTATCAAGAAGAGTTGCATAGAGTGATTATTCATGGAGTATTGCATCTGTTAGGATATAAAGATAAAACGGAGGAGGAAAGCGAAAACATGAGAAAATTAGAAGATGAGTGCTTGTTGATACTTTCTACTTATATAAATGAAAAATAATGTTTCAAAAATTTGATATAATTGTTGTTGGAGCTGGTCATGCGGGTTGTGAAGCAGCAAGAGCAGCGGCTTTAATGGGAGCAGAGACTTTACTTATTACACAAAATTTAAATGCTATAGCTCAGCTTTCTTGTAATCCTGCAATGGGAGGAGTAGCAAAGGGACAAATTGTTAGAGAAATAGATGCTTTAGGGGGAATGTCTGGCATAGTAACAGACCAAAATACTATGCAATTTAGAATGCTTAATAGAAGTAAAGGACCTGCGATGTGGAGCCCAAGAGCTCAAGTAGATAATGTAACATTTGGGATTTCATGGAGAAAACAATTAGAAAGTGTTGCTCGTTTACAACTATGGCAAGATGAGGTTGTAGATTTGATTATAAATAATGGTATGATCGAGGGGGTGATAACAAAAATTGGTTTAAAGATAGAGGCAAAAGCTGTTATTTTAACGAATGGAACTTTCTTAAATGCTAAAATTCATATTGGAGAAACTAATTTTGAAGGAGGAAGAATAGGTGAAGAGGCCTCAAAAGGTTTGTCTGAAAAAATGAGAGATGCGGGTTTTGAAATAGAAAAATTGAAAACAGGTACTCCAATGAGAGTCGTAGGTAACTCAATAAATTTTTCCTTACTTCAAGAACAAAAAGGAGATGATAACCCTGAGCAATTTTCTTTTGCAGATTCAAGGTTAGAACCAATTGAACAGAAAAGTTGTTATCTTGCCTATACAAATGATGAGGTGCATAACATATTAAGGGAAGGGTTTGAAAAGTCTCCAATGTTTCAAGGGAGAATACAAGGAAGAGGTCCAAGGTATTGTCCTTCAATAGAAGATAAAATAGAAAGATTTTCTGATAAAAATAAACATCAATTGTTCGTAGAACCAGAATCGAGGTTTACGAATCTTTATTACATAAATGGGTTTTCATCATCTTTACCTTTAGATGTACAATATAGAGCATTAAGAACAATTCTAGGATTTGAAAATGCAATAATTCAAAAACCAGGTTATGCAATAGAGTATGATTATTTTCCTCCGACACAATTAAACGCTAATTTAGAGACAAAACAGGTTAAGGGATTGTTTTTTGCAGGACAAATAAATGGTACAACAGGATACGAAGAGGCAGGAGCACAAGGTTTAATGGCTGGAATAAATGCTTATATGAAATTGGTAGAAAAAGAGCCAATAGTTCTCAAACGTTCCGAAAGTTATATAGGAGTTTTGATTGATGATTTGATTACGAAAGGGGTTGATGAACCGTATAGAATGTTTACTTCAAGAGCTGAATATAGAATTTTATTGCGTCAAGACAATGCAGACCAAAGACTAACTCCAATAGGGTATTCAATAGGTTTGGCAGATGAATCAAGGGTTAAAAAAATGGAATCAAAGAAAGAAAATATTGAAAGGTTGATTCATTTTATTAAAACAAACAATGCATTACCAGAAGAAGTAAATAAAAGTTTTGAAGAATTAAATACCCCAATAATAACTCAAAAAACAAAACTTTCACAATTACTTTTAAGGCCTCAGGTTAATTTGGATATACTAAAAAATAATGTTCCTTATCTTAATGCAGAAATAAATAAAACTCCAACTGAAATAAAATCCCAAGTTGAGGAGTGTGCAGAAATACTTGTTAAGTATGAGAGCTACATAAAAAAAGAAGAGGAGATTGTAAGTAAACTTTCTCATTTTGAAAACCTTGTGATAAAAGATGATTTCGATTATCATTCGTTGAAATCTTTGTCATTTGAAGCAAGAGAAAAACTATCTAAAATCAGACCTAAAACAATAGGACAAGCAGGACGAATAAGTGGAGTGTCACCTGCAGATATATCTGTTTTAGTTATTTACATTAGCAGATGAAATAAAAAAAACATAAGAAAAATGTATTTACTAATGTATAAATGTTAAAGAAAAAAAAGTTTTTTTGTATCTTTGCCGAAATTTTATAAAAAAGAGTTCAATCTAAATAATTATATTATGTCAGTAAACAATAAGACAAAAGAGTTGAAGTCGAGAATGCAAGTAGTGCTTCAAGGAGGAGGGGAAAAAGCAATAGAGAAGCAAAAAGCGACAGGTAAACTCACAGCAAGAGAAAGAATAGTTCAATTATTAGATGAAGGTTCGTTTCATGAATATGACTTATTTATACAACATGCTGGACGTGATTTTGGAATGGAAAAGAAAGAACTTCCAGGCGATGGTGTAGTAACAGGAACAGGAACAATCAATGGATACCCTGTTTGTATATATGCACAAGACTTTACAGTGGCGGGAGGTTCTCTTGGACTAATGCACGCTAAAAAGATATGTAAAATAATGGATCATGCCATGAAGTTAAGAATACCTATTGTAGGAATTAACGATTCAGGCGGAGCCAGAATACAAGAAGGAGTTAATGCATTGTCAGGTTATGGAGATATTTTTTACCGTAATACAATGGCCTCAGGAGTAATTCCTCAAATATCTGTTATACTTGGACCTTGTGCAGGAGGTGCAGTTTATTCTCCAGCATTAACAGACTTCGTGTTTGTTGTGGATAAAATATCAAAGATGTTTATCACAGGACCAGAAGTAATAAAGACAGTGTTAGGAGAAGAAATATCTCAAGAAGATTTAGGCGGAGCAAGAGTACATGCTGAAATTTCAGGAAATGCACATTTCTTCGCAGAAAGTGAACAAGAATGTTTTGATCAAATAAAGAGCTTATTTACATATATTCCTTGGAATAATACAAAGAAGGCAGAATCATTTGAATCAAAGAAACCAAAAATCAAAGATTATAAAATTAGCAATATATTTCCATCAGATCCAGCACAACCATATGATGTGAGAAATATTATAAAAAGTTTAGTTGATGGTTCTGAATTTTTGGAAGTGCAAGAGCTGTTTGCTCCAAATATTGTAATAGGATTTGCAAGAATTAATGGAGATACAGTAGGGTTTGTAGCGAATCAACCAATAGCATTAGCAGGAGTTCTTGATTGTAATTCATCAGATAAGGCAGCAAGATTCATAAGATTCTGTGATGCTTTCAATATACCTTTAGTAACATTAGAAGACTTGCCGGGTTATCTTCCAGGAGTAGATCAAGAACACGCTGGAGTTATTCGTCATGGAGCTAAGATATTATATGCTTATTCAGAAGCAACAGTTCCAAAAATTACTATTATTTT
Source organism: uncultured Bacteroidales bacterium (assembly GCA_937876865.1). Taxonomy (GTDB): domain Bacteria; phylum Bacteroidota; class Bacteroidia; order Bacteroidales; family P3; genus Onthomorpha. The sequence continues at coordinate 156,864 of CALEFF010000040.1, read as the reverse complement.
AAGAAAAGCATATGGAGGAGGATATATTGCAATGTGTTCTTCTCACTTAAAGGCGGACTTTGTCTTCGCATGGCCAACAGCAGAAATTGCCGTAATGGGACCAGAGGGGGCAGCAAATATTGTATTTAGAAACGAAATAATGAACTCTGAAAATCCAGAGCAAACACGAAAAGAAAAGATAGCTGAATACAAACAAAAGTTTGCTAATCCATACGTAGCAGCTTCTTACGGATATGTAGATGCGGTAATTCAGCCATCAGAAACAAGAGATTATATTGTACACGCATTAGAAATGTGTAAAAACAAAGTACAAGAGAATCCAAAAAAGAAACATGGATTACCTCCATTCTAAAAAAGCGAAACTCAAAATCATTGTATCACATTAAAAAAGGAAATGAAATGTCAGATAATAAAAATATGAGAACACATTATAGACAGCTTTATGTTAAGGTTTCACCAGGAGAAATATACGCTTTTATTCCGGGAACAATATTAGATGTGTTTGTAAAAGAAGGACAAAAAGTAAAAAAAGGAGAACCATTATGTTGTCTTCATGCAATGAAAATGGATAATCAGATATGCTCCACAATAGACGGAGTAGTAAAAAGCGTTAATATAGAAAAAGGACAAACAGTTAGTAAAAACGATGTCTTGATAGAAGTAGTTAACGAATAAATAATAAAACAGATAAAAGGAAAAATGAGAAAAGTAACAACAGTATTAACCTTGCTTGGTATAGTATTATTTATGGCTTCCTGTGGAAGTATAAAAACAATGCAAAGCAAACACAACGAGGTAAGATACCAAATATCACCAAACCCAATGGAAGTACACGCGGATAGAGTGATAGTAACAATAAATGGTAGCATACCTGAAAACTATTTTCAAAAGAAAGCCGTAGTTTACTTGCAACCAGTATTAACATGGGAAACTGGGGAAGTAATACTTTCTCCAATGAATTTAAAAGGTTCAAAAGTAGAAGGTAATGGAAAAACTATTGAAAAAGGTTCAGGAGGAAGATTCGTATATAAAGATACTGTTGCTTACCGTCAAGGAATGGAAAGTGCTAAATTATTCCTAAATCCAATTGCTTATAAAGCAACAGAAGTAAATGAAGCTAATGCAACTTGGAGTGAAGCAATGGAAAATCCAGGAGCAATCAAATTAGGAAATGTAAAAATCACAGAAGGAATCAACTCTACTTCAAATAGAGTAGATATAAGAGGAGATTTAAGCATTGCACCATCTAACTACAATGTTAGAACAGATGAAATAATGGCAACAGACGTTTACTTCACGGTTAATATGTCAGAAGTAAATTGGAATAACAAATTGAATAAACAAATGGATGCCAAGAAAAATTACGAAAGTATGAAGAGTTACATAGTAAATAACCAAGTACCTCGTCAAATCTTTGTTAATGCTTGGGCATCACCAGAAGGAGAAGAAACCTTCAATATAGGACTATCCAAAAAAAGAGCAGAAGCAGTTGTAAACCTTGTAGACAGAATGTTGACAGAAGCCCTTACAGAAAGAGCTAAAATAGAAAACGTCAAGAAAGCAGACATACAAAAATACGTAGAAGATGCAAAACAAGACGTTGTTATCACATCAAGTGCAAAAGGAGAAGACTGGGAAAACTTCCTACGCTTAGTAGAAGGTTCATCATTAAGAGAAAAGAACACAGTTATCAATGTTGTAAAATCTCAACCAGACAGAATAAGAAGAGAACAAGAGATTAGAAATATGTCTGTAATCTTTAATCAAATCGAAAGTGAGATATTACCTACATTAAGAAGAGGAGAAATAGCATTTAACTTCTCAGGAGTACAAAAAACAGAACAAGAAGTTGCAAGAATGGCTATAACAAATCCAGATAATCTTACATTTGATGAATTGATGTATGCAGCATCGCTAACACATAACTACGCAAGCAAATTGCAAATCTATACAGCAGCCACAGAAAGATTTGCATCAGAATGGGCAGGTTGGAATAACGCAGGAGCAATTGCATTATATCTAAATCAATTAGAAGATTCAAAAAGATTCTTAGAAACAGCCGATAAATTATCTCCAAACAATGGAATGATATTAGCAAACCTTTCTTTAATGGCATTAGCATATAAAGATGTAGAGTTAGCAGATCATTACGTACAAAGAGCAATAGAAGCAGGCAATGAACAAGCAGAAATGAATCAAGCAATAATCCTAATCAAACAAGCAAGATACGAAGAAGCAGCAGAACAACTTGATGGAAGAAAATGCACATATAATTTAGCATTATTACAACTTTTAACAGGAAATACAGGAAACGCAATTCGTACATTAGATTGTTGCATGGACCAAACCTCAGAAGTACATTATTTAAGAGCAGTTTGCTATGCAAGATTAGACGATGTACCAGGTTTATTAAAGAATCTAAGAGAAGCATGTCAACAAGAACCTGCTTACAAGTACCAAGCAAAACACGATTTAGAATTTAGACGTTATCAATCGTTAATAGAATTCCAAGACGTGGTAAATAACTAAAACGGAATCAAAAAATAAAAAACGAAAGTCCGAGATGTAAAAAACGTCTCGGACTTTTTTTGTTATTTTTTCTTTGCTTTTTGGAAAAAAATCAATGTTTTTTTTAATTTTTTCTTTGATTTATTTTAAAAAAGCAAAGAATTATTTTCTTGTTACAATTATTGTGAAAAAAAATCTTCAAATTTGAAACGTTTTGGCAAAAAATGTTGTCTTTATAGTGTAATAACTTAAATTAAAAATAGGACAAGAAATGAAAAAATCATTGTTTTTTATTTGTGCAACATTGTTTGCAAATGTGCTTTTAGCACAAAATTGGTTTACTATTGATCATTTAACTTATAATATTTTAAATGAAGATGAGGTAGAAGTGATTGATTGTGTAGATACTATTGGAGTTGTTGAAATTCCTGAGACTGTAAGTTTTAATTCAAAGACTTATACCGTTACAGCAATCAATGGTTTTAGTAATAGTGCGGGTTGTTGGTTTGGAGCTTTCTATAATGATATGCGTTTACATTCTGTAACAATTCCTAATACGGTTACCTCAATTGGAGAGCAGGCTTTTTGTTTTTGTACAAACTTAGATTCAATTATTATCCCAAATAGTGTAACTTATGTAGGGGAAAGAGCCTTTTATAGTTGTACTTCTTTAAAATATGCTTTGATTGGTGATGGAGTTACAACAATTGATATTCAAGCATTTCAATATTGTAGTAATTTATCAGAGTTGATTATTGGAAATAGCGTGGAATATATTGGAGATTGGGCGTTTCAATATTGTAAGAGTTTACCTTGCGTAACTATTCCCGCAACTATGCAATCTATTGGAAGCCTTTCCTTCTCTTATTGTGATAGTTTAAGTGAATTTACAACCTTAGCAACTATTCCGCCAACGCTTGAATTAGATATTTTTGGAATTTTAGAATATTCCTATGGTTTACTTCCCAATAATGCACAACTAAAAGTCCCTTGTGGTACTCTTTCTGCATATTCTTCTTCTGATTGGGCTCCATATTTTTCTAATATAACAGAAATGTGTGATGGGGTTTCGTTAGAAGATGTGAGAAATAATGAAATAACTTTTTATCCAAATCCAACAATTGGTAATATTTTCTTTGAAAAAACGATAGAAAAAATAGAAGTAACCTCGCAAACAGGAAAAACTCTATTGGTTTTCAATAATACATCTGCAATAGACATTAGTGATTTGCCAAAAGGAGTTTACTATCTAAAATTATACACAAATAATCAAGCAATTTTACAAAAAATAAAAATGATTAAGGTATAAAAACTCTACCTAAGAGTTTTGCAATATTATTTCTTATGTTGAGATAATTTTGTAATAGATTTAGCAACTCAATTTGGAATTCTCCTTCTGCAAGGGGAATTCTTTTTTTTACGTCTTCTATGTATCCGTTTATTTTATATAATTTAAAATCAAGAAGGGTGTCTCTAACATATTTGTCCATTGTGTCTTTGTTTTCAGGGCGTGGCACTTTTATTTCATTTTTTTCTTCCCAATTTGGACTAATTACGTATGGCGTCATAACTAAATCTGTTGCCAATTTCGCAATTTCTGGATTTTGATGTGAAGTAAAAAATCTTAATTCTGGCAAATAATCGGTGTTGTAAATGTAATCTTTATATGTCATAAATATTTCGTTAAACAACTCATTGCTAAACGCTATGTTGTCATTGAAAATATCACACACAATGTAGTTTGCAACATATAAATCTCTTTTCTCATTATTTCCTTCTTTGTTAAAGACCTCTTGTGTGGTAATTTTGTTTGCATAATTGAACAAAACAGAAATTATTGCTTTTTCTTTGTTATATTCAATGTTGTTATTAGCAACTTCAATAGGCTTTACAATAGTTTGTTGCTCTATTTCGTTCGGTTTATTCTCTGTTTCTGATTGTTTAAAATGCTCTTTTTTATCTTTGTTTCTAAGAATTTTTGAAAGTTCTGCACTAAGTATTTCTTCTTTTACATCAAGCAGTTTGCTACATTGTTGCAAATAAGCATTCCTTTCCAATAAATCTGGAATTAAAGCAATAGTTTCAACAATATTTCTTGTTAAATCTGCTCGTTTTATTGGATCGCCTTGTGCATCTGCAAGTAAAAGATTTGTTTTATAAATGATAAAATTTTGTGCATTATTTTTTAGGAAATTCTTAAACTCGTCTTGCGTATGTTTTCTTGCAAAAGAATCAGGGTCTTCGTTGTCAGGAAACAGCAAAGTTTTAACGTGTAAACCTTGTTCCAAGAGTAGGTTCACAGCCTTAAAGGTTGCTTTTATCCCTGCATTATCTCCGTCATATAAAAGAGTAACATTTTTTGTGTAACGTTTGATTAGTCTTATTTGATCTTCGGTTAAAGCTGTTCCGGAAGTTGCTACGACATTTGTTACAGCGTTTTGGCTCATCATAACAACGTCCATATTGCCCTCAACCAAGAAACACTCGTCTTGTTTAACGATTTCGTTCTTTGCAAGGTGAAGTCCAAACAAAACTTTGCCTTTTGAGTAAATCAAACTCTCAGGAGAGTTTACATATTTAGCCTTTACTTTGTCTGTTCTTAAAGTTCGAGCAGAAAAACCTAAGGTTCTTCCGCCAATGTTATAGATAGGGAAACATACTCTGCCACGAAATCTATCATAAAGACTACCATCGTTAGAGTTTACAAGACTTACGCCAGCGTTTACAAGTTCTTCTTTTGTGAATCCTTTTTCTAATGCTTTTTTTGAAAAGTCATCACCTGTTTCTTTGCAATATCCTATTCCCCAACGTTTGATTGTCTCCTCAGAAAGTTCTCTTTCTTTTAAGTAAGAAAGACCTATGCTCTTTCCTTCATTGTCTGAGAAGAGTGTTTGTTGGAAATATTTTTGTGCAAAGTCGTTTATTTGATATATTCTATCTCTTTCGCTTTGTTGTGCTAACTCTTCTTGGGTTAAGACTTGTTCTTCAATTTGTATTCCGTACTTATTGGCTAACCAACGTAAGGCTTCGGGATATGTATAATGCTCGTGCTTCATTAAAAAAGCGACAGAGTCTCCTCCTTCGCCACATCCGAAACATTTAAATATGCCTTTTGCTGGGTTTACGTTGAAAGAAGGAGTTTTTTCGTTATGAAAAGGACATAAACCAATGTAATTGACACCTCTTTTGCGAAGTTCAACAAAACTGCCTACTACTTCTTCTATTCGAGCAGCGTTAATAATCTTATCTATATCCTCTCTTTTTATCATAATTCTTTTGCAAATATACGTTTTTTATTGATTTTTTCGTTATAGACAATTGAATTAAGTAAAAAACTTTTTGTGATGAGATTGCAAATCTTTAATAAATTAAAAAATAATTATTCTTACTTAGCAGTAATTGGCTTTGCGATATTGTATCTCTTGTTTTTGTCAAATAATCCTACGTCTGATTCTTATTCTTATGCCTATTCGTCTTTGCATGGTGAAGAGTTGTTGCGTCCTCATCATCTTTTATATTGTTTGGTGTGTCGTTTGATTTACTCTCTCTTTGCTTTTACGAATATTGAACCTATAACAATTTTTCAAACCTTTAATGCCTTAATGGCTTGTGGTACTTTACTTGTGTTTAGACGCATAATAAAAAGAGTGAATCGTAATGAAAACTTTATTTTTTCAGCAATAGTGTTTTGTGGGTCTTGCTTTGGATTTATGCGATTTGCAACTGACAATGAAGCATATATTCTTCCGCTTTTCTTTTCTATGCTTTCAATCTATTATTTGCAAGTTTTCTTGGCAGAAAACACTATTTTGCGTTTACTGAAAATGAGTTTGTCGATAGTAATTGCTTGTTTGTGTCATCAACTCAGCATTTTGGTTTACATATCTTTGTTTATAGGATTGCTATTGAACAAAAGAGGTAAATATATTTTGTATTTCATTATTGTAAGTCTAATAATACCGATAGTCTATGCGATTTGTTGTTTTGTTGAGACTAATCAATTAACTTTAAATGCTCTTTTATCATTTGTTCTTCACGATTATATTCAAGGCTATGCACAATCACCCGATTTAAAACAAGTATTTTTACTTTCTTCTATTAGCTTGATTCGCACGTTCTTACAAGTGCACGGAAATCTCTTTGTTTTTTTAAATTTTTTCTTTGCTTTTTTTATTTTTTTCTTTGCTTTTTTTATTTTTTTCTTTGCTTTTGGAATCGTAAACTTTGTAAAGAATAAAAAACATACTCTTTCGCTTTATAATGAGAAAAGATTTGTTGTAATTCTTTGGCTAATCCTTGCTTTATCTTTTCTTTTTGCTGCACTATCTAATGGAAATGCAGAGTTTATGATAGTGATTCCTTTTGTTCTTATAATGCTTTATTCACATTATTTTGCAAATCATAAAGCAATGCTTTTCATTGGTTTGGCTTTTCTTTTGTGGAATACTTGTTTTGCATTGATTCCTCAAAAGTTTTGTAAGTTTTCTTGCAATGAAGAGATAGTTGAAATGATGAAAACTCACCCTGATGCAACTTTTGTTTTGCTTGATAAACCTGCGGCAGAGAATCTTTATCTTTATAAATATTCTAAGGAAAATATGCCAAAGGTAATTTATGCTCATAAGTACAATGAAGAAGAAATAAAACCAAAAAAAATAATTACAGATGTTATCGGAGCAGAGAGTCCTTTGTCTCGTTCAAGTCTTTTAAACACTTGCAAAATTGATTTTAAAGAATACAAAAAAGATAGTTTGCTATTTAATTTTGAATCTTTGGGAACGAAAAGAAAGTTACATCTATTGCAATTACGATGAAAATAAACTAACTTTGCACCTTGAAATAAACCAAAAGAAATGGTAAGAGAAATTGTAATAGCAACAAATAACAAACATAAAGTAGAAGAAATACGTTCACTTGTTGGCGATAGAATAAAAATAATCAGTCTTTCAGAACTCGGTTGCAAAGAAGAAATTCCAGAAACGGGAGAAACATTAGAGGAAAACGCACGTCAAAAAGCACGATACATTTGGGAAAAGTATGGAAAAGATTGTTTCGCAGATGATACTGGCCTAATGGTAGATGCACTCGATGGAAAACCGGGCGTATATTCAGCAAGATTTGCAGGAGAGAAATGTAGTTTTGACGATAACATTGATTTAATGCTTGAAATGATGGAAGGGAAAACAAATCGTAAAGCATATTTTTCCACAGTCATTTGTTTGATTGAACAAGGTGAAGAAAAATTGTTTGAAGGCTTTTGTCCAGGAAGTATTCTCACAGAACGCTATGGACGAGGTGGCTTTGGATATGATCCAATCTTTATTCCTGATGGATATGGTGAAAGTTTTGCAGAGATGAGTTTAGAAGAAAAAAACAAAATCTCTCATCGTGGAAAAGCAACCGATAAGTTAATAAAATATCTTCTTAAATAACAAGGCTATGATTAACATTAAAGAAATTGCAGAAGAACAAGTAATATCTCTTGCAAAGAATATATCTCTTGCGGCAATCACTGCACCAAAGGCAAGAGGAGTTGATAACTTGGAAATAAGAATTGCATACGGCAAAGAATTAGAACAATTATCTGAAAAATTAAAAGAACTGCATAAAAAGACAGGACAAGAGTTTCTTTTAAGAGATTCAAATAATGTTTTACAATCACAAGCAGTTATTCTTGTAGGAAGTAAAGTGAAAATTTTAGGTTTAGATTGTGGATATTGTGGTTTTTCTTCTTGTAAAGAAAAAGAAGATAACGCTCCGCTTGCACCTTGTTTTTTTAATTCTAACGATTTAGGAATTGCAATAGGAAGTATGTGTTCTAAAATTGCAGACCATAGAATAGATAGCAGGGTAATGTTTTCAGTTGGCTTAGCAGCAAAGGAATTATCTATGCTTGAAGAGTGTCCAACTGTACTTGCAATAGTTTTAAGCGTATCGAGCAAAAGTGTATTTTTTGATAGAGTAGTAAATAAGTAAAAATAGAAAATCAATATATATGTTACAAATAGGATTTATAAGAGAAAATAGAGATTTTGTAGTAGAAAGATTAGGCGTAAAGAACTTTTCTGATGCAGAATCAAAGATAGATAATGTAATTGCTTTGGATAATCAAAGACGAAACACTAAAACCGAATTAGATAATATTAAGGCAGAGGCTAATCGTTTGGCAAAAGAAATAGGAATGCTTTTTAAACAAGGCAAATCTGCTGAGGCAGAAGAATTAAAAGCCAAAACAGGAGAGTGTAAAGTAAAAGAAAAAGAATTAGGTGAACAATTATCAAAAATAGAAGGTGATTTAAGAGATATTTTATTGACGATTCCCAATCTTCCAAGCAAAGATGTACCTTGTGGAAAAGGGGCTGAGGACAATGAAATAGTGTATCAAGAAGGGGAAATACCGCAATTATATGAGGGAGCTGTAGAACATTGGACTCTTTGTGCAAAATATGATATAATTGACTTTGAATTAGGTACAAAAATCACAGGAGCAGGTTTTCCTGTCTATAAATCACAAGGAGCAAAGTTGCAAAGGGCTCTTATAAATTTCTTTTTAGATGAGGCAGGTAAGAATGGATTTACAGAAGTGCAACCTCCGTTAATGGTAAATGAAGCATCTGCTCTTGCAACAGGACAATTACCAGATAAGGAAGGGCAAATGTATGCTATTCCGTTAGATGGTTTCTATATGATTCCTACTGCTGAAGTGCCTGTAACGAATATTTTTAGAGATACAATACAAAAGCAGAGCAATCTTCCTATTTCGTGTTGTGCATATTCTCAGTGTTTTAGAAGAGAAGCAGGTTCGTATGGAAAAGATGTAAGAGGACTTAATAGATTACATCAATTTGATAAGGTAGAGATTGTTTGCATTGATACTCCTGAACATAGTTATGAGCAGTTAGAGGTAATGAAAAATCATGTTGCAGGATTGTTGAGAAAATTGGAACTTCCGTTTAGAATTTTACGTCTTTGCGGGGGAGATATGAGTTTTACTTCGGCCATAACTTATGATTTTGAAGTTTATTCTGCTGCACAAGAGCGTTGGTTGGAAGTAAGTAGTGTGTCAAACTTTGAAACCTATCAAGCAAATAGATTAAAACTAAGATATAAAGACGAAAATAATAAAACGCAATTAGCACATACTTTAAATGGAAGTGCATTGGCTTTGCCGAGAATAGTGGCTGCTTTATTGGAAAATAATCAAACAGAATCGGGAATACGTATTCCAAAAGCGTTACAAACATATTTTGGTGCGGAAACAATAATTTAAAATGCACTCTATTATGAACAAGATACAAATGGTAGATTTGAAGAGTCAATATCAAAAGATAAAATCGGAGATTGATTCATCAATACAACAAGTTATAGATTCAACAGCTTTTATAAAAGGAAAAATAGTAGATGAGTTTGCAAGTAATTTGGCAAAGTTTCTTTCTGTTAAACATGTAATCCCTTGTGGAAATGGAACCGATGCTTTGCAAATTGCAATTATGTCTTTGGGCTTAAAACCTTCTGATGAAATCATCTGTCCTTCGTTTACATTTATTGCATCTGCTGAGGTGATTGGTTTATTAGGCTTTCGTCCTGTTTTTGTTGATGTAGATTATGAATCATTCAATGTAACTGCAAAAAATATTGAAAAAGCAATTTCAGTAAAAACAAAAGCAATAATTCCTGTGCATTTGTTCGGGCAAGCAGCTCCTATGGAAGAAATTCTTGCTATTGCAAAAAAATATGATTTGTATGTGATTGAGGATACTGCACAAGCAATTGGTGCTGATTATACTTTCTCTGATGGAACAAAGAAAAAAGTTGGAACAATAGGAACAATTGGTTGTACTTCATTTTTCCCATCTAAGAATCTTGGCTGTTTTGGAGATGGTGGTGCTATAATAACTAATGATGATGCTTTGGCTGAAAAAATGAAAATGGTTGCAAATCATGGAATGAAAGTTAGGTATCATCATGAGGTCTTAGGAGTAAATTCTCGATTAGATTCTATTCAGGCTGCTATATTAAATGTAAAGTTAAGGCATCTTGAAGAATATCAAAAAGCAAGGTATGAAGCGGCGCAAGTTTATACTCAGGGATTAAAGGATATTAGGAGTATAGAAACTCCAATTGAAGTACCATATTCTTCTCATGTTTATCACCAATATACTTTAAAAATAACTGATGGTACAAGAGATGAATTGAAGGCTTATTTGCAAGATTGGAATATTCCTGCTATGATTTATTATCCTATTCCTTTACATTTGCAAAAGGCTTTCTTGCAAATTGCACGTCAAGGTGGGGAATTAGAAACTTCTGAAAAACTTTCTCAAACAGTTTTGTCTCTTCCTATGCACACAGAGTTGGATTTAGAACAACAAAACTACATAATTGAAAAAATCAGACACTTTTATAAATCATAAAAGTGTCTGATAATATATTTGTTTTTTAAAAATATTTATTTTGTATTTAGGTTTTTGATTGATAAGTATGTCATTAGTCCTATCGCGTCTTGCATGCTTCTTTCATCTACATCAAAATTAGATGTATGTAGGTTGGTTATTTCACTGTCTTTTTTCTTTGTCCCAAGTCTAAAATAACATGCTGGAATTTTTTGCGCAAAATACGCGAAATCTTCAGCGGTCATTCTCATATCTATATCTAATACATTTTCTTCTCCAAGATATTCTTGTGTTAAGTTGCGAGTGGCTTTTGTAAGTTTTGGATTATTATATAAATATGGGTATCCATGATCAATAAAAACATCTGCTGTTGCCCCAAAGGCTTGTGCTGTTTCTTCGGTTATTCTATGGATTAGTTTGTGTGCTTGTTTCCTCCATCCGTTGTCAAAGGTGCGAATTATACATTCTAAATATACTTTTGAAGGAATGATGTTTGTGCGACCTTCTGCTAAGAATGTTCCGACAGAAAAGGTGGTTGGTAAAATTGGATTGGCGTTTCTGCTGACTAATGTTTGTAGTGCTACCACAATGTGAGAGGCCGTCACTATTGGATCTATGTTTAAATCAGGGGTTGCTCCGTGTCCACCTTTTCCTCTAACTTCTATATAAATTTCATCTGTGGAAGCCATGTATTTTCCTTCTTTTATTCCGATTTTGCCTGTTTCTATTTCAGGTGTTGTATGAAGTGCAAAGATTGCCGAAGGAATGACGTCTTTAAAAATGTCATCATTTATCATTGTAATGGCTCCTCCTGGATAGTGTTCTTCTGATGGTTGAAAGATAAACATCACTTGTCCTTCGAATTCATCTCTTAGTTCTGATAAAATTTTTATTGTTTCTAAAAGAATTGCTGTATGAACATCGTGACCGCAAGCGTGCATTACACCTTCTTTGGTGGAGGCAAAAGGGAGTTTCGTTGTTTCTTTAATTGGCAGTGCATCCATGTCTGCTCTTAACGCTATTGTTTTCTTTGATGGATTTTTGCCTTTTACAAAGCCATAAATTCCATAACCTCCTACATGGGACTGATATTCTACTCCTTCAATAGTATCAAGGACTGAACAAATGTACTCAGATGTTTCTTTTTCTTGCTTAGAAAGTTCTGGATTTTGATGTAGGTGTCTACGAATAGCAACAACACTATCAAAATGTTGTTGAGCTTTTTGTTTGATTTGATTTTTGATTTCCATAAGAACCTTTTTTGCGAATTTGGATCGCAACCAAAAATAGTGTCCTCGCAGGGACTCGAACCCTGGACCCATTGATTAAGAGTCAATTGCTCTACCAGCTGAGCTACGAAGACATTGTCAAATCTTTGATTTTGCGTTTGCAAAGATACGTTTTTGTTTAATTTCTGCAATGTTTTTATTGTAATTTTTTATATCTGTTTTTATAATAACTTGATAAATAGCGTTTTTTGTTGTTTGTGTATATTTTTTCTTCGTTTTTTTTCTTTGTTTTAAGAAAATAATCATAACTTTGAACGCTTTTTATATGGTAATTAATATAACTTTAAAATAACAAAAACTAATTATTATGACATCTTTAACATTATTATTAGAAGCTGTGGCTAACCCAACAATTGGTTATGGTTTAGCTGGCATTGGAGCAGGTATTGCTGCTGTTGGAGCAGGTATAGGCATTGGAAATATCGGACGTAGTGGAATGGACGCTATTGCTCGCCAACCTGAAGCAACAGGAGATATTCGTTCTAATATGATTATTGCAGCTGCATTGGTAGAAGCTGTTGCTTTGTTCGCTAATGTGGTTTGTTTGTTGGTTATTTTGATGAAATAATTGACAAAAAATTTTAACATAGCAACACTACGATTGGTTTTGTTGCTATGTTTTATTGAGAAACTAATATTTTATAATATATGGGACTATTAACACCTGATATAGGTCTTTTATTTTGGATGACTCTGACTTTTGGGGTCCTTTTATTCATTTTGTGGAAGTTTGGTTGGCCTGTAGTGATAGATATGATGAGTAAAAGAGAAGAGCAAATTAAGAAATCTTTAGAAGAAGCTGCTGTTGCAAGAGAAGAAATGAAACAATTGCAAGCAGGCAATGAGAGATTATTGATTGAGGCTCAAAAAGAAAGAGATTTAATGCTACAACAAACTAAGGAGCTTAAAGAAAAAATGATTGAAGAAGCAAAAGAACAAGCTCAAAAAGAAGCTCAAAGAATTGTTGTTGCAGCACGCGAAAATATTGAGTATGAAAAGTTGCATGCTATGACAGAATTAAAAAATCAAATAGCAAATCTTTCAATTGAAATTGCGGAAGATCTTTTGAAATACGAACTTTCTGATAAGGTTAAAAGCAATGAAATTATCAGTAAGAGAATGTCGGAAATAAACCTTAAATAATAATGAATAGTTTTAAATTACAAACTCGTTATGCTCAATCATTATTTATTCTTGCAAAAGAGAATGAATTGGTAGATAGGGTGTATGAGGATATGTTGTTGATTAAAAAGGTTTGTGAAGAAACTCCTCAATTAAAAGCTATTTTGAAGAATCCGGTTATCAAACCTTCAAAAAAGAAAAATATAATTCATGATATTTTTTCTGAAAAGATAGAAAATGTTTCTATTCTTTTTATGGAATTATTGGTTTCTAAGAGAAGAGATGTGTATTTGTATGAAATTGCAGATAGGTATACAGAATTATATAAAGAGTATAAACATATTAAAACTGTAAAATTCACAACTGCACAAGTTCTTGATGAAGGAGTGGTGAATGATATAAAAATAGAAATTGAAGAAAAATTATCTTCAGAAATAGATTTGCAACTTTTTGTCAATCCAAAATTGTTAGGAGGCTTTTCTCTAACAGTTGATGGTAAGCAGTTTGATGCAAGTTTCAGTAAACAAATAACAAAATTAAAAAAAGAATTTAACAAGAATATATACGAAAGAATATTCTAAAAAACGATAGATATGGCAGAAATTAAACCATCGGAAATTACAGCGATATTACGTCAGCAACTTTCTAATTCTAATTTAGATGCTACGTTAGAAGAAGTCGGTACAGTTTTGACAGTGGGTGATGGAATTGCGAGAGTTTATGGATTGATGAACGTTCAAGCAGGAGAATTGGTAGAATTTGATAATGGAGTGCAGGCTATAGTTCAAAATCTTGAAGAAGACAATGTGGGAGTTGTGATTTTAGGAGAATCAGAGTCTATAAATGAAGGAGATACTGTTAAAAGAACAAAAAGAATAGCATCTATAAAAGTAGGTGAAGGTTTATTAGGTAGAGTTATTAATACTATAGGAGAACCAATTGATGGTAAGGGGGGGATTGAAGGCGAATTGTTTGAAATGCCTCTTGAAAGAAAAGCTCCTGGAGTTATTTTTAGACAACCTGTTGAAGAACCGTTGCAAACAGGGATAAAAGCAGTTGATTCAATGATTCCTATTGGTAGGGGACAAAGAGAATTGATTATTGGAGATAGACAAACGGGTAAAACAGCTATAGCAATAGACACGATCTTAAATCAAAAGGAATTTTACGATAAGGGAGAACCTGTTTATTGTATCTATGTAGCTTGTGGTCAAAAAGGTTCAACTGTAGCAAATATAGTTAGAACGTTGACAGAAAAAGGTGCAATGGATTACACTGTTGTGTTGGCAGCAACAGCATCAGATTCTGCAGCGATGCAATTTTATGCACCTTTTGCAGGAGCGGCAATAGGAGAATATTTCAGAGATACAGGACGTGCGGCTTTAGTAGTTTATGATGATTTAAGTAAACAGGCTGTTGCTTATCGAGAAGTGTCTTTGTTGTTGAGACGCCCACCAGGACGTGAAGCTTACCCTGGAGATGTATTCTATTTACACTCAAGATTGTTAGAAAGAGCTGGTAAAATTATCAATGAAGATAATGTCGCAAAGAATATGAATGATCTGCCAGAAAGTATAAAGCACCTTGTAAAAGGAGGTGGTTCTTTGACGGCTCTTCCTATTATTGAAACTCAAGCAGGAGACGTTTCGGCATATATTCCCACAAATGTAATTTCTATTACAGATGGTCAAATATTTCTTGAAACCAATTTATTTAATGCAGGAATTAGACCTGCTATTAACGTAGGTATTTCTGTTTCTCGTGTTGGAGGTAAGGCACAAATTAAATCAATGAAGAAAGTATCAGGAACATTAAAGTTAGATCAAGCTCAATATCGTGAATTGGAAGCTTTCTCTAAGTTTGGTTCAGATCTTGATTCAGCGACTAAGTTTGTATTGGAAAAAGGTAAAAGAAATGTTGAAATATTGAAACAAGCACAATATTCTCCAATGAAAGTAGAACATCAAGTCGCTATTATTGCTTGTGGAACTAATGGTTGGTTGAGAGATGTGCCTATAAATAAAGTTAAAAATTTTGAAGAAGAATTTGTTTTCCATCTTGAAAGCAATGAAAAAGTATTGTTAAATTCCTTAAAAGAAGGAAAACTTGACGATCAAATAATGACCAAGTTGGAAGAAATATCAAAAGATATAAGTAGAAAATATAAAGCATAGTTATTTATGGCTAATCTTAAAGAAATTAGGACAAGAATAGCTTCTGTTAGTTCAACTCAACAGATAACGAGTGCTATGAAAATGGTCTCTGCTTCAAAATTGCGTAAGTCTCAAAATGCAATTTTGAAGTTAAGGCCTTACTCTGCAAAGATGACCGAAATAATACAAAATCTTTGTGGTAGTGAAAAAGATGAAATGCCTCTTGCAAGACAATCGAAAGTTTTAAATCATGTTTTAATTTTAGTTTTGACGAGTAATAAAGGTTTGTGCTCTACGTTTAATTCAAATGTTATAAAAGCGACAAATCAAAGAATAGAGTTTTATAAAGAGAAAAACGTAGATATTAAGATAGATATTAAAACTTTTGGGAAGAAAGGTTCAGACTTTTTTAAAAAGCAAAAAGACTCCATTAATTATTTAGGAGATAATGATGATATTTGGGATAATTTATCTTTTGAAAATGTAGCAAAAGAAGGAGAGGAATTGATAAAAGATTTTGTAAATAAGAAATATGACAAAATAGAAGTGGTATATAATCAATTCAAAAATGCTTCTACTCAGGTTTTAATTTATGAAACATTCTTACCTATAACTATTGAACAAGAATCAATAGAAACAAATAATGATTATATTTTTGAACCATCTAAGGCAGAAATAGTCAATTCAATAATTCCACAATCGTTAAAAACCCAATTGTTCAAATGCTTTTTAGATTCTTCTGCCTCTGAACATGGAGCAAGAATGACGTCTATGCATAAGGCAACAGACAATGCAACAAATTTATTGAAAGACCTAAAACTAACATACAATAAAGCACGACAAGCCTCTATTACAAATGAAATAATAGAAATATGTAGTGGTGCAGAAGCTTTAAAATAATAACTTATGAGGTTCAAAGTAGATTTTTTAGTAATCGGCTCAGGAATCGCAGGTTTGAGTTATGCGTTAAAAGTTGCAGATTACGGAAAAGTATGCATACTAACGAAGTCAGATGCTTCTGAGTGTTCTACAAAATATGCACAAGGAGGTATTGCTGCTGTTATGTATGATAATGATTCTTATGAAAAACACATAAATGATACACTTATTGCAGGAGCAGGTCTTTGTGATTTAGAGAGTGTGAAGATAACAATAACAGAATCTACTGATAGAATCAAAGAATTGATAGAGTGGGGAACAAATTTTGATAAAAAGCAAACAGGAACTTATGATTTAGCCAAAGAAGGTGGGCATTCTGAATATAGAATATTACACCATAGAGATAATACAGGCTTTGAAATAGAAAGAGCTTTATTAGAAAAAGTTCGTTCTCACCCAAATGTTATCATAAAAGAAAATCAGTACACGATAGATATCATAACACAACATCATTTAGGTCAAGAAATCAATAGAAGATGTGATGATATAAAATGTTTTGGAGCTTATGTTTTAGATAAAAAAACAAATACGATAGATACATATCTTTCAAAAATAACGATTTTGTGTACAGGGGGAAATGGTAATGTTTATTCTACTACGACAAGTCCATTGATTGCAACAGGAGATGGACAAGCAATGGTTCATAGGGCAAAAGGTAAACTTCGTCATATGGAGTTTATACAATTTCACCCAACATCTTTGTTTAATCCAAGAGAGAAACCATCGTTCCTTATAACAGAAGCAATGAGAGGAGCTGGAGGAATATTGAAAAATATGGCAGGAGAATCTTTTATGGAAAAATATGATAAAAGAGGATCTTTGGCTCCAAGAGATATTGTGGCACGCGCAGTGAATGCTGAAATGACAAAACGTGGAGATGAACACGAATACTTAGATTGTAGAGGAATTAGCAAAGAAGAGATAATGCGTCATTTTCCTAATATTTACGCAAAGTGTTTAGAAATAGGAATAAACATAACTCAAGAAATGATACCTATAATTCCTGCTGCACACTATTGTTGTGGAGGAATAGAAGTAGATCAATATTCAAGAACAAGCATAAAGAATTTATATGCATCTGGAGAATGTTCTTGCACAGGTCTTCACGGAGCAAATCGTTTAGCTTCAAATTCCTTATTAGAATCCTTAGTTTATTCACATAGAGCATATTTAGATTCAATTAAACATGTATCAACCATAGAGTTTTGCGATCAAGTTCCTGATTGGAATGCAGAAGGTATGGAATTAAATGAAGAATTAAGCCTTATAACACAATCTGTCAAAGAAGTGCAACAAATAATGACGAATTACGTAGGTATAGTTAGAAGTGATTTAAGATTAAAAAAAGCATTTAAGAGAATGAAGTTGATTTATGATGAAACAGAGGAACTTTATAACAAATCAGTTTTAACTCCACAACTATGTGAATTAAGAAATTTGATAGCGAATAGTTACTTAATTATTAAAATGGCTGAACAAAGAAAAGAAAGTGTTGGTTTACATTATTCAATAGATTACCCTCCACAAAAATAATAGTATATGAAGAAGATAATTATAGCAATAATATCCTTATTTATTTGCATAGAATCAATAGCATTTGATTTTAGTTTAACCTCTCCCTCAGGACAAGTATTATTTTACAACATAAATAATGGCACTTCAACAGTAATGGTAACTGCTCCTGTGCATTCTAAAGTAAAATCTTCATACGTAGGATACACTAAGCCTTCTGGTAATCTTATAATTCCAAATGAAGTTAATAATAATGGGGTTACGTATGTTGTAACTGCGATAGACAATAATGCTTTTAGTAATTGTACAGAATTAGAAACAGTTGTAATTCCTGATAACGTTGTAATAATAGGAGATGAAGCTTTTCTTAATTGTAATAATTTAAAAACTGTAAAATTAGGAGCAAATGTAAAAAAAATAGGTTCATCTGCTTTTTTGTCTTGTACCAAGTTAGAACAGATCAATCTACCAAATTCCTTGACAGAAATTTCAAAACACGCATTTTCTAATTGTTCTTCATTAGATAGAATAGTAATTCCGAATAATATTAAAAACATCGAATCATACACCTTCTATTCTTGTGAAAAATTGAGAAAAATCACTCTTCCTTCTTCACTTGAATATATTGGAGAATCCGCTTTTGCATTTTGTCGTAGCATAGATTCACTTTCCTTTACAAATAATTTGAAAATTATAGACAACAAAGCATTTTCTTCTTGCGTTAAATTAAAAAATATTAATCTACCAGAATCATTGATTTCCTTAGGTGCTTCGGCATTTTCTTCATGTTCGAGTTTACAATCTATTGAAATACCAAATCTAATAAAAGAAATAAACAATTCTACTTTTTTGTATTGTAAAAATTTAGAAACAGTAATATTACCAAGTGGGTTAAGAGAAATACACAATAATGTGTTTGAATATTGCACTAAATTAAAATCAATTAAAATCCCTAATACAATTACTGCTATTGGCAATGCAACCTTTTCTAATTGTATAAACTTAGATTCAGTTTATCTTCCTGCTTCTGTAAACTTTGTAGGAAATTATGCTTTTAGAAATTGTACAAATCTTAGAACCATCAACTTAGAATCTGTTTATCATATAGAAAAATATGCTTTTGAAAAATGCAAAAATTTAGAGAAAATAGAATTGTCTAATGCAAGAGAGATAAGAGAATATGCCTTTTCTGAATGCACTAAATTAAAATCTGTTGAAATTCCTAATACAATGGATACTATAAGAAACTATGTTTTTTATTCTTGTTCAGGAATTGAAAAATTAAGAATAGGAAATAATGTTAAATCAATAGGTAATTATTCTTTTTATAAATGCATAAAATTAGATTCTCTTTGTTTGCCAAGCGTTACTACAACAATAGGTATAGCAGCCTTTGAAAAATGTAGCAGTCTTAGTTCAGTTATTTTTGGAGAAAATCTATTAACTATTTCCGATTATGCCTTTAACAATTGTAAAAATTTAAAAAATATAACATTTAAGTCAATAAGACCTCCGAAAGTTTTTGCAAATACATGGAAAGACTTATCAAAAAATATTGTTGTTTCACTACCGCTTGGAAGTGATGAAAATTATATAGCATATCTTGGAATAGAAGGAAATATACCAAAAATCAAAAAAGAAATTACTACCCTACCTATTGTAAATACAGTAAGATTGGAAACAAATCTGACAAAAATCAATTCTATTAATTTGTTTGCAGAAAATATAATAGAAGAATCTTATGAATACACAAAAGGATTATCAAAACTTCCGCAAAAAAGAAAAATACTATATTTAGATTATCCGCAGTTGATAAGTACATTAACAACTTCTTTATACAACTTCAGTTCTCAATCTATTGAATTTACAAGCTTAGTTGCTGACAAAATAGATCAACCGGCAATTGTAGAAGAACAAATAGTAGAACCAGAGATATTAGTTGTAAAAGAAGAACCTAAGAAAGAGATAAAAAAAGTTTCTGTACAACTATTGAGTGAAGATTATGTAAAAGGAGAAGTAGAAGGCGGTGGAGAATTTAACGCAGGGAGTGAAATCACTATTTTAGCCAAAGAGAAAAAGGGATATAAGTTTGTTTCGTGGAATGATAATAATGTTGATAACCCAAGAATAATTAAAGCAACAAATGATACTGTTTTTTATGCGATTTTTGAGGCTGAAACATTGATGATAGATGTTCAGTCCAATGATTTTATAATGGGTGATGCCTACGGAAGTGGTTTATATGAATATAATTCAGAAGTAATAATTACAGCCGATGCCTTTGAGGGCTATCAATTCGTGAAATGGAATGATGGAAGCACTGAAAACCCTCGAACAATCCAAGTAAATGATAAAAAAACAATATACATAGCAATATTTTCTCCCAAGGGAAACTTTGAAATAAGTGATAAATTAACATTTTATCCCAATCCAACCAAAGGAGTTGTTTATTTAAGCCAAAAAGCCAAAATGATAGAAGTTTTTAATACTTCTGGAAATTTAGTAGAGATATTTGTAGACAAATCAGTTGTAGATATATCATCTTTACCAGAGGGAACATATACATTCAGAGCAACAGTTAATGAAGGAATACAAACTTTAAAAGTTATATTGAAAAAATAAAATATGCGAAAAATAAACTTGATTGTTTCGTTTTTGTTAATAGTATTTTCAATAGTAGCGTGTACAAACGAAAACACTCATTTAAAAATTTCAATCAAAGAAATAACAAATTGCTTGACTGATTCTGAAAATCAAATCACTGAAAAAGACTCCGCGTTTAGTTATCATGCTACATCATCAGAATTAATAATACACAAACATAATTGTTTCTATTCTTGTGATGGTGAGATAAATATTTCTGCGGAAATAAAAGACAATGTAATAACTATAACAGAACAATCAAACTCAGAAAAAGAATGTACTTGTCCTAAAAATATAACTTATACCATTGAGGATATCCCCTCAGGTAGTTATAAAATATCTATAAATGGTAAGATAATAGGTGAGATCTTAATGTATTAATTTTCTTTAAACCTCAGTATTTTTTCTTTAACACTTTCACAATCCATTTTGCAAAGTCTTTGTAACTCTTTTACACTACCTTGCTCGATGAATTCGTTTGGAATACCTATTTTTTCAATTCTATTGTGATAGTTGTTGCTAATCGCAAACTCGATAATACTACTTCCAAAACCTCCATTAGTAACACCATCTTCCATAGTTAAGATGTAATCATAAGAATCCAACGCCTGCTTAGCCAATTCTTTATCAAGTGGTTTCAAAAACTTAAAGTCAAACAAAGCAATATTTAATCCATTGTTTTCAAGTTCTTTCGCAACTTGTTTTGCAATGTGAATAGTATTTCCAAGACAAAGAATAGCAATATCCTTGCCTTCTTTTATCTTAACACCTTTGCCAATTTCTATTTTTTTCATTTCGTTTCTCCAATCCTTTAAGTATCCTTTCCCTCTTGGATAACGAATTACAAAAGGCTTGTTTTGATTTATTGCAGTGAACATCATATTTCTAAGATCGTTCTCATCACTTGGAGCAGCAACTATTATGTTAGGAATACAATTTAAATACGCCAAGTCAAAAGCACCATGATGTGTTGCTCCATCTTCTCCAACTATTCCTGCTCTGTCAAGACACAAAACTACATGTAAGTTTTGCAAAGCAACATCATGAATAAACTGATCATAGGCTCTTTGCATAAAAGAAGAATATATATTACACACAGGAATCATTCCCTGACAAGCAAAGCCTGCACTTAAAGTAACTGCGTGTTCTTCTGCAATTCCTACATCAAAAGTTCGTTCAGGGAAGACCTTTTGCAATTTATTCATCGAACAACCGCTAAGCATAGCAGGTGTAATGCCGACAATTTTTTCATTCTCTTTTGCAAGTTCAACCAAAGTCTCACCAAAAACATCTTGAAATTTAAGAATTTCATCAGTAGACTGCTTTTCAGGAATTTCTCCTGTTAAAGGATTAAATACTCCCGGAGCATGATAAGTTGTAGGATTGTTTTCCGCAATAGGGAGTCCTTTTCCTTTTTTAGTAATTATGTGTAATAGTTTAGGACCTTTGATATTTTTTAAATCTTCTAAAGTTTTAGTAAGAGCAATTAAGTCATGCCCATCAACAGGGCCAAAATATCTTATGTTCAAAGCCTCAAAGAAATTACTTTTTCCGGAGAACAAAGATTTAAGACTAAAAGATATTTTCTTAAAGAAGTTTTTTGGTTTATTACGAGAAGTATTCCCTCCCATAAGGTTCCATATTCTGTTTTTTACTCTATTGTATGTAGCAGAAGCTGTAATCATTGTCAAGTATTGACTCATAGC
Organism: uncultured Bacteroidales bacterium; assembly: GCA_937876865.1. GTDB lineage: Bacteria > Bacteroidota > Bacteroidia > Bacteroidales > P3 > Onthomorpha. The sequence goes on along the minus strand of CALEFF010000040.1, from coordinate 134,599 downwards.
CCCTACTTGCTTATCAATAGAAATTCCATTATCATTAAGAATTACAAGAAGATTTGCATCAGTTGTTCCAGCATGATTAAGAGCCTCAAAAGCCATTCCTCCTGTCATTGAACCATCTCCAATAACCGCAATATGATGATTATCTTTTTTTTGTAATTTATCTGCAATAGCCATAGCCAAAGCAGCAGAAATAGAAGTAGATGAATGACCTACGCCAAAAGAATCATATACGCTTTCATTTCTTTTAGGAAAACCACTAAGTCCTCCAAATTTTCTAATATTAATAAACTCATTTCTTCTGCCGGTTAATACCTTGTGAACATAGGCTTGATGACCTACGTCCCAAACAATAGGATCTTCGGGAGTGTTAAAAACTTTATGTAAAGCGATAGTTAATTCTACCGCACCAAGGCTTGAAGCCAAATGCCCAGGGTTTTCACTCAATACCTCTAATATATATTCTCTTACTTGTTTTGCAAGTGATAAAAGTTCATCGTTACTCAATGATTTTAAATCATTTGGAGAATCTATTTTCTTTAAAATATTCCCTTGTTTATATGCAGAAATCATATTTAATAACATTTGATTGCAAAGATACATAAAAAAGCATTAAGACTTGCAAATAAAAAATAAGTAATGTTTTATTTTACATTTTTTTATTGAAAATTTGTCAATTCGCTAAAAAAGTGTATTTTCGCAATCTGAAATCATTAAATAATTTAGAGTATGAAGAAGATTGTATTATCATTTTTAGGATTATTTGCAGCTTTTGCAGTAGGAGCACAAACTCCTCAGTTTGTTTCAACAGAACCTGCAAACAAAAATGTAATTATTGAAGAGTATACAGGAATCAACTGTGGATTTTGTCCAGAGGGACATAGAATCGTAAGAGAATACGAAGAAGAAAATTCGGGAAGAGTGTTTAGTATCAATGTGCATGCAGGACCTTATGCAGCAATGTACACAACTCAATGGGGAAATGCTTTAATGAATCAAACAGGACTACAAGGTTTCCCTGCTGGAACAGTAAATCGTCATGTGTTCTCTGGTGGGGTAACAGCGTTAGGAAGAGATATGTTTGTTTCTTGCGGAAATCAAATTCTTGCTCAAACATCTTTCGTAAATGTTGCAGCACAAGCAAGTATTGATGCAACAACAAGAGTTATGACAGTAAACGTTGAGGCATATTATACAGCAGATGCAGAAACTGCATCAAACAAATTAAACGTTGTTTTATTGCAAGACTCAATTATTGGACCACAATCAGGAGCAAGTGGAAATCCTTCTCAAGTTACATCTGATGGTCAATATATTCACATGAGTATGTTAAGAGATATGTTAACAGGACAATGGGGTGATGACATCACTGCACCTGAAGGATCAACAGTTATTCCTGCTGGAACTTTGATTCAAAGAACATATACTTACAATATTCCTGGCTCAATCAGCAATGAATTAGTAAAACTTGGACATTTAAGATTGATTGTTTTTGTTGCAAAAGATACAAAGGAAATATATACAGGTTCAGAATGTATTCCTACAGTTACAAATCTTCCAGAACTTGCAGCTATGTCAACAACAATGTCTGCACAAGGTCAAAATGGTTGTAACGATTTAGCTTCTCTTGCTTTAAAAGTTTACAACTATGGAGCAAATGAAATAACAAATATGCAAATTGCTTACGGATCAGCAGTAACAGCAGAACAAACTTTTGATTGGACAGGAAGCATTACATCAGATCAAGAAGTATTCGTTGAATTACCTGATGTAGCAGTAAATATTGGTCAAAATACAAACGTATTTGCAAAACTTGTTTCAATAAATGGTACACCTATTGAAGATGCACAAAAGACTGCAACAATTAAGAAAGACGCTCCAAAAGAAGGAAATGGAGAACAACTTAAAATTATCATAAAAACAGACCAATATGCTTACGAATGCAGTTGGAAACTTTCAGATGGAAATGGTAATGTATTAGCAGAAGAAGATTATTATCCTCAACAAGTTGTTGTAAGAGATACAGTAATTGTTCCATTAACCGAAGCAGGTTGCTATGTATTTGAAATATTTGATGAATATGGCGATGGAGGTGCAACTTACAAAATTTACGATGGTTCGGAAAAAAGATTAGTAAACGGAACAGGTTCTTCTTATGGATCTTATAAAGCAGTTGATATTAAGATACTTTCATTAGTAGGATTGGAAGAAGCAGAAGGTGCAATACTTCAAACATTGGCTTATCCAAACCCTGTTAATGATATGTTAAATCTTGAAATCTCTATGTTGGAATCAACTCACGCTAATATTTCTGTTGTAGATATGTTAGGAAGAGAAGTGATTTCATTAGGAGAAGTTTCATTGGCAACAGGAAACAATAAGTTTGAAATCAACACTTCAAACCTTAGCAACGGAGCTTACTTCGTTAAGATAATATCTAACTCAGGTATTACATCAAAGAAAATATCTGTAAATAGATAATAAAGATATAGTTAAATAAATTAAAGAAAAAAAGGATTTTTTCAATGAAAAAATCCTTTTTTTCTTTAATTTATTTTGTTTTTTCTTTGAAAAATTAAATTAATTCTAAGATTTTTCTCACATCTTCTATTTTTTTGTAATCTGTTTGTGTGATTTTGTATTCTTCTTCGGCAGAAATAGCCCCCATTGATACTCCTTCTTTTCTATAAGTCATAAGACTATCTATCTGAACTTTGCCAGAAAGATGGAAATTCCTTATTCCGATTTCGTAAAACTTAGAAACATTTTCTGCATTTATTCCACTGCCAACCATAATTTCTATTTTATTGCCATAAAGCTCTTGTGCCCTTTTTATATTATTTAATCCTTCAACTGCTTTGTTTGCTCCGCCTGAGGTAAGTATTCTTGTGCAACCACAATTGATAATTTTCTCAATTGCTTCAAAATAATCTCTACTTAAATCTACTGCTCTATGAAAGCAAACTTGCATATTCCCAGCACTTTCCACTAAACGCATTGTCCTTTGACAGTCGATTTGTCCATCGGGAGTTAGTAATCCAAAGACAACTGCTTCAACGCCAACAGTTTTGCAAAACTCTATGTCTTTTTTCATTATTTCAAATTCCAAATCTGAATAAAGAAAATCTCCATGTCTTGGTCTAATCATCACAGCGGCAGGGATTTCTAATTTTTCTTTTGTCATTTGAATCAATGCTGCTGAGGGTGTTGTCCCCCCTTCTGCGAGATTGTCGCATAATTCTACTCTATTTGCTCCTCCTTTTTCGGCTTCTATGCCCGATTGTAAGGTTCCTATACACGCTTCTATCTTAAATAAGTTTGTTTCTTTTTTCATATAATTCTTCTTCTAATTTTGCTATTTTTATTAAATGTTGTTTATATCCTTGGCTTTCAGGGTTAAAGGCTTTGTGTTGTTTCATTGAATATAGTCTACTATAATCTTTGCAAAGATTTATAGTAGAGTCTGAAAACAAGTGAGTTGCAAATTTTTCCCAAATATAATCTACTGCGATTTCAGAAGGGTGAAGCATATCTGCTTTATAAAATCTGTAATCTCTAAGTTCGTCCATAACAATCTCGTATGCAGGAAAATAAGAACAATATGTTATGGATTTACATATTTGATCTATTGCTAAATGTAAGGTGCTTTTACTGATAAGGTTTTCTCTATATCCTTGTTTCCAATGCCTTATAGGAGAAACTGTAAGTATTATTTTAATATTAGGATTTATTTTTCTTATTCTATTGATAGTTAGATTTGTATTTTCTACAATTTCATCTACGGTTAAAAGTCTTTTGTCAATAAGTTGTGGATTTAATTTGTGGCAGTTACCTAATATTTTATTGTTTTCTTTTAAAAAGAATATCCAAGCAGTCCCTAAGGTAATAATTAACCAATTTGTTTCTTTTAAAAAAATATTTGCTTTTGTAATGTTTAAATTTATAGTTTGCAATAGGTTATCTCTGTTTTCATCTCTAAAAACTCCGTGATGTTCATAGGAATACCAAAATTCGTTTACTTTGACTAAATCCTCTGAAACCAAGAATTTTAGGTCTATTATTCGATTTAAACTACTGCAAATCGAAAATGGATTGTATAAAATGCCGAAAGGATTTATTAAAGTTTCAAATCCGTTTATTGATAGTTTGTTTCCAATATTTTCCGTAAAACACGAGCCTAATAACATTATTCTATCTTTGTGTGAAATGTTGTTTTCGTGTTTAAAAATAGGAATTTGTGTGGTGAAATTCATAACTAAAATTTAAAAAGTTTAATTTTTAAATCACAAAATTACTTATAAAAATATAAAATTCAAAATAAAATAGTACCTTTGCAAGATAAAATTTTTTGAATTTATGGAAAATAATCAAATCGCAACAGTAGAAACTGCAAAAGAGTTAGGCTTATTGCCAGAGGAATATGATAAAATTAAAGAATATTTAGGAGGTCGTTGTCCTAACTATGTTGAATTGAGCATTTATTCAGTTATGTGGAGCGAACATGCCTCATATAAAAACTCTATCAAATATTTGAAAACCTTACCAAGAGAAGGAAAACAACTTTTAGTTGCTCCGGGAGAAGAAAATGCTGGTATGGTTGATGTTGGAGAAGGAATAGCTTGTGTTTTTAAAATAGAATCTCACAATCACCCTTGTGCAGTTGAACCTTTCCAAGGTGCAGCAACAGGAGTAGGCGGAATAAATAGAGATATCTTTACAATGGGAGCACGACCTATTGCTCAATTAAATTCTTTACGATTTGGTAATTTAAATAACCCACATACACAATGGTTATTGCGTGGAGTAACAAAAGGAATCTCTCATTATGGAAATGCTTTTGGCGTTCCTGTTTTGGGAGGTGAGGTTTTCTTTAACGATAGCTTTGAAAACAATCCTTTGGTCAATGCAATGAGTGTTGGAATTATGAAGAAGGAAGAGTTAATCAAAGCAGTGGCAAAAGGAAAAGGTAATCCAATTTATATTGTGGGCTCTGCAACAGGTAAAGACGGCATTCATGGTGCTACTTTCGCATCTGCTGACGTTACAGAGAACACTGCTGATGATATTCCTTCAATTCAGGTTGGCGATCCTTTCCAAGAAAAACTTTTATTGGAAGCAACATTAGAATTAGGTAAGAGTGGTGCAATTGTTGGTATGCAAGATATGGGTGCAGCAGGAATAATTTGTTCTACTTCTGAGATGAGCGAAAAAGGTTCTTCGGGAATGAAAATTGATTTAGACAAAGTGCCTTTAAGACAACAAAACATGGAAGCATGGGAGATACTTTTGTCGGAAAGTCAAGAAAGAATGCTCGTTTGTGTTGAAAAAGGGAAAGAAGAAATTGTAGAAAAGATATTTGAGAAATGGGATTTGAATTGTGCAAAAATTGGAGAAGTGATAGATGAAGATATGCTTTATTTCTACCACAAAGGCAATTTGGTTGCACAAGTACCTGCTGCTTCTTTGGTATTAGGAGGTGGTGCCCCTGTCTATGATAGAAAATATGCAGAACCTGCGTATTATAAACAAACATTTGAGTTTAATAAAGACAATGTAAAGGAACCAGATATAAAAGAAGCGAAAAAAATTGCAGAGTATTTGGCTTCTCATCCTAATATTGCTTCAAAACGTTGGGTTTATGAGCAATATGATTCAATGGTAGGAACAAAAAATATGTCAACCAATAGACCATCAGATGCAGGTATAGCAAATGTTAAGGGAACTAATAATGCGATAGCGATGACTTGCGATTGTAACTCTCGTTACGTTTATTCTGATCCGTTTGTAGGTACTCAAATAGCAGTTTCTGAGGCTGCAAGAAATATAGTGTGCTCAGGAGGAGACCCATTGGCAGTAACAAATTGCTTAAACTTTGGAAATCCATATAATGAAAACACTTATTGGCAATTTGTTAAAGCAATAGAAGGTATGAGTTCTGCTTGTAGAAAATTTAACACTCCTGTTACAGGTGGAAATGTTAGTTTCTATAATCAAGCAGTAATGAATGGAAAAACAGAAGCAGTTTATCCATCTCCTGTTATAGGTATGGTTGGAACGGTTGATAAGTCTAAACAAATGACACTTGATTTCAAAACACAAAGTGCAACAATTTATATGTTAGGAGAAATAGTTGATGATATAAATTGTTCAGAATATCTATATTCTTATAGGGGTGTAAAATTATCTCCTGCTCCTTATTTTGATTTAGATAAAGAAGCAAATATGCAACGCACACTTAGTGATTTAATCAATCAAGGTATAATAGAATCTGCTCACGATATTAGTGAGGGAGGTTTATTTATTGCATCTTTGGAAAGTGCTATGGTAAGAAATATGGGATTTGAAATATATTCTGCGTCAGATGTAAGATTAGATTCTTTCTTATTTGGCGAAAGTCAAGGAAGAGCAATAGTTACTGTTTGTGCAGATAAAGAAAATGAATTTTTCGATATGCTAAGTATTTCAGGTGTTAATTGCTGTGCAGTAGGTAAAGTAAGAAATGACGATGAAATAATAATAGACGAAGAAAACTTCGGTAAGATTGGAGAATATAAAAAAGTGTATGACAATACAATAGGAGACGTTTTAGATAAATAATAAAATAATTGAAATGAAAAAAATATTCATATTAGCATTAGTTTTGACTTGTGGAAGTTTTGTTAGTTTTTCACAAGAAGGTGGATTAAATGAAGAATCTTTAAATAAGATAAGAAATTCATATAAACAAACAACAGAAAATAAAGCAATAAGAAATGCAGTAGCAAACAATAGTATTCAAAAATTAGTGTTGAATTTAGATAATCTTAACAAATATGATACACACTTTTCTCATAGAGTTATGAGCAAAGGTGTAACAGATCAAAAATCTTCTGGTCGTTGTTGGATGTTTACAGGTTTCAATGTAATGAGAAGTGCTATGATTGCAAAATATAATCTCGGTGCTTTTGAATTTAGTCAAAATTATTTGTTTTTTTATGATCAATTAGAAAAGAGTAATTTATTTCTTTCTTTGATTATAAAGCACATTGATGAACCTTTGGATAGTAAACACAATGAATGGTTGTTGAAAAATCCTCTTTCAGACGGAGGTCAGTTTACAGGAATTTCCGATTTGGTAACAAAATATGGTTTAGTACCTTCAACAGTTCAGCCAGAAACTTATAATTCAAATAATACTCGTAAAATAGATGAGTTAATCATTCTAAAATTAAAAGAATATGCCTTAGAATTAAGACAAATGAAGCAAAACGACAAAAAAATAAAATATGAAAAGTTGGAAAACAGAAAGATAGAAATGCTTTCTCAAATCTACAAGATGTTAGTTTATGCTTATGGCGAACCTGTTCAAGAATTTACTTATACATTGCGTGATGTAAACGGAAAAGAAATATCAACAGAAAAATATACTCCTAAATCATTCTATGAAAAGTATGTTGGAAAAGATTTAAAGAATACATACGTTATGTTAATGAATGATCCTTCAAGAGAGTTTTATAAAGTATATGAAATAGAGAATGACAGACACGTAATGGATGGAGAAAATTGGAAATATATTAACCTTCCTATTGAAGAAATTAAGAAAGTTGCAATTGCTTCAATAAAGGATTCAACAATGATGTATTTCTCTTGTGATGTCGGAAAGTTCCTATATTCTGAAAAAGGATTATTAGACGTAAATACATACGACTATGGTTCATTGATGGGAACAGAATTTGGTATGGATAAAAAGGAAAGAATTCAAACATTTGCAAGTGGTTCTTCTCATGCAATGACTTTATGTGCTGTTGATTTAGATGAAAATGGTAATCCAAAGAAATGGCTTGTTGAAAATAGTTGGGGAGCATCTCATGGTTGGCAAGGACATTTAATAATGACAGATGAATGGTTTGAAGAATATATGTTTAGAGTAGTAGTTGATAAAAAATATATTTCAAACGACATTTTAAAATATTTAGATCAAAAACCAATAGTATTGCCTCCTTGGGATCCTATGTTTAGTGAAGACATTGATTAAATGAACTTTGTATGAAGTTTTGTAAGTTTATAAGTTTTCTTTTTCTTTTGTTACTTGTTCAAGAAAATGTAAAGGCACAAGATGTTGGTACAGTCAATTATTTGAACTATAACGAAGAAACTTTCTATGAAGATGAAAGCGAAGATTATCAGCCTTCTGATGAAGAGTTAATTCTCCAAGATGAATCGGATCAAGCAAGAGAATTTGTCCTGAAAACAGAGGATTTGCTTAATTATGCACTATCTCTTGAAGAAAATGATAGTTTAACTTTTCGTTATGCTTTGTATAAAAACAGCGAAACACTCGTTGAATTTAATAAACAAGTAAGTAGTTTTGATGATTTAGAGAAACGTTTTGATATAGTCAAGTCTTCGGGAGATTATAATTTCTTTTATTGTAAGGAATATATATACAATCAAAACAAGGCATGGGATTTTATTTACGAAAGGTTATACGATGAAACAGGAAAATTGATTTTGTTTATTCGTCATTACAATACATACAATTCTGCTTGTGCTGAGGTTGCTTTTGAAAGAAGTGAATATTATTGGAATGCAGAAGGGACTTTGATTAGAAAGACTTACGAAATTTTTGATTCAAATAATAATCCTCTAAATATAGAAGAATGTTGGATGGAAAGGGAATTTTATGATAAAGTTATGAATTTGTCAGATTTTCAATTGCTTTATTCTTTTCCTTTTGAAGAAGAAAACATGCAGACAAACGAATAGCAATTCAATGAGGTTGATTATAGATAAAGGTAACACAAGAACGAAAGTAGCAGTTTATAATAAAGAAGAATTGCTTTCTGTTGTTGCAGTAGGTCGCTTAGATGTGAATTTTATTGCAGAATTATATTCAAAATATAATATTACTGCAACTATATTTTCAACAGTATCTGGATTAGAAACAGTTGATGTGATGGATTATTTAGTGGGGAAAAACCAGTTTTTCATTATGAGCGAAGACTTGTACTTACCTATCAGGCTCAATTACATTCCAAAATATTCATTAGGTAATGATAGAATTGCAGCAATTGCAGGAGCATACAATATTTTTCCACAAGAAAATATATTAGTGATAGATGCGGGCTCTTGCATTTGCTTTGATTATATTGATGACAAAGGAAACTATAAAGGAGGTAGCATTTCATTAGGATTTCAAATGAAAAGCAAAGCGTTAAATACTTTTACAGCAAGACTTCCGTTAGTAGAAATAAACGAAAACAAAGTTTCGGTATGTTCTCTTAATACTTTTGATTGTATAAAATCAGGAATAATAAACGGAACAATAGCCGAGATAAGAGGAATGATAGATATGATTTCAAAGGAGCAGGATAGCGAATTTAAAATTATAGTAACGGGAGGAGATGCAGACCTTATATCAGAAAATTTGAATATTAAAACCGTTGTGGAACCAAATTTAGTTCTTCAAGGCTTAAATATGATATTAGATTATAATATTAAAAAAAGAGATGCGTAAAAAAATAGTATTTATTTTATTGTTTGTGGCTTTTGTTTTAGAAATAGGGGCTCAAAATACAGTAAGTTCACCATATTCAAAGTATGGAATAGGCGATGATGTTAATTTTACAAACACAATAAACGCTTCAATGGGGGGTATTTACAATGGATTGAGGAGAAATAATTTCGTAAACTATCGAAATCCAGCCTCTTTTTCAGCGATAGATACACAATCATTTGTTTTTGACATAGGATTCTATTCAAATAACGTGTTTTTACGCTCAAATACAGCTAAATCCACAGGAAATACAGGTGGAATATCTCATATTTTATTTGCATTTCCACTTAGCAAGACTTTAAAAATGGCGGGAGGTTTAGTTCCTGTTTCTGTAATCGATTACACAGCCTCAGAAACCTTTCAAACGGACAGTCTTATTGGTTCTCATAAATTTATTTATGGAGGAGAAGGGGGTATAAATAAAGTAATGTTAGGACTATCCTATCAACCCTCGTTTTTTGACAAACTTTCAGTTGGGTTAAATGCAGAATATTTGTTTGGAAACTATTATAGAAGTTCTACTTTAACTTTTCCAGATTCAGCAAATATGCTTTCCTCACGAGTAGAATATAATTACTCTATTTCAGCTATAAATTTTAATCTTGGATTACAATATCAACAAAACTTAAACAATGGAGATGCGATTATAATAGGAGCAAACTATGTATTGCCCTCACATTTACCTACAAAAAATCAATATCGTCATTACACATTTACTTACACAGCAGCCGTAGAAACTGTAAGAGATTCTGTAAAGTATGAAAACACAGAAGGAAGTATAGACTTGCCACAATCATTAGGCGTTGGATTATCTTATGAGAGAAAAAATAAATTTTTAGTTGGCATAGATTTTGGTTACACTCAATGGTCTAACTTTGCTTTACAAGGCATTCGTTACCCAGAAATCCTAAAAGATAATTACACCTTTAATGCAGGAGCGGAGTATAAGCCAGATATTTATGGTAATTATTTAGAAAAAATAGCCTATCGTTTTGGAGTAAATTATCAAACAGGTAAGTTGTCGCTCTATAATACAGATATATCTCAATTAGGAGTATCATTAGGTTTTGGATTACCTATAAAAAAACAAGGTACACAAGTAAATATATATCTTGAATACGGAAAACAAGGAACAAAAGAAAATAATCTTATAAGAGAAGACTATTTTAGAGTAGGAGTTTCTTTCTCTGCAAAAGACAGATGGTTTTTTAAAAGAAAATATCAATAAAATAATAAATAAAGAATGAAGAAAGTAACGTTATTGGCTGTAATTGCAGCAATGTTTTGTGCAACAACAGTAAATGCACAAAAGTTTGGAAAAACACCAGAGGACAGTACTGCTTGTATAATGAATAATTCTTTATATCAAGAGTTCTATAAGCAAAAGAATTACAAAGATGCTTACGAGCCTTGGACGAAAGTAGTCGCACATTGTCCACAATATCACGTAAACACATACATTAGAGGAGCAAACATATTGAAAACTATGATTGCCACAGCACCTAATGTAGAAATGAAAAACAAATACATTGATGAGTATTTAGCTTTACAAGACATAAGAAGCGAAGCCTTTGGAGAAGAATACAATAACATAGCACAAAAGGCGAAAATATTATCTGAATACAGACCAAACGAAACAGAACAAATCTTTAAATACTTTAAAGAAGCAGCAGACAAAGGTGGAAAGCAATTAGACGCACAATATTGTCCGCTTTATGTTGAAGCAACAGTAAAACACTTAGCTGCAATTAAGGCAAGTTCTGAGCAAATGGATGTTTTGTTTGAAGCTTATGACTTTGCAGCAGAAACATTAGAAGAAATAATCAAGGTAGCGAAGACAGAAGTTGAACAAGCAACAACTGCGGGCAATGCAAAAGCAATTAAAAAAGCAGAAACAAAACTTAAAAACGCTCAAAGTTATCTTGCTTTAACCGAACAAATCATTGAGCCATTTGCATCTTGCGATAAGATTATTCCTATTTACGAACCAAAGTTTGCAGCAAATCCTAACGATGTTGAATTATTGAAAAAAATTACCACAAACCTTGATCGTAAAAAATGTACAAAGTCTGAATTATTTTTCCAAGCAACAGAAAACCTTCATAAATTAGAACCAAATGCTAAATCAGCCTTTATGATGGGACAAATGTTGATAGAAAAAGATAGAAGTGAAGAAGCAGTGCCTTATTTAGAAGAAGCAGTAAAGAACTTTGAGGATAACGATTCAAAAGCAAAGGCTTCATTCTTGTTAGCAACTGCTTTGATGAATGCAGGACAATATGGAGCGGCTCGTACTGCGGCTTACAAAGTTGCAGAATACGATAAATCCTTAGAAGGCAAGGCTGTGCTTATGGTAGCAAATATGTACTTAAAGAGTTCAGTATCTTGTGCCTCTCATGGAGGAAAAATCAGAGGTGCAGCTTGGGTAGCTTATGACGAAGCAGCAAAAGTGAAAAATATTGACCCTTCTCTTGCAGAAGATGCACAAAGAGTAATGAACGCAGCACGTTCTCAATGGCCTCTAAAAGCAGATATGTTCTTCAACTCAATCAATCCGGGAGACGGATACACAGTTGGTTGTTGGATAGGAAAAGGAACAACTGCAAGATCAAGAGACTAATAACACAAAACACATAAATCGGTATGAGAAAGCATAGATTTGCAATAATATTCCTTGCCTTTGCTTTCTCATACCTTTGTTTTTCGTGTAGCGAAGACCTTCCTACACAAAGCAATATAAAACAAGAAAACACCCCTTCGCAACAAATCATAGACGCATACCTATTACGCAGCGTAGATGGAGTAGTTGAAACAGAATTAAAAGCCAAAAAAATAGACATTTACTCCTATACCGATAGTTCAAAAATGGTTTTCCCACAAGGATTGAATGTTAATTTTCTCAATCCTGATAAAACAATAAAAGCAAACCTTTCTTCCTTTTATGCCGAAAGCCTATCAGATAATCTTTACTATCTAAGAGATAGCGTAGTGATAATAAACTACAAAGATTTAGACACCTTCTATTGTCAAGACCTTTATTGGAGAAAAGATTCCGCAATAGTACGCACCGATTTGCCTGTTAGACGACACAGCGAGGGAGGAATAGATTACGCAAAAGGGCTAAGAGCAAGAGATGACTTTGATAGCGTAGAAGTAAAGAGCCCTTACGGAATGCAAAATGTAAAAGAAGAATAACGAAACAAGATTATTTCTTACGCAAAACGTAGCTTTGTTTTTTCAAAGGCCTATCAGTTAAAAGCACAAGACCAAAATCAAAAAAATCACAACAAAGTTTAAAATCCTTATTTGCTTTAATCTCTTTCCAAAGCATAAGTTTTTCTCTTTCTTTGTATATTTTTTCAATAACAATAGCCATGTTAGGTTTACAATTTTTTAAAACCTCTAATTTTTCTAAGGTAAAATCTTTGTTTGGCACATAAATCACTTGAAACCCCTGTGATTTAAAATATTCAAAAACCTTAAAAAGAAATTTTCTCTTTCTTTTGTTATTTGGAATGAGTTTTTCAAGGCAAGAATCAAAAGAAATATCTTTGTTTTTACAAGACTTCTTCAAACCTTTGGTAAAAAAATCAAACATCAAAGGCGAATGTAAAGAATACTCGTCCTTAGCCAAGAATTTATATTTAAGATATTGTTTAGTATAGAAGAATCTGCTCATAATCTTTTGCGAAATTACAAAAATTATTATATTTGCCAAGTAATTAAAACCTAAAAATTATGGTCAATACAGAAGAAAGAGTAGAATTAGCAAGAAAATACCACAACGAAGGTTATAATTGTGCTCAGTCAGTCGTTATGGCGTACAGCGATTTGTTGCCAATAGAGAAGAATATTGCAGAAAAAATCTCCCTGCCTTTTGGAAGAGGACTTGCAGGTTACAGAGAAGTTTGCGGTTGCGTTTCTGCAATGGGATTAGTCGTAGGAATGCTTCTACAATATCAAAAACAAAATCTAACAAATAAAGACTATTTTGCAATGGTGCAAACAATGGGCGAAAAATTTAGAGAAGAAAATGGAGAAATTGTTTGCAAAAAACTACTCGGATTAGAGCCCGGTAGCACAAAAGAAAAGAAACCTTGCAATGATTATGTTGCTTGTGCTGCAAGAATAATAGGAGAGAATCTTTTTAAATAAAAAATTTGATTTTTTTCTTTCATTAAAAAAAATAACTCTTTGAAATAATTTCTTAAATCAAAGAGTTATTTTTTTGTTTCTATCTTTTAGGCGAATAGGTCAAAGACAATCCTAAATAATTTCCTATTAAATAATAATTTCCATAAAATTCAGAATCCTTGAACTTAAACCAAAATTCACTTTCGTTTAAATAAGGAATACTTATGTTTGCAATAAGGTTCAAACCAAACATTCCGATAGAAGTATTATAAGAGGTACCAACCGAGAACATAAGATTTGGGAAAAGATTAAACTTATTGCCATTACCATCTACAGAAAAGGACATAGTATCTCGTGTAAAAGGATCTATACCTGAACAACCAGCATCTATATATCCGTCATAGTAGGAAAATCTCATTCCTCCTTTTAAATTATAGAACCAATTTTCGTTGTTAGCAATAGTGTTTCTGTATTGAACAGCAAAAGAAATAAATGGACTATAGCATGTGTTTCTGAAAAGTGAAGATTCGCTCATACGAGTTACCTCTAACCCTTTTTCAGATTCATTTATGTATAACACAGGCTTTAAATCCAGTCCTGCCGACAAAACATAAGATAATTTATTTGCACGATTAAAGGTATAATCTACTCCAATGCCTCCTAAAATCGCAGAACTATTTTCTGGACAATACACAATATCATCATAACTTCCTATGCTATGAATATTTGTTAAAAAACCCTTTTGATAAACACTACCTTCAAGGCTTACACTCCAAGGAGAAACTTTTTCTAATTGAGGAAAATCAACCTCTTTTTGTGCAATTGCATTAAGACAACCAAGAATCAAAATCGCAATTACAATAATTTGTTTTCTATTCATAAGATTTAATTTTTAAAATTTTACTATTTTCTTCTTTTTACCAATAAACGTTAGTTAGGTTTTTATATTGTTTTAAATTAAGAAAATAGAATTACGAAAAAAAGTCTTTGATTTTTTAATTTTTTTCTTAGATTTTTTAAATTTTTTCTTAGAAATATTTTGTTTTTTCTTTGATTTATTTTCCTCGTCCTTGGAGTATTATTACTGCTGTGTAGAATAGGATTTTTATATCGGTGGAAATTGATAGGTTCTCCAAATAAATTAGGTCGTATTTTAGTCTTTCTACCATTTCATCTACCGATTCGGCGTATCCATATTTGACTTGTCCCCAAGAAGTGATTCCCGGCTTAATTCTATGTAAGAGTCTGTATTCGGGAGCTTTCTTTACGATTTGGTCGATGAAGAATTGACGTTCGGGACGTGGTCCTACAATGCTCATTGTTCCTTTTAAAACGTTGTAAAACTGTGGTATTTCGTCTAATCTCACCTTTCGCATAAAACGACCGAAAGGAGTAATTCTTGGATCTTTGTCTCCGCTTGATAACATTGGCCCGTTGCTTTCGGCATTTGTGTACATTGAGCGGAATTTGTGCATATAGAATGGCTTTCCTTTGTATCCTATGCGTTCTTGTTTGTAGAAAATAGGTCCTTTGCTTGTTGTGTAAACAATAATTGAGGTGATTAGGTAAACGGGTGAAAGTATTATTATTGCTATTAAAGAAATTAAAATGTCAAATATGCGTTTTAGAATTTGTTGCCAAGGAGCCATTAGTCCTTGTGTTACAGTTATTAGAGGGGTGTTAAAGATTGCGTTTGATTTTACGTTACCCATCAAAATATCTTTTCTGTCTGCTGGTATTTTTATTTCAACATCTTGTCCTGCTAAGCAGATCATGTCGAATATTTCGTTTTCTTCTTCTTGTTCTAAGGCAATTATTATTTCTTCTATTTTGTATTGTGAAATTATTTCAGTCAGTTGGTTTATTGTTCCTAAATATTGTAGGGAGTAAAATTCGTTTTTCTTGCCGTTTTTATTGATGTATCCTATGATTTTATTGCCCGAGGTTATTTCTTCATTTTGTAGGTCGTTGTAGATTTTTAATGCTTTTTCTCCATCGCCTACAATTAAGGTAGGAAAGTAGATTTTGTGATTGTGAACATTGTGTACTTTTATTGTTGTTATGATTAGTCGTGGTAAATAGGTCAAAACAAAGTGTAGAGAAAATAAAATAAAGAATGAAAGGTAATAATTCTTGTATGTTGTTACATTATCATCAAGCAAAAGTGCGAAAAAGATGACTATAACTCCAAGAAAGCAGGTTAAAAAAGTTTGAAAAAAATCTTTTAATCGTGATTTTCTATAAATGTTTTGATAGTAACCTTGTACGTAGTAAAGGGTTAGCCAAAATAATGGAATGATTGCTAAACCGTAATAGAAATTGTTGTCGGCGAAAACAGCATTTATGTCTTCAAAGGTGCCTGATTCAATGCTTGTTTTTCTGAAAATGAAAAACAAACTCCATGCTATCATTGACGAAAGTACATCAAAAATTACATATTTGATAGTTTGTAATTTTTTATTCATAAAATTATTTGTTCCTCTTTTTATTTCTTATTAGGGAAATGTAAAACTTTTATGTTATCAACGTGAACAAATGAATTTTTCGTATTATCTGGATTAAATGCTTCTAAATATATGCGGAAATTTGAGGGAAATCCTAAAATATCCCATGCTTTTGTTAAAATAATGTATGATTTTTGCCAATCGTTGCTTTTGTTTGGTGTAAGTCTTACGGCACTTATGTATTTGTTTGCTGAGGCTGAGCTGCTCCTTCCATAGACTCCAACTTCAAAAGGTATGTTTGAGTGATAATCAATCTCTAAAACAAGTCCAAGATGGTTGTTACAGAAAATTGAATCCACAGAAATATATTTATTATGTCCTCCTTCTTCAAAGTAAATCGCACCACAATTGCTACCATACTTAACACTATCGTTTCTAATCACTGTCATAGTTTGAGGATCTTCTGTTATTACGTCTGCTTGTTGGAAATTCACGAAATAACTCTCGAAAGTTTCTTTGAAAGGCATAACACTTTTTTCGGAATCGTACATTATGTTTTTCTTATCCAAGACAACTTCTTCCCCTGGTACTAAGTCAATAGACTCAATGTAGGTTGTGTAGAAAGAATATGCTTCTCTCATATTGTTCATACCATTATATATTATGCCCGGTCTTAAATCTATTTTGTGTTCTCCTTCCTCTAAGATTGGAATTGAACAAGGTAGAGGGAAAGCTCCTAAAATATTGTTATCAACATAAACCCATACATCTCTAATGTCTTGGGTTAATAAATCGTTTGATTGAGAAAAAATAAAATCTGGGTTTTCTTCAAGGTTAAATCCTTCAACATAAATATAGGAAGGTATTTCTTGTCCATTTTTAAATTCGTCGCATGATGACAAACCTAAACTTAAAAGGACTATTATGCAAATTATTTTTTTCATGTCTTTAAATTTTTTGTTGTTTGCAAAGGTACAAATTATTTTAAATATATTTTGTATCTTTGCTTTTTCGTTTTAATTAAATAGGTTAAAGAATGTTTGTTGATAGTTATAAGCATAAAGGAATGCGACGCTTAATGGTGGAGCATTTAAGTAATAAAGGAATTAGTGATCAAAGGGTTTTAGATGCAATGAATAATGTTCCAAGACACTTTTTCTTAGATTCTTCTTTGGATACTTTGGCTTATGAGGATAGAGCTTTGGAAATACTATGTCAGCAAACGATTTCACAACCCTCTACTGTAGCTTATCAAACTCAATTGTTAGATGTTTCTCCTTTTGAAAAGATTATGGAGATTGGAACAGGGTCGGGTTATCAGACAAGTGTGCTTTGTAAAATGCAAGCAAGGGTTTATACGATAGAGAGGTTTAAGCCTTTGCATAATTCAGCACAATTGATTTTTGATGCTTTGAAAATTAAACCAAAATGTTTTTTTGGTGATGGCTATTTAGGACTTCCGGCTTTCGCTCCTTTTGATAAAATTTTGATTACTTGCGCTGCTCCGTCTATTCCTAAGACTCTTGTCTCTCAATTGAAGATTGGGGGGATTATGGTAGCACCTATTGGAGTTGATACTCAAACAATGTATAAGATTCAAAGAATCAGTGAAACGGAAATGGATGTTCAGTCATACGGGGAATTTAAGTTTGTCCCAATGCTAAAAGAAAGGAAATTTTATTGATAAATAACTCTCTTTGGTTATTTTTTTGTAATTTTGCATATTATATTCAATTTATAAAAAATGGTAAAAACGAAAGTTTTGTATGTCAATCAGGAGGTTTTTCCTTATTTGGAGTCTGATTTGGCAAATGTAGGAAGATTTCTTCCTCAATATATTCAAGAACAAGGTAAAGAAGTAAGATTATTTATGCCTAAATTTGGTGGCGTAAATGAAAGAAAAAATCAGTTGCACGAAGTTATTCGTTTGTCTGGTATGAATTTGATAATTGATGATAGTGATCATCAATTGATAATTAAGGTTGCTTCTATTCAATCTGCAAGACTACAAGTTTATTTCATAGATAACGAGGATTATTTCCAAAGAAAAGCAAATGCTCTTGATGTTGATGGCAGTTTGTTTAAAGACAATGATGAAAGAATAATGTTTTATGCAAGGGGAGTGTTGGAAACAATAAAAAAACTTAGTTGGAAACCAAATGTTATTCATTGTGTAGGTTGGTTTACTGCTTTGTTGCCATTTTATGTTAAAAGAACAGAGTATAAAAATAATCCTTTCTTTAATGATAGTAAAGTTGTTTTAAGTTTATTTAATGATGAATTCCAAGGTGCATTGGTTGAGACATTCTTAAAGAAACTAAAAGTTGAAGGAGGTACTCAAAAAGATTGGAAAGCCTACAAAGAGCCTACTTATCTTAATCTAATGAAAGCGGCAATTTCATATTCTGATGCTGTCGTTGTAGCACAAGAGGGTGTGAATCAAGAGTTGATTGATTTTGCAATTGCAAATAAAAAGCAGGTTATTGATTACGCTCCTTTTGAAGAACAAAGAGAAAAGATAAATGCTCTTTATGATTCATTGGCAGTAATAGATGAGGAATAAAATTTAAAACTATGAGTAGATTGAAGTGGCTATTGCTCCTACCTTTGTTTGCTTTGTTTTCTTGTGTTGATGAAAACGAAACTTTGGGTATAGGCTTAATTGACGAAAATGATAAATTATCAGTAGGATTATTTACGGATGTTAAAATGTCTTCTTGTTTTTTTAAAGAAGATTCTTTGCTTACTGCAAATTATAGATATAATGTATTTGGAGAATACAAAGATGATAAATTTGGAAGTGTGTCTTCAGAGATTTTTACACAACTTTGTTTGTCTTCAACGGCAGAAGATTTTACAACTTTTGCAATAGATTCAATTTATTTAACATTAGCTTATTCTGGAGGATACTCTTCGGATACTGCTTTATCGTCAACAAGAATGAAAGTATTGGTTTATGAACTTGATGAAGCGTTAGATTCAACTAAAAAGTACTCTTTTGATGATGTTGCGGTTAAATCGTTGCCTATTTTTAGTTCTGAGGTAGATATTGATGTCAATAGTGATGTTGTAATGGGAATAGATACTTTGAATCCTCATTTACGATTGAAAATAACAGATAATGAGTTTTGTCAAAAGATACAAAGCTTTAAAGGAGATAATGATCAGTTTCAAGAATTGATAAAAGGTATAAAAATTGTTGCAGAAAAAGTTAATGAAAATGGATTTATGGCATACGTAGATATGACTTCTTCTATAACAGGACTTGTTTTGTATTATGAAAAAGACGATAAAAAACAAACCTATAAGTTAAACTTCCCTGAAAGAGGTAATAGATTTATGCGGTATGAATATGACTTTGCAGGCAGTGAAATAAATGGTTTGGAAAGAGATACTTTGGGGTTAAGTAGTGAATATATCTATTTGGGTAATATGGGAATAAGTATGGCTAAGTTAGATATAGATGAACAGGCTTTTAAAAATTATTGGAAAGATTCTATAAACCAAGGTGCAGAACATAATAATGTAGCGATAAATAGAGCAGTTATTGAAATACCTGTTGCGGAGATTGGACAAAGTACTTTGCCTATTCAAAAGATATTGTGTTATAGAAAATATGTTTCTAACGGAGATACCACAATGGTGTTAATTCATGATGCTCAGGTTTCAGATACTTATTACGATGGTAGGTATGAACATACAACAAATTCATATCGATTGAATGTAACAATGCATTTTGAAAATTATTTAAATGGAAATATTGACGATCTTGATTTATATCTTGTTCCAGATGAAAGACGTTCTACTGCAAACAGAGTTGTTCTTAATGGAACAAATAATCAAACCACACCTATTAAGATTAGAATAACATATTCAAAACCAAAATAATATTATATGAAAAGAATATTTAATTTCTTATTGATTTTATTTATCAGTGTAAATGTATTAAATGCACAAAAGCCTTATGTGGAATATTGGCAAAATGGTCAAAAAGCAACAGAGGGTACTTTGTCAGATAAAAATATAAGAATAGGAGAGTGGCGTTGGTTTTATGAGAATGGAAGTTTGCAAAAAATAGGAGAATACAATGAAAAGGGGCTTAAAGTAGGAGAATGGAAAGATTATTATGCTGATGGAAAACTACAAAAGCAAGAGTTCTTGTCAGGAAAAGGAGAATGTAAAGCTTTTTATGATAATGGACAAATACAATATTCTTATAATGTAGTTGATGGATTGAAACAAGGAGAATACAACGAATATTATAAGAACGGAAATAAGAAAATACAAGCCTCATATAAGGATAATGCACTTGACGGATATGCAACGTGGTTCTTTTCTGATGGGAAGAAAGATATGGAAGGCAATTTAAAAATGGGGAAACGTGATGGTAATTGGATATATTATTACAGAGTTAATGGACAAAAGGGAAGTGAAGGAGCTTATGTAGATGATAAGGAAAATGGCCGTTGGATTTATTATTATGAAACATCAGAAAAATGGAGAGAAGGAGATTATAGAAATGGTTTGCGTGAGGGATTGTGGAATACTTATTACGAAAATGGTAAGATTCATCATAAAGGAAGTTATATTGCAGGAAAAGAAGAAGGGATTTGGGAGAGTTATTTTGAAAATGGAGAAATAAATACAAGAGGTCGTTTTGTTGAAGGAAAAATGAGTGGCAAGTGGGAAGTTTTTTATGCAGATGGTTCTCGAAAAACACAAACTGATTATTTGAATGGAGTGAAAAATGGTACAGAGATTTTATATGATGAAAATGGTAGTATATATCAAAAGGCGGATTATAAGGAAGGTGTTATGAATGGACGTTGGGAGCGTTACGCAGAAGGAATTTTGATAGAGAAAGGTGGGTATATTGAGGGTAAAAAAGATGGTTTGTGGGTTTTCTATGCACAAAATGGATATAAACAACGTGAACAAGAGTTCAAAGATGGAAAACCAAATGGCAAATGGATAGAATATTTTTCAGCAAATAAAAAATCTGCTGAGGGAGAATACAATAAAGGACAAAAGTCAGGTACTTGGAGAAATTACGACAAGAAAGGGAATGTTTTGTCAGAAACTATTTTCAAAAATGGAAAGAAAATAAAAGAGGAAATAAAGAAAAAGTAGTTCGATGAAGGATTTTTTTAATTTAATTCGTTGGAAAAGCCTATTATTGTGTCTTATTGCACTTATTGTTGTAAGATTTTTCTTAATTAAGCCGTTTTACTTAAACTTTGTGGGGGACATTGTAAGTCCAATTTCTAATTTAGAGTATTTCGTTTTTTGTTTATCTGTTTTGCTTATTGTAGTTGCTTCTATTTTAATAAATGAATATTTTGATCAAGATATAGATAAAATAAATAGAGCAGAAAAGGATTTGTATATAGATAGGATTATTTCTGAAAAAAGAGTTCTTTCATTGTTTTACATATTGTCTATTATAGCAGTCTTAATAGCGTATGTTATTGGATATTTAAATGGATTTTTGCATTTAGGCTCTTTAATGATTGTGTTTGTTTTTATGTCCTATTTTTATTCACTTAAATATAAAAGGAGCTTTGTTGTAGGCAATGTTGTAGTTGCTATATTGTATTCAATGGTAGTTTTTCTTCCTGTTTTGTTTGAAGTATTTGCTTTGATGAATACCCCGGGAGGATTGTTCAAAGTTATAATAATTCCTTTAAAGCAGGAATTATTGTATGTTGCACTATTTTTTACTCTTCTTACGTTTTTACTAACTTTAATTAGAGAGATTGTAGGTGATATGCAAGATGAGGAGGGCGATAGGGAGTGCGAAACTCATTCTATTGTCGTTTTGTTGGGGGAAAAGAAAACAAAAAATATTCTTTATATTCTTACATCTATTTTTATAGCAGTTACACTGTATTTTTTGTTTACTCGATATACAAACGTCTCTTTAATAATTTGTGTTTTGATTATTTGCGTGCCTATGTTATTTTTTTTAAGAGAACTTAAAAATGCAAAATCAATACAGGATTACGGATTCCTTTCTGAATTTTTAAGAATGATGTTTGTGTCGGGATTGTTTATGATAATAAATATCTATTAGTAAAATGTCTCTTTCTAATTTGCTTTCGACAAAGATAGTTTTAGCTTCAAAATCTCCAAGAAGGAAGCAATTGTTGGAACAGATGGGTTTTGAAGTTATTGTAGATGCAATAGATATTGAAGAATTATTTCCAGAAAACTTAGATATAGAATGTGTTGCGGAGTATTTGGCAATCAAAAAATCAGAAAATTATATTAAGGAAATAGAAGATAATTCTATTCTTGTAACTGCTGATACAATAGTTGTTGTTGATGGAGTTATTTTAGGAAAGCCTAAAAACGAGCAAGAAGCAAAAGATTTTCTTCGACTATTGTCATATAAAAGTCATAAGGTTATCACTGGCTGTTGCCTAAGAAATAATAAAAATATTTCAAGGCATTTTTCACAAGAAACTATTGTTAAATTTAAAGAATTGACCGAAGAAGAAATAGATTATTATGTAAACAAATTTAAACCTTTTGATAAGGCAGGAGCCTATGGTATACAAGAATGGATTGGAACTGTGGGTATAGAAAATATTCAAGGGGATTATTATAATGTTGTTGGGTTTCCGTGCAATAGATTCTTTGAATTAGCAAAAGAAATCATGGAATAAAAAAATTTTTTCTTAACTTTGTCCAAGTAAAACAAAGAAAAAATGAGGCTATATACAGAAAATATCGTTAAAAAATATAAGAAAAGAGTTGTTGTTAAGGGCGTTTCAATAGAAGTGTCAATGGGAGAGATAGTTGGTCTTTTGGGTCCAAATGGAGCAGGAAAGACAACAACGTTTTATATGATGACTGGCTTAATAAAACCATATTCAGGAAAGGTATTTTTGGACGATGTTGATATTACAAATATGCCAATGTATAAACGAGCGCAAGAAGGTGTGGGTTATCTCGCTCAAGAAGCTTCGGTTTTTAGGACTCTATCTGTTGAAGATAACATAATGTCAATTTTAGAGTTTAATAAAAAACTTTCTGTTAAAGAAAGAGAATATAAAATGAATGCCTTGTTAGAAGAGTTTAGTTTGACGCATATAAGAAAAAGCAAAGGGATTCAGCTTTCTGGAGGAGAAAGAAGACGAACAGAAATTGCAAGAGCATTAGCAGCAGACCCGAAGTTTATTTTATTAGATGAGCCTTTTGCGGGAGTGGATCCAATTGCAGTCCAAGATATTCAAAATATTGTGAAGGGTTTAAAAAATAGAAATATTGGAGTGCTAATAACTGATCACAATGTTCATGAAACGTTATCAATAACAGATAGGGCTTATTTGCTTATAGAAGGAAGTGTGTTTAGATACGGAACGCCACAAGAATTGGCAAATGATGAGCAAGTTAGAAAAAAATATTTAGGAGATAATTTTGAATTAAGATAAGTATGTTGTTGATTTATGTAGATAAATTAACTAATAGGTTAGGCTATACTTTAAATTTAGTATTTAAAGAGTTGATGTCAATAAAGTATTTTATTACAATAGATAAAGAATACTTTATGCAGTACGATGGCCCTAAATTATCTTATACTACTAAACCAATAGCAGATGAACTTTTTTTAGTTAGTTCATCTCTATTGTTTCAAACGATAATAGAAATAGTTGATATAAATTATTTTGAGAAAGATAATACTCCATATATTTTTAAATCTTATTCTAAAGAATCAATATGTGATTTTGATGTTTTGGCCGCATGTTTTTATTTGGTTTCTAGATATGAGGAGTATTTGCCGTATGTAAAAGATAAACATTCTCGTTTTAAAGCAGAAGATAGTTTAGCGTATAAAAAAGGATTTTTAAAAAGGCCTATTGTTAATATATGGGTAAATGAACTTAAAACAAAAATACAAAATCGTTATCCTGAATTATTTTTGCAAACTAATAAATATTCTTATATAAATACAATAGATATTGATTCTGCATATTCTTATACATGTAAAGGATTTACAAGAAATTTATTAGGTTTTTTCAGAGATTTGCTAAAAGGGGATTTGTCGCTTTGTTTTGAAAGATTAAGGGTTCTTTCTAAGATACAACAAGATCCTTATGATACATTTGATTTTATAATTTCATTGGTTGAAAAATATGATGTCAATACTATATTTTTTGTTTTGTTTGGCGATCAAGGGAAGTATGATAAGAATATAAATCCATATAATAACAGATTTAAAAGATTAGTAAAACATTTATGTGATTATGGTAAAGTAGGTGTACACCCTTCTTATGATAGCTTTGAGTATCCGCAGTTGATTACATCTCAGGTAAGGATGTTAGAAGAAACTTTACATAAGCCTATTAAACGTTCACGTTATCATTATTTGCATTTTCGTTTACCAGAAGGGTATAGAAATCTAATGGCAACAGGAAGTATTGAACATGATTTTTCAATGGGGTATTCTGAAAATATAGGTTTCAGAGCAGGTATTTGTAGTAGCTTTAATTTTTATGATTTAGCTCAAGACTATGAAACAAAATTAAGAGTCCATCCTTTTGCGTATATGGATGTGGCTTTGAAAAATGGTTTAAAACTTTTACCAGAAGAAGCAATTGAAGAAATAAAACAAATGACGGATGAGGTAAGATGTGTTGGTGGAGAAATGATAAGTATATGGCATAATGAGAGTCTTTCTAATAAAAGAGAATGGATAGGATGGAGAAATGTATATGAAAAAATGATTGAATATAGTTTTAACGAAAAATAATTTTAATAATATGATAGTTTTAACTGGTGCAGCGGGATTTATAGGAAGTTGTATGCTTCGTAAATTGAATATTGAAAAAATAACGGATATTGTTATTGTTGATGATTTTTCTAAAACAGAGAAAAACAACAACTATATGCATTCTACTTTTTCTTTGAAAATAGAAAGAAAGGATTTTATAAATTGGTTTAAAGAAAATGCCAATCAAGTAGAAGGTGTATATCATTTGGGTGCAAGAACTGATACAACAGAGTTTGATTGGAATATTTTTGTTAAGTTAAATCTTGAATATACAAAAAATATATGGAAAATATGTACTGAGTATAATATTCCAATGGTTTATGCATCTTCCGCCGCTACTTATGGTGAAGGAGAAAATGGTTATATAGATGATTTAAATCTTATTGACCAATTAAAACCACTTAACCCTTACGGACGCTCAAAACATGAATTTGATTTATGGGCATTATCTCAAAATGAAAAACCTCCTTTTTGGGCTGGATTGAAATTTTTTAATGTTTATGGACCAAATGAATATCATAAAGGCAGAATGGCTTCTGTAGTATTTCATTCATTTAATCAAATAATAACTACAAATAAGGTAAAATTATTCCGTTCCCATAGAGATGATTATAAAGATGGGCAGCAGATGAGAGATTTTGTGTATGTAAAAGATGTTGTTGATGTATTGTTTTATTTGATGACTCACAAACCTCAAAGCAGTATATATAATCTTGGTTCAGGTAAAGCTCGTAGTTTTTATGATTTAGCTTCAGCTACATTTTCTGCAATGGGCAAGGGTCCAAATATAGAATATATAGATATTCCTATTGATATAAGGGACAAATATCAGTACTTTACAGAAGCTTCTATGAATAAATTAAAATCAATAGGTTATAATAGGGCTTTTTATTCTTTGGAAGATGGAGTGAAAGATTATGTACAGAATTATTTAATAAAACAAATGTATTTTTAGTTATGAATTACAAGTCTAAATTGCGTGATATAAGGGCATTTGTTTTTGATTACGATGGAGTAATAAGTGATGGGAATATATGGTCTGTAAATGATCAGATCATTGTTCGTAGTGGAAATGTGAAAGATGGATATGCTATACAATATGCTTTGCGTAAGGGATATGTAGTTGCAGTTATTTCAGGTGGTAGCGGAAATAGTATTGCGTCACGAATGGCAATGTTGGGTGTGAAAGATGTGTATTTAGGTTCTCATCGTAAAAAAGAGATTTTTGAAAAATTTTTAAACGAAAAACAATTGACAACTAATCAAGTGCTTTATATGGGAGATGATATTCCTGATTATGATGTAATGCAAATGGCAGGTGTGGCTACTTGTCCTGCTGATGCGACAGAAGAAATAAAACAAGTGTCAGATTATATTTCTCATAAAAATGGAGGTAGTGGCTGTGTTAGAGATGTTATAGAGCAAGTGATGAAATTGCAAAATAAATGGTTTGACGAAGACGCAAAAGCATGGTAAAATTACAAAACATAATTTTCATTTTTTTGATAATTTGTCTTAGTAGAATAGATGATAGAGTGTGTGCTCAAAAACAAAATGTATTTGAGTGTAAGGCAACATATTACCATAATATGTTTGAAAATAGGCGAACGTCCTCAGGGGAAATATTTTCGCAGAAAAAATATACGGCAGCACACAAAACACTTCCGTTGCATACAATAGTGAAGGTGACAAATTTATCCAATGGTCGTTCTGTGTTAGTTAAGGTAAATGATAGATGTCCTAAAAAAGGGGTTATAGATTTATCTCTTATTGCTGCAAAACAAATATTACTACATAAAACAGGAACAGCAAAGGTTAAGGTGGAGATAGTGGGAGAAAATTATAAAGAAATTTTGGTAAATCAAGATGAAATATTAAAACGATTAGATAAAGAAAATATATCTGATAGTGTGTATAATTATAAATTAGATTCAATATTTCATTCAAAAGGAATTATAAATGATTCTGTTTTTAGTTTTTCTTTTTATGTGCGTTTATGTTCAATAAACAATGTAGAAGATACTAGTAGCATAAGAGAGCAATTGTCAATGTCATATAAAGATATGATAAAATTAGAAAAAGTTCTAAATACAGACTATTATTATGTAAATATAGGACCATTTCTTTCTATAAAATTAGCAGAACAAGCTCTTAAAGACTTAAAAAATACATATAAATCAGCATACATTGTTAAAAAGAAGTAAAAATACATTTTTTTATAATGTATTTATAATCAATATTTAAAGATGAAAATTGAAAATAGTTATTAACAAAAAAACGATTAAAACTTCTTTTTTATAAAGTTTTTTTTTACTTTTGCACGACTGCTTTGTGAATTATTTAAATATTTTAGGAAGCGTGTAGAGACATAAAATATAAAAGTGGATGTTACAATTTGTACAATATAAATACAAACGATTTGTGAAATTAAGTGCGTTGATTTACGTGCTAAGTTTGGTGTTGTTAACACCATTCTCGTTGTGTGCACAACAAGAACCACAATTTTCACAATATATGTTTAATCGATTATCCTATAACCCTGGTTATGCAGGTAGCAATGGAGCTATATGTCTAACGGGTTTTTATCGTAATCAATGGATGGGAATGGGACTAACTGATGTTTATGGAGAGGCTTCCTCGGCTTCTACAGGAGAAACAATGAATTTTTCTTTTGATATGCCAGTTAGGTTCTTGCATGGAGGAATTGGAGCTACTATAATATCGGATAAAATTGGATATAGAGATAATATTCATGCAAAGATAGATTATGCATTTAGAATACAGTTCCCTACAGGTAATTTGGCAATAGGTATTGAGGCTCAATTGTTTAATTCATCTCTAGATAAGACTCAATTAATAGGGGGAGATGTTTTTGGAGAAGATGACCAAATAGGAACAAGTTTAGACCCAGTATTAGGAGATTTGTCGGAGCAAAGTGATTTTCTTTTTGATTTAGGAGCAGGGATTTACTATCAAATACCAGGTAAATTATATATAGGTTTATCTACTTCTAAGTTATTGCAAACATCGAGTGATAATTTATATTGGGATAATAGAAGATTTTATTATATATTGGCAGGATATGAATGGGCTCTTCCTGCTTACCCATCATTAAGGATATTGCCTTCTGCATTAGTAAAAACAGATTTTGTTTCCAAATCAGCTTATCAAGTAGATGCTTCATTATTGTTGGAGTGGGAACACAAAATTTGGGGAGGAATGACATATAGAGTTCAAGATGCAATGGTGTTAATAGGAGGTGTCGCATTTGGAGACTTTAAATTAGGAGTGTCATACGATATCCCAACATCAAGGATTTCTACGCAGTCATTTGGATCGTTAGAATTATTTGCAAGATTTTGTTTCAAGATAGAGAATCCTCCTAAACCACCTACTATTTATAGAAATACACGTAGATTCTAAGGGGATAAAATTGAAACATATATAATAAAGATTACGTATTTTATTAAAACAAGAAAATAATTTGTGATATGAAGAAAATATTTTTGTTAATTTCAACAGCCTTTTTGATGTTCAGTTGCGGCTCCTCTGATAAGGGTGAAGTCATAGGTGTACAAGAAAGGCCAGACTTCTTGGATATGCAACCATATGGTATGGTTGATGTACCTCAGGGAAGTTTTTTGATGGGTTCTTCAGATGAAGATGTTTACAAACTTTATGATTGGCAACCCAGAACAGTACAAGTTCAGTCTTTTTGGATGGATGAAACGGAAATTACAAATAATGAATACCGTCAATTCGTCTATTGGGTGAGAGACTCAATTGCTTACAAGTTATTAGGAGAAGATTTCCCTGAAACTTACTTAATAGAGGCAGACCAATGGGGAGAAGAATTAGAAACACCTGTAATTAATTGGAGCAAGAAAATAGATTGGACATTGGAAAATGCAGATGAAAGGGAAGCATTAGCGGAAATGTTTATTCCTGTTGATGAAAGATTTTATGGTGCTATGCAAATAGATGCAAAGAGATTGAACTATGAATATTATTGGATAGATCTTAGAGCAGCGAGCCAAAAGAATTTTGAAACAACAGCTTCTGAAGAATATAGAGGGTCGTCATTTGCTTCTCGTCCTGATGGATTAAATAACAAGAATAAATTCTATAAAAGGGAAGTAATCAATGTGTATCCAGATACATTATGTTGGGTTCATGATTATGCATATTCTTATAATGATGCGGCTACACGTTCATATTTTAGCCACCCAAGATATGATAATTATCCAGTAGTTGGAGTTTCATACAAACAAGCAAAAGCTTTTTCGGTATGGAGAACACTTATGATGAACAACTATTTGGCTAAAAAAGAATATGAAAGAATGGAAGATTTCCGTTTGCCAACCGAAGCTGAATGGGAATATGCGGCAAGAGGAGGAGTTGATGGTGCACCTTATCCTTGGGGAGGTCCATACGTAAGAAATGGTAATGGATGTTTTATAGCAAACTACAAACCTTTAAGAGGAAATTACGGAGATGATGGAGGCGTAACACCAATCCTAGTTGCTCACTATGCACCTAATGGTTTTGGATTATACGATATGGCAGGAAATGTTGCAGAATGGTGTGAAGATGCATACAACGAATCAGCATACAACTTCGCTCATGATTTGAATCAAGTAAACGTATATCTTGCTTCTGAAGACGATGCTCCTGTTATGAAAAGAAAAACAGTTAGAGGAGGCTCTTGGAAAGATCAAAAATATTTCATTCAAACAGCAACTCGTTCGTATGAATACCAAGACTCAGGTAAGAGTTACATTGGATTTCGTTGCGTACAATCATATTTAGGAAGAGTAAGAGGAGATAATCCAAAAACATCTTCAAATGTTTACGTAGAATAATAAAACTAAGAATAATTAATAGAGAACTAAAATTAAAAATCATTTAAGGAAAAAAATAGATAGTTATGGGAATTATAGACAAAATAGTAACAAGTAAAGCTTATAAAGAAATAACAGCGAAATTATATGGTATGGGTGCAGCGGTCGTAATCGTTGGAGCGTTGTTCAAAATCAACCACTGGCCAGGTGCAGGTCCAATGCTTATCGTAGGTATGGGTATTGAAGCCTTGATTTTCTTTGCATCAGCATTTGAACCATTACACGTAACATACGATTGGAGTTTAGTATATCCTGAATTGGCAGGAATGGAAGATGCACACGGACATGCGTCAGAAAAAGAAAAGAAAAAAGATAAAAAAGGAGACGCATCAGTACAAATTGAAGGTGGAGTAGCTGGTGGAACAACAATAATAGGTGGATTATCTGGTACACAAGAATTAGATAAAATGTTGGCAGATGCTAAGATAGGACCTGAGTTGATAGAAAGTTTAGGAAAAGGTTTACAAAATCTTTCTACAACAACAGCAGGTTTGAACAATATAGCAGGGGCAGCTGCTGCATCAGAAAAATTTACATCAAATATAAATGTTGCTTCGGAATCAGTAGTAGAATTATCATCTGCATATAAGAAAACAGCAGATAACTTAAATAAAGACTTATTAGTATCAGGAGAATACTTATCATCAGTACAAGAAGCAACATCAGCAGTTTCTACATTAGCAAATATTTACAAAGAAACAGCAAATACACTTTCAGTAGGAGATGCATCTTACTTAGATGAATTGAAAACTATGGCATCAAGTCTTTCTTCAATTAATGCTTTATATGAAATGCAAATACAAAATTCTTCTACTCAATTAGAAGCAACAAAAGCAGTTCAAGAAAGAATAGACAACTTAGTTGTAAACTTTGCAGATACAGCAGAAAATGTATTAAGATACAAAGAGCAAGTAAATGCACTCTCAAAGAAAGTAGGGGCGTTGAACGATATTTATGGAAATATGCTTGCTGCAATGCAAACAAAAGCATAGTTTTAATTAAAGAATAGTCAAAAGATAATTTTTAAAAATAAAATTAGAGAACTATGGGTGCTACGAATTGTCCGGAAACGCCGAGGCAGCGAATGATATCGATGATGTACTTGGTGTACACAGCGATGTTGGCCTTAAACGTTTCTGCAGATATAATAAATGCTTTCGTTACAGTGGGTGATAGCGTTGAAGTAACTAATAAGTTGATGGCAGGTAAAGCCGAAAATACTTACATTGCTTTTGAGAATGCTTACAATGGAAACCCTGGTAAAGTAGGAGATAATTGGGCGAAAGCACAAGAAGTAAGAGAAAAGACTAAAAAAATGTTGGAATATATTGACAACATTAAATATGAGTTACACGTTGCAGTAGATGGTTTGGAAGGAGGCGTTGCAGAATCTAAAAAGTTATTAAACGAAAAAGGTTTCTCTGCTATAGTAAAGAAAGACAACTATGATATTCCAACAAACTATTTCTTAGCGGGAACTGAAGACGGCTCTGCTGGTAAGGCAATAGAATTAAGAAAAAAAATAGAAGCTTACCAAGCTGATATGCTTACATACGCTCAAAGTGAAGCCTACAAGAAAATGTTAAAGAGCATGCAAATAGTAACAGAAGGAACTTGGAAGGATGCTCAAGATCAAGAAAAGAATTGGCAGATGTATAATTTTTACCATACCATTGTTACAGCCGATATGGTGCTTTTGAATAAATTTAAATCAGAAATTCAAAATGCAGAAATGGACTTGGTAAATCACCTTTATTCACAAATTTCTGCTGATGACTTTAAGTTTGACCAAGTAGTTGCAAGGGTATTGCCAAAGTCTACTTACATAATTCAAGGAGGACAATATGAAGCAGATGTAATAGTTGCAGCATACGATTCAAAGAGTGAACTTACTGGTGAAGTTAGAGGACAAAACATAGTAGGGGATTCAGGTGTATTGAAGTTGAAGTTTGGGGCAGGTGCTTTGGGACAACAAAAATACAAAGGAACAGTATTTGTTAAAAAAGAAACGGGTTCTGTGCCATACGAATTTGAAGGAGAATATTTTGTTGCTGCACCATCTGCAACAATATCTGCAACAAATATGAATGTGTTCTATATAGGAGTTGACAACCCGTTAGCAATATCAGTACCAGGTGCAAACTCAAAAGACATTGTTGCTACAATATCAGGTGCAGGCGGAACATTAACAAAGGTTAAAGATGGAGAATATACAGTTAAGGTTACTAAACAAGAAACATGTCAAATCAATGTAAGGGCTAAAATGGGCGGAAAAGATATGGACATGGGTACAATGAAGTTTAGAACTAAACGTATTCCAGCTCCAATAGCAATGGTTGGTAAACAACAAGGTGGAAAAATAGAAAAAGAAGTGTTGGCAGCACAAGGAGGTCTTCGTGTAGAAAAAGGAGATTTTGATTTCCCTGTGCAGTATAGAATTGCTTCATTCAAGATTCAAATTATAGGTGGAGGAGATGCAAAACCTGCAACAGCAGTGACAGGAGCTAAATTTCCACCAGATATAGTTGCACAAATAAGGAAAGCGAGAAGGGGAACCAAAATTTATATAGAAGATATAACAGCTGTTGGACCTGTTGGAGAAGTTCAAGTGTCTAATAAGGATATGATATTTACAATTAAATAATATTTGTGATTATGAAAAAAATAGAAGTTATATTATTAGGTTTATTTTTCTTCCTATCACCAAGTTTGTTTGCTCAAGTGGTAGATGAACCAGAAGATAATTCTGATGGATTTTATGAAAAAGAATCAGAACTTATTGAAAATGGTAAAAAAGCATTTGAATTTCCATACGTGAGGGAGGCAGATGTGGTTTGGGCTCATAGGGTTTGGAGAGTAATTGACTTTAAGGAAAAAATAAATCAAGTATTTTATTATCCAACACTTCCAGACCAAGGAAGAAAAAATCTTTTCACTATATTAGATGAAGCTTTAACAGAAGGACGTATTAGAGGATTTGAAACTGATATGTTTGAAAAAGAAGTAAATTGGGAAGAAATGAAAGCATCTCTCGGAGGTACGGAAATAATTTCAAAATGGGAACAAGATATTGATGGAAATGACATAGAAACGTTTGATACGATTACAATATCTCTTAAACCAGAAGATGTTACAATGTTACGTATAAAAGAAGATTGGTTTATTGATAAGAATCGTTCTGTTGAAGATGTTAGAATAATAGGTTTTGCTTTAATCTATATGCTACAAAAAGAAGAAGGAGTTCCTCCTGTACCGCAGCCTCTTGCTTGGATAAGATACAATGACCCTGAAGTAAGAGAATTATTGGCGAATGCTGAGGTTTATAATATGGATAACGATAGAGCAAGACGTTCATACGATGATATTTTCCGTAAAAGAATATTCTCAAGTTATGTAATTAGAGAATCTAACGACTTTAATAGATGGATTGAAAATTATGCTTCTGGAATAGATGCAATAATGGAGTCTCAAAGGATAGAGGATTATCTTTTTGAGATGGAAGAAGATATGTGGGAATATTAATCGTTACAATTCATAATAATAGAAAAGCTTGTCTAACTTAGTTTAGGCAAGCTTTTTTCTTTGTTTAAAGAAAAGGAATAGGAGATTATTTTTCTTATTCCTTATTTTTTAAAATTACCCCTTTGTGGTAATTGGATTACCTTCTTAAGGTAGAAGCTCTAATTCTTTGAAGTAATTTTCTAAAACAAAGAATTATTTTTTTAATTCTTTGAAATATTTTTTAAAAACTAAGAAAAAATTAGCGAAATGTATTAACTTTGTAGAAGTTTTGAATTTTATAAATTATTAGATAAGTATTTTAATGAGTGTTAAGCGTAATCACATTAAAGTTTTCGTTTCTTCAACTGTTTATGACTTTGAAACAGATTTAAGACGTGTATTTGCAACTCTTGATGGTTTTGGATACGATGTGTATATGTCAAAAGAAGGAACAATTCCTTTGGATAGCCGTTTATCTAATCTAATAAATTGTGTGAAAGGTGTTGAAGAGTGTGATGTTTTCTTAGGAATTATTTGCCCTCTTGTTGGTTCTGGTATTCTGGAAGAAAAAGGGCGTTCAATTACTGCACAAGAATTTGATAAGGCAATTGAATTGAAAATGCCGAGGTTTGTATTAGCAGATTATAGGGTAGAGTTTGCTCATAAATTTCTGAAACTTATGAATATGAAAATTGAAGATATTCCTTTGAATAAGCAAAAACAATTATTTGAAAATGGTGAAATTAAGACGCAACTTTTGCCTAATAATATAATTCACGGAGAATGTATTGAGATTTATAGGCTTGCTATACAATCAAATATTAAAATTATGGAAAGAGTTGGCAATTGGGCTCAACCTTATCGAAATAGTGAAGAAATTCTAAGATTTATAGAAGCACAGTTTAAAGATGTTGAACGTATAAAAAGTTTGATTGATGGAAAATAGTTTTGTGGAAATCCTATTGTTGCAAAAACATCTTCCTTCTCCTGTTAGATGTGTTTCTAATTGTGAAATTGAAAAAATTTCGGAGATAATATGTGCTTTTTTAAATGATAAGGGAGGGTGGATTGTTGTTGGAATAGATGATAAAGGGAATTATATAGGAGTTAAGGACGATGAAATTGGCAAAGAATTACAGTTAGAAATTATAAATCATATATCTCCTTTACCTCTTGTTTATATCCAAAAAGAATTATACAAGGATAAATTGGTTGTTTTAGTAACAGTAGTAAAGGGAAGTTTGCCTCCTTATTCCTATAAAGGTAGATATTATATCAATAGAGAAGGTTTGATTATTGTCCCTTCGCCTGATGAAATTAGTTGTTTGATGAGAGATTCTTTTTCTGTGAAATCTGGTTGGGAATCAATAGTTAATCTTAATGTCGAGCGAAGTGATTTAGATGAGAATCTTATGAATAAGGTTTATAATCAAGGTTTGTCTTCTTCGCGATTGGTTAAGAGTAACACAGGGTTGTTATCAACTTTATCTGAACTAAACTTGGTTGATTCTTATCAAATAAAAAACGGTGCAATTGCTTTGTTTTCTGAAAATACTCGAAAGTTTATTCCTCAATCTCGAATAAGGATTCAGTTGATGAGTAAAGGGAAAACGGCTAATCACTTTGACGATACTGTAATTTTAGAAGGTAATGTTTTTTATTTGTTAAAAGAAACGATAGATTACTTTAAAAAACGCTTGCCAAAACAATCTTTTTTTATTGAAAGCGAAACTTTACGAATTGATGATTACATTTATCCAATAGAAGTTATTGATGAGGCTATAAGTAATGCTTTAATTCATAGGGATTATTCTGATTCGTTTGATGAAATCACTATTTTTATTTATTCAGATAAAATTGAAATAACAAATCCCGGTCAATTACCCGATAACTTGATTAAAAACAAAAATGTGGTTCTTCCTCACAACTCAATTCTTCGTAATCCTCTTATGGCAGAAGTGTTTTATATTGCGGGAGAAATGGAAAAAACAGGACGTGGAATGCCGTTAATTTCTAATAAAATGAAGGAATTTGGGAAAAAATTGCCGGAATGGACAATTTCAAACAATAGAACGACTCTTATAATTTATAATAAGTTAGAAAAAGTTGTTGTGAATGAACGTGTAAAAATGTTTTTAGATTCTCATTCTTCTAATTATATTTTCACTAAGTCTGAGTATATTGATTTTTTTGATAAAAAGCCTTCAAAGATTACTGCACAAAATGATATTCAGTCAATGTTAAAGTCTATGCTATGTGAAAAAATAGGGAATGGACCTGCTACAAAATATAAAATTTATTGACCGATATTGACCGATATTGCACATAAATATCTGTAAATTTGTTTTTTATATAAATAGATCAATAATTGATATTGACCGATAAAAGGTTAAATGTCAGCATTTAAATAAATAGTTGATTATGTTACTGAAAGTTAATCGTAAGACATTGCTTTTTACATCCTTTGTAGTGCTTTATTTTGCATTGGTTTTGTGTGTACATCTTCTGATGCAGAATAATGATGTGCATTATTTGTTTAGAAAGATTCTTCCTACTTATGAGGTAAGTTTAGATGAGTCTTGGAATAAGACGATAACAAATTCTAATAAACCTTTTGAGAAAATTACTTCTGAGAAAATGACTGTCTGGGACGGTTCTCACTATAATTTTATTAAAGAGGAGATGTATTCTGATATTAAAAACTTTGCATATTACCCTTTGTTTCCTTTGTTTTGGAAGGCTACGGGTTTATCTACTCTTGGCATAAGTTTGTTGAATATCTTTTTATTTGCCTTAGGTATGTGGGTTATGTTTAAGATTTTTGCAAATAATATTTCTTGGAAACATTTGCTTCTCTTGCTTTGTGTGCCGTATATGGTTATTTTTATGATGCCTTATTCGGAGGCTTTGTATTTTCTTTTTATTGCTTTGGGGCTTTATGGAATTTTAAAAGAGAAATATTGGTTTTATTTCTTTGGTTTTCTTTTTGCTTCCATGACAAAATCTTCTTCGTTGTTGTTTGTGATTCTATTTTTGTGTTTAGAGGGATTATATGCCTTGAATCATAGGAGTATTTCTTTGTTTTTTAAAAGGTTTTTAAAGGCTGTTTTTCCTGTGGTGTTAGGAATGTTTTTAGTTATGTTGTTTCAGTGGATTATGGGAGCACCTTCGTTTTTCCAATCAATTATTTCTCAAAAATATTGGGGGAAATCGCTTTCTTTACCGCAGTTGCCGTTTAGTTTTTGGTCAAATGAGAGTAGGAGTATAACCGTTCCTTTTCTTTGTCTTTACTTTTTGCCGATGTTAGTGGTTTTAGCAAGGGAGGTAGTAGTGGCTTTAAAGTCTAAACAAAGAATAGAGTTTGATAAATGGAAATATGTGAGATTGATTTGCATTGTTTTTCTTGTTGGTAATGTGTTTACGGCTCTTTTTACTCAACATGGAGGTTTGTATTCTTTGGCTCGTTATCTTTTGGCAACTCCTTTTTTTGTTTTTTTATTGTTTGATACAATCAATAGAAAAAGAAATAATTTTTTGCAAATAGTTTGTCTTGTGATAGGGGTGATAACTATAATTATTTGTAAGGATTACTTTACTAAGGTAGACCTTTTTGGTACTTATCTTGTGATAGTTACGTCTTTTTTTGCTTTTTTTTATCATAAAATTAACACAAAAATTCTATATTCATTATTAGCGATTATTGTATTGTTAAACGTTTGTTGGACGGCTTATATGTTTAATTGTTTCTTATTAAATGGGTGGATTTTTACTTAATATTTTGTTATTCAAACTTTTTTTGTATCTTTGCAAACCCTATTTAAAGTAATTTTATAGATAAATTAAAGTAACTAAATAACATAATAAAGAAATGACAAAAGCAGAAATTGTTGCAGAAATTGCACACAGAACAGGCATAGAAAAGATGGTAGTTCAAGAGTCAGTAGAGGCTTTCATGACAGTTTTGAAAGAAGCTTTGACAAGAGAGAATGCTGAAAACGTGTATTTGAGAGGTTTCGGAAGCTTCATCGTTAAGAAAAGAGCAGAAAAGACAGGTAGAAATATTTCAAAAAATACAACAATAATTATACCTGCTCATTATATTCCTTCTTTCAAACCTGCAAAGGTATTCATGGAATCAGTTAAGAAAAACGTAAAACAAGTAAAATAAGCATTAAAAATAATAGTTGAAGTTATGCCAAGCGGAAAAAAGAGAAAAGGTCATAAAATGGCTACTCACAAACGTAAAAAACGTTTAAGAAAGAATAGACATAAAAAGAAATAATTTCTTTTGGACTTAGTGTCTATGTAAGGTTATTGCGAAACATTTAGACATATATCTTATG
This sequence comes from uncultured Bacteroidales bacterium, assembly GCA_937876865.1. GTDB lineage: Bacteria > Bacteroidota > Bacteroidia > Bacteroidales > P3 > Onthomorpha. Next base: position 96,968 of record CALEFF010000040.1, on the reverse strand, counting down.
TTTCGCAATATTTTTTTGTTTAATCATCTTTTAAAAAAACTATTTGAGTGGATAAGGATTTGATAATTGATGCTTCTTCTCCTAATGGTGTGGATATTGCTCTTTTAGAAGACAAGAAGTTAGTAGAGTTGCATCGTTCAAAATCGGAGTCTCAACACATTGTTGGCGATATTTATCTCGGGCAAATTAAAAGAATTATGCCTGGGCTAAATGCTGCATTTGTTGATGTCGGTTATGAAAAAGATGGTTTCCTACATTACCTTGATTTAGGCTTGTATTATTCCTCAATGAAACGGTTTACCAAAATGGGAATCAATAATTCGGTGGAAAATATCAACCTAAATGATTTTAAAGAACCTCGTTTAGAAAAAAATGGCTTAATAAGCGATCACGTAAAGCAAGGACAGTTAATACTTGTGCAAATAAGCAAGGAGCCGATCTCTACGAAAGGGCCTCGTCTTAGTGCAGAAATATCTTTTGCTGGGAGATTTTTAGTTTTAGTTCCATTTTCAAATAAGGTTTCTATTTCTCAAAAAATTAAAAACGCAGAAGAAAGAAATCGATTAAAGAGATTGATTCAGAGTATTCGTCCGGAAGGCTTTGGAATCATTATCCGAACTGTTGCAGAAGGACAATCCGTTGCCGATTTAGATAATGATTTGAGAGATTTGATGTCAAAATGGGACGAATTGATTAAAAAATTACCGAAATCCTTACCTCCATGTAAGATGATTTCAGAGATGGATAAATCTTCCGTAATAATAAGAGATATGCTTACCGAAGAATTTACAAATATCTATGTAAACGATGTAGATATGTATGAAGAATTAAAAGCATATATCTCTAATATTTTTCCAAAAATGGAAGATATTTTGCATTTGTATAAAATGCAAACACCAATATTTGAACAATTCAGTGTAGCTAATCAAATACGCAGTTCTTTTGGTAAGGTTGTAACCATAAGAAGTGGGATTTATTTGGTAATAGAACAAACAGAGGCTATGCATGTAATAGATGTGAATAGCGGACACAGAATAAAATCAGGTCAAGATCAAGAAGAAAACGCCCTAATGGTGAATTGCGAAGCGGCAGTTGAGATAGCGCGTCAGATGCGTTTGAGAGATTTAGGCGGAATTATAGTTATAGACTTTATTGATTTGAATTTAGCATCAAATAGAAAGATTCTTCTTGAAAAGATGAACGAAGAACTTAAAAAAGATAAGGCAAAACACACAGTATTACCATTAAGCAAGTTTTGTCTTATGCAAATAACACGCCAAAGAGTAAGACCTGCAGTAGATGTTGATTTATCAGAGGTTTGTCCTTTGTGTAATGGAAGTGGTAAGATAAAATCTTCTATGGTTGTGGTAGATGAAATAGAGAGTGATATAAAATACCTTGCACAAGAACAGAATGAGAAATCTCTTACTGTAATAGTACATCCGTTTGTACGTTCATACATAATTGCTGGGTTATTTAAATCTATTCGTCGTAAGTGGCAGAAAAAGTATAAGATAAAAATTAAAATTATTTCTTCTTCTGATTATGGAATAATGCAATATTCTTTTTTGAATGCAGATAATGAGGAAGTGAAATTGTAGGAAACAAAAAAAGAGAGAAATTTTATTTTCTCTCTTTTTTTTATTGTGATCTAGTCAGGATTCGAACCTGAGACCTACTGCTTAGAAGGCAGTTGCTCTATCCAGCTGAGCTACTAGACCATCCTAAAAAAAAGAACCATTCGCTTGGTTCCCTTGTCGGGGTAGCAGGATTCGAACCTGCGACCTCCACATCCCAAATGTGGCGCGATAACCGGACTACGCTATACCCCGTTTTTCTTTTCCCAACGTAGAATCTTCTGCGGAGAGAGGGGGATTCGAACCCCCGGTACCCGTTATTAGGTACGACAGTTTAGCAAACTGTTGGTTTCAGCCACTCACCCATCTCTCCAATTCTACTAAGAAAACTTCATTTCTTGTGAATTGGGATTGCAAAATTACGTCTTTTTTTTAATTCACAAAATTTTTTTTGATATTTTTTTTAATTATTTTTTCTTTTTATGTTTTTGATTTTGATAATCAGTGGATTAAAAAAATGTTTTTTATTTAAAATAAGAATTTAAATTATTCTTACCTTTGCAAAGAAAAAAAATGATAATTTTATACAGAAAATAATATGAATTTTATAGGATTAGTAATAGGAATTGCAACATTTTTGATAATTGGATTGTTTCATCCAATAGTAATAAAAGTAGAATATTATTTTGGAGCTAAGAGTTGGTGGTGGTTTTTAATAGTAGGAATAGTTTTTGTTATTTTATCTTTAATGGTAAAGGGCGTTATTCTTTCTACAATACTTGGGGTTGTAGCCTTTTCATCGTTTTGGAGTATTTTAGAATTAAGACAACAACGCAAAAGAGTTGATAAAGGTTGGTTTCCTGAAGGACCAGGTCATAAAAAATAATGAAAAGAATTTATACTTTTTAAATAAAAAGTTACGTTATTTAATGATAATCAATAAGCAAATGCAAGAAAATTTTAAAATTTTTGACGATAATCTTCTCTTATTTGAGTCGATGCTAAGTGACATAAGAAAATCTAAACAGAGTGTTTGGATTGAAATATTTCGCTTTAACAAAGATGCAATGGGAGAAAAATTTCGTTCTCTTCTTTTAGAAAAATTAAAAGAAGGCATAGAGGTAAAATTGCTTGTTGATGCGTGGGGGACAGGTAGAGATAAGACATTTTTTGAGCCACTAATAAAAGAAGGTGCAGAGGTAAGAATTTACCGAAAAATGAAATTTGGTAAAGCATTTCTTGCAAAAAATCACTGTCGTAATCACAGAAAATTAGTAATCATAGATTCAGAAATAGCCTATATAGGTTCATCAAACATTTCAGCCTACTGCCTAAATTGGCGAGAACTTAACGTAAGAATAAAAGATGAAGACCTATTAGCAATTTTTAGACGCTCTTTCAAAGACAGTTATCGTTCCTTTGAGCGTTATTCTTTCAAAAACATTGGTTCAAAGCGACACTTACATTCAGGAGAATGGGTCTTCATACAAGATTTTCCAAATATCTATCGACAAAAGATAAAAACCAAATACGAAAGAATGATTTCAAAAGCAAAAAGTGAGATAATAATAGAGACTCCTTACTTTTTGCCGGGGCATAATCTTAGAAAACATCTCTGTGAAGCCGTTCAACGAGGAGTAAACACCATTGTAGTTATGCCGATACACTCAGATGTGAAATTTGTTGATATAATCCGAAGACATTACTTAGGCATATTACATCAAGCAGGCGTAAAAATTTATTTTTACACACAAAGCAATCTACACTCCAAAGGTCTAATGATAGACAACAAAATTTTTTCAATAAGTTCAGCTAATTTCGATTACAGAAGTTTTCGTTATCAATACGAATTAGCCCTCATAGGAGAAGAAACCTCAATGATACCACAATTAAGACAACATTTTGATTCCACATTAAAACATTGCACCTCATTTAACTATCAAGAATGGAAAAATCGCTCTATTTTCAAACGCCTAAGCGAAGTAATCCTTCTTCCGTTTAGGTATTTGTTTTAATAATTCAGACAAATTATCATAAATTCTTATCTTTGCAAAACCAAAAACACTCATTATGCAAAATATTGATATATCTGCTGTAAAAAAGAATTTCAGAATAATTGGTAATGACAACAAACTAAATGAAGCAGTAAGCATTGCAGTTAGAGTTGCACCAACAGACTCCACTATTGTAATAACAGGAGAAAGTGGAGTAGGGAAAGACGTTTTTGCACGCATAATTCATCAAAATAGTAAGAGAAAACAAAACAACTACATAGCAGTAAACTGTGCCGCAATACCAGAAGGCACAATTGAAAGCGAGTTATTTGGACACATAAAAGGCTCTTTTACAGGTGCAGATAAGGATAGAAAAGGCTATTTTGCAGAAGCAGACAAAGGAACAATATTTTTAGACGAAATAGGAGAACTTCCAATTACCACACAATCGAAACTATTAAGAATCTTAGAGAACGGAGAAATTATTCCCGTAGGTTCATCAAAAGCAATAAAAGTTGATGTAAGAGTAGTAGCAGCAACAAATGTCAATCTATACAAAGCAGTAGAAAAAGGCAAATTTAGAGAAGACCTTTATTATAGATTAAACCAAGTAGTTATAAACGTTCCTTCGCTAAGAGAAAGAAGAGAAGACATACCACTATTGTTTCGTTACTTTTCTCGCGAACATGCAGACAAATATCAAGTACCACGCATAGACCTTTCGCAAGATGCAACAGAATACCTTAAAAACTATCGTTGGAAAGGCAATGTAAGAGAATTAAAAAACATAGCCGAAAGAATATCTATCTTAGAAATGAATCGCAACATAGACCTGCCCACACTACAAAAATACATTCCTATCTTAGAAAAGCTACCTATGATAAGCGAACAAAGAGAAGAAACAACAGAAGGCAGAGATGATGTAATACGTATGGTATTGCAAAACCACAAAGATGTATTAGAACTAAGAAATGAAGTAGAACAATTAAAGAATTTTGTAAGGCAACTATTGGAAACAACAAACCTACAACAAAAATCCTTACTTTTACCCTCAAACGAAGAAGAGGAGTTTATAACAATGGAAGAAGCACAACCGACACAAAACCTAAAAGACTTAGAACGCACAGCCATAATAGAAGCCTTAGAAAGAAACAACGGAAAACGAGGCTTAGCAGCCAAAGAATTAGGCTTTTCCGAACGCACACTTTATCGCAAAATAACAGAATACGGACTAAACAACAAAGATTGATGATACAAATCAATATTCCCTACTCCAAAAGCATTAGCAATAGACTTTTGATAATGCATTTTTTATCTAAAAGCAAAAAAACACTCACCCACCTTTCGCAATCAGACGATACCCTCTTACTTCAAAGCATATTAAAACAAATAACAAACCAAGAAACCACAATCTTTAACACTCAAAACGCAGGCACAACAACCCGCTTTCTAATAGCATTACTTTCCACAATAAAAGGTAATTGGCAAATAAATGCCGATGAGAGAATGAATCACCGACCAATCCTTCCCTTACTTGAAGCCCTAAAAGAATTAGGAGCAGAAATAAAACCCTTTTCTCAAACAAAGATATTCCCCCTTACAATCAAAGGAAAAGACCTACAAGGAGGAAAAACCATAGAAATTCCCTCCACACAAAGCAGTCAAATCCTTAGTGCAATAGCAATGATTGCCCCTTACTGCAAAGGAGGCTTAAAAATAAAATACCCAGAGAATCAAACCTCACTTTCATACCTTGAAATGACACTCTCTATGATGAAACACCACGGCATAGAAGTAGAGACAAAACAAAACATCATAGACATAAAACAAGGCAATTACAAAATAGAAGAAGAAACCTTTGAAGCCGATTGGTCCTCTGCCTCATTCTTTTACGCCTTAGTAGCAATAGAGAAAACACACAAAATCTTTCTACCCCAACTAAAAGAAAACTCCCTGCAAGGCGACAAAGCAATAGAGAAAATCTTTCGCAAAAGTTTCTCAGTCCTTACCTCTTACACAAAAGAAGGAGCAATCATAGAATACTCCCCTGACTTAGAAAAACAACCACAACAAATAGACTTTACAAGCACACCCGATTTGTTTCTTCCCGTACTAATAGCCGATGTTTGCACCTCTTCGCAACTTTCATACAAAGGATTGCAAACCCTTAACCTAAAAGAATCGCAAAGATTAGACAAAGCAATAGAGCAACTACAACAATTCGGAATAAAATTCATTGAAAACAAAAATGTTTTAACCTTAGACAAAACACAAAGGCATTTTAATAACCCATCAAAACAAATAAAAACCTATCAAGACCATAGAATTGCAATGGCATTTTCCTTACTTGCCATAAAAAACAAAACAATAAACATAGAAAATCCGCAGTGCGTAAGCAAGTCTTTCCCAAATTTTTGGCAAGAATTAAGGAAAATAAAACCTTTTGTTAGTTTAGATTTTATAAAATGATATTAAAAATAAGAATATGAATAATATACAACCATATATTGAAGCTGTAAAAGTTATAAAAGAAGCAATATTGCGTAGTCAGTATAAAGCAGCATCCTCAGTCAATAAAGAACAATTGTCTTTGTACTATGGTATTGGTCGTTATGTGTCAATAAATTCTCGAAAAGGTTTTTGGGGGATAGGAGCATTAGAAAAAATAAGCCAACAATTACAAAAAGAATTGCCAGGTCTTCGAGGATTTTCCTTATCTAACCTAAAAAATATGAGATTGTTTTATGAAGAATGGTCAAGTGTTATAAATAGTCAGCCAATGGCTGGCGAAAATAAAACAATAGCAATATATAGAGAATCGGATTTAAATGAAAATTTATTATTTGAAGAAATTCGCCAGCCATTGGCTGACGAATTTGATTGGAAAGACTTTTTTTCTATTGGATTTAGTCATCATATTGAGATAATGTCCAAAGTAAAAACATTAGAAGCAAGATTATTCTATATACATCAGTCAGCGACAAGATTTTGGAATAAATATACTTTAAGGGACTATATAAAAGCAGATTTATATAATAACAGAGGAATGCTGTTAAATAATTTTCCTTCAACAATACCTAATTCTCGACAAGTAATAAAAGCAGTTAATACATTCAAAGATGAATATTTATTAGATTTTATTAACATTGAAGAACTTGATGAAAGCAATGAAGATTTAAATGAAAGAGTAATAGAAAAATCAATAGTAAATAATATTAAAAAATTCATAATAAATTTTGGGCAAGATTTTATTTTTATAGGAAATCAATATCGCATAGAAGTATCAGGAGAAGAAATGTTTGTTGATTTATTGTTTTTTAATAGAGAACTCAACTCTCTTGTAGCTGTTGAATTGAAATCAGGAAAATTCCGTTCGTCTTACTTGGGACAATTAAATACATACCTTTCTGCACTTGATGTTTATGTTAAAAAACCTCACGAAAATCCCTCAATAGGAATAATATTATGTCGAGATTTAAATAAATCTTTTGTAGAATTTGCAATTCGCGATTATGATAAGCCTATGGGTGTTGCTACATATCGAGCAACAAAAGATATGCCCGAAAAATTTAGAAATGCGTTGCCAAATATTGAAGAATTAAAAAAACTATTGTAGTCTGGATGTCAATTGAATAAAACAATCGTTCACCAATTACTGTTTTCTTTTCTGTAATTGCTTGGAGTTATTCCTGTAACACGAGAAAAGAATTTAGAGAAACTCGAAACAGAAGAGAACTTATATTTTTCGCTAATTTGCGAAATATAAACAGAAGTATCGTTTAAATCCTTTTTAATTTCGTTTGCCAATTTTTCTTCAATCCACATAGTAGGCGTTTTCCCTGTATCACGTTTTATAATAAAATCAAATTGCACCTTAGACTTACACAATTTTTCAGCATAAAAATAAGAGTTCCTTTCTTCCATAAAATTCTCTGACAATAAAGATAAAAAAGAATTAAAAAGAATAGAATCATTGTTGGAAATAGAAGGATGATGCTTGTGGGCTAATTTATAATGATGACAAATCAACAAATGAGTCAATTGTTGCAACTTATTGGTATTGTCCTTGTTAGATAAAAGAGATTTAACCTCACTTATGTTGTTTTGATATATATCAAAATTACTTTCTTCTAAAGAAAACACAGAATTTAATGCGTTAATTTGCTGAAAAATACTATTTTCTTCAAATTTTTCTAATAAACTATACCTTATTTCTGGTGAAATGATGTTAAAACACAATTTAACATCATCGCTAAAAGATATAAAATGCAACTCATCGCCTGCTTGAACAATCACAAAAGACAAACTATTTACAATTCTTTTTACACCATTCAATAAAAAGACTATTTCTCCTCTCTCTATTAAGATATCAATACTATAATCAGTTCTGTATGCTTCAAAATTATTTGTCAATATCTCAATATTCTCAGAAAGCAAATAATCGTACCCTATTTTACTTTTCTTTTCTGTTTTATCAAAAACCTTTTTCCAATCAATAAAAGGAGTATTGTTTTTCATTGTTTTTTTCTTGTTTTGCTCAAAATTTTCGGCAAATATAAAACAAAAATATAAGAATGCAATAAAAAACATAAAAAGAGGAAAAACAAACATAAAGAACGGCAACAAATTCCAAAATTTTTATTATATTTTTGCAAACGCTATAGCAACGCAATTTTAACGTTAGAAAAACAAAAAGAAACAACGATGAAAACAAGCACAATTTCGCAAAAGTAATTATTAACTCCTATCGCTTTTGTGAAATTGAAGAGTTAAAAGATAGGAGAAAAATTAATAAGTAATAAAATTTAAAGAACAATGACAAAAATAGTAAAACGTTTAGCATTATTAATGCTTATGTTGCCATTTGTGGCATGTGAAGAAACAAATTATGAAACAGACGAATTTGTTGGCAAAAAAACAATCACACAACTATCAACAGATAAATTTTTAACCTTTGCCTCATTTGAAGAATTAGAGAAAAAAGTCGAAGAAATATCTCAAATGACTTATGAAGAACAAATAAAAGAAGAAGAAAGCAAAGGATTCGTTTCCATAGATAGAATCTACGAAGAAATAACACTTGCAGAAGAAGAATTACTAAAACCCTACGAAAATTTAACAGTAGAAGAACTAACTAAAATGCCAAGAACAACATCAGCAATACACGATATGTACTCAGACATACTTATAACAGATACATTAGAAGGAGGAGGATTACTTGAATTACCAAACGCAAACCCAAACTATGCAAAAGTTTTGAATAGAAAATCAATAGTAAAAGTTGGAGATAAAATATATCAATTCAAGAAAAATGAAACAAAAATAATAGAAGACGGAGACGCAAGTAAAATTTCATACTTAGATAGAGTAAATGATAGTGATTCAACATTAAAAATAAAAGTTTACAAAAATTTTACAGAAAAAGACGTAGTAAAATCAGCATACAAAACAAATGGAACATTTAAAGTTGTATTAACTAATAGATTTAAACAGATTGAAGCAGCTGACAATTTATACGCGACCTCATTCGTTACAGAAATACAAGTTGCAAAAAAAGTATGTGGACTTTTTTATATAGGACATAAAGCAAGAAATATAGAGCACTATTGGAGATTTTCAGGAAATATAGTAGAGGGATTTAGAATAAATGACTATGGAACAATTGTTGAGGGAATGCATTCTTGGAATAGAGATGATATACTTGAAATTGTAGATAGATGTTCTTCTGTTACATACGCTCATAAAGCAGCCCCAACAGGACACTTAGTAGGAGTATATGAAACTGATTATAATTGGAATAATTCAATAACTCATTATAATGATTACAACAACTTACCAAGATTAAGCGGAGGAGTTCAAAATCATATTAAAGTAAAATGTAACAACAATAGAACAATAGAATTTGACATGAATTATTAGTAATATTTTAACAAAAAACAAATAAAAGTATGAAAAAAACATTTTTAACACTTGTAGGAATTATGTTGTGTTGCACAATGTTTGCTCAACAAGAAGATTTAAAAAAGCACAACTTTGGTTTAACTTTTAATTTTGGAAGTTTTCCAATGGGAAAAGACTATGTTGAAGTAATAGATCGTGGTGTTACCGATTTGAAAAGTGCAGTTGCATTTGATATTGCATTCAAATACGAATACATGTTAAACAAGAAGAATACCTTTTCATTAACCGCAGAGCCAGGATATACAAATCATTTATTAACTATTAATAACCCAATAACAAGTATAGAAGACAATTACTCTATTCATACATTAAGCCTTCCTATACTTGTAAATTATAGACTACCAATTACAAACAAAGTTAATTTTCTTGCAGCAGCAGGAGCAAATGCCTCATTCTACTTAACAAAAGAAAAAGAACTACATCATATTGAAACACCCCTACCAGAATATAATACAGCTATTTCTCAAACTGAATATTTAAGTTTTGAAAATCCATTAACACTTGATTTTGCACTAAGAGCAGGAATAGAAATCAAAGCAAAACATAGATTCCAATTAAATGTATCTTATTTCTTACCTTTATTAGGAAATACAAATTACAAATATGTTAATTCAGCTATTGATTATGACTTCTCTAATAGCTTTGATGAAGGAATAAATCGCCTTATGTTCGGAGTATCTGTATTCTTTTAAAGAAAGAGAAGAAAGACATTTGAAATAAAACAAAGAAAAAACAAAATATCTCTTAGGAAGGATTTACCGAACCTAAGAGATATTTTTTTAGTACAAGAAAGCTCAAAAAAAAGTCTTTGATTTTTCAAAATATTTCAAAGAAAAAATTAAAAAAATCAAAGAAAAAAATAAAAAAAACAAAGACTTTTTTTCAAGAGTTTAAGGCTTATTTTTTCCCTATTTTGAATCCCTTAATTCCATAGAAGAATAAATAAGCGTAAGACACCATCGGGATTAGGAAAGAAATGCTTATGTTTGTTGCATCGGCTAAAAGTCCTTGTAAAGGAGGAAGTACTGCTCCTCCGACTATCATCATAATCAACATTGAAGAGACTTGTGAGGTTTGTTCTTTCAATCCGTCAATTGCAAGGGTGAAAACATTTGACCACATAATAGAATTAAACAACCCTATCGCAAGTAAAGTCCAAATCACCAAAGGAGAATTGATAGAAAGGCTTAAAACAATCAAGCAAACATTAACAAAAGCAAAAATTGCTAAGCTGCGAGCAGTTTTTCCCTTGCCAATAAACAAACCAATAAAGTTCAAAGCGATAAACAACAAGAAAATCCAAACCTTTTCAAAACTTAAACCATGCAAAGAATTGTTTATAAAGAATATTACTGCAAATCCTGTTGCGGCAAGCAATAACATATAAAGCAATTTCTTTTCTATCTTTAAACTACTCAAAGAAACCGAACCAAGAAAACGTCCTATCATCGCTCCACCCCAATAATAAGAAAGATATGCCGAAGCAAGACTTTCTTCCATATTGTAATTCTCTTTCAAATACGAAACAATGTTGCTGCCAACTGCTACTTCTGCTCCTACATAGAAGAAAATACCTAAGGCACCAAGTATTGTGTAAGGCTTAGACCAAATAGAAGTTTTCTTACTTACTGATGTTTCTTCTTCAATTGTTGTGTTGATTTTAGAAAAGTAGATAAAAATTGCAACAAGCAATAAAAGTCCTGCTAAAACCAAGTAAGGAATAACTACGGTTGAAGGACCTTGATTTTCTTCTGGCTTAAACATTGTGAAAATCAAATAACCACCTAAGGCAGGTCCTAAGGTAGTACCCAAAGAGTTGAATGCCTGAGAAAGATTCAAACGAGAAGAAGCAGTTTGAGGCTCTCCAATGATTGCAACAAAAGGATTAGCTGCAATTTGCAAGAAAGTAAGTCCTAAACCTAAGCAAAACAAGGTGCAAAGGAAGATAGCAAAACTCAAAGCCTTGTAAGCAGCAAAGGCAAACAACGAACAAGCAATAGAAGATATAACAAGTCCTATTACAATTGTTGTTTTGTAGCCCCATTTGCTAATAGGGTCTTTCTTTTTCAAGGAAAGAATGTAGAAAGCAAATGCTCCTACGAAATAAGCAATAAAAAATGCGAATTGAACGATGTTTGCCTCGAAGTGAGAAAGGGAATAGATTTCTTTAAGAAAAGGAATCAAAATATCGTTCAAAGAAGTAATGAATCCCCACATAAAAAAGAGGATTGTAATTGAAATCATAGGCATTATGTTTTGCCCTTTTTTTAAACTTGTTGTCATTTTTATTTATTTTTTAAATAATACAATGTTGAATAATTTGTGTTGTTGAACAGGTTGTTTGCAAGCGTTTGCAAATCTTCAAGACTTACTTTGTTGTATTGCTCTCTTTCTTGATTTATTAAAGAGGTTTTTCCGTCAAGGTGAGTAAAATAAGCAAGATTCATTGCTTTGTCTAAGGCTTTTATGTTGCCGAAAGTAGAGTTTGCATCGTTTTTGTTTTTCATCTTTTGCAATTCGTTTTCGGTTATCATATTTTCTTGCATTGATTTCAACTCTTTCCAAATCGCTTCTTCACCTTGCTCTATGCTTACGCCATCTCTATATTTTCCTGTAACGACAAAAAGTCCGCAATCGTCTTCTCCTGTGATGAAAGCGTTGATTTCGGTAAATAATTTTTGATTTACAACCAAACTATTATACAAACGTGTGCTTTTTCCATTAGAAAGCACATCGGAAATTAAGTCGTATTTGTAATAATCTTCGCTTAGACGTCCGCCCATTTGAAAAATGATGCAAATTAAGTTAGCAGGCACATCGGCTTTGACTGTTTTCTTGCGATTCTCTCTTTGCTTAGGCTCACAAGAGTAGACTTTCTTAATTGTTTTTTTGCAAGGGATTTTTCCAAAGGAGTTTTCTACCATTGTTTTTAATTCACTTAACTCTACATTTCCTGAGATTGCAAGAATTGCATTTGAGGGAGTATAGTAGTTTTCATAGAATTGTTTTGCTCTTTCAAGGCTTACGTTTTCTATGTGTTCAATACATTTTCCTATTGTTTGATGTTGATAGGGGTGAAGCGTGAAAGAAAGTTGTCTTATCTCTTTCCACAAATCTCCGTAAGGCTGATTTATGTATCTTTGTTTGAATTCCTCTATCACAACGCTTTTTTGTACCTCTAAACTCTTTTCGTTGAGGTTTAAGTTTTGCATTCTGTCGGCCTCTAAGTCCAAAGCGTATTGCAAATAAATGTTTGGCACGCTTAGATAATAGTTTGTGATGTCGTTATTAGTAAAAGCGTTACTTTCTCCACCTAATCGTTCAACTATTTGGTCGTAATTTTCAAAGTTTTTACTACCCGAAAACATTAAATGCTCAAAAAGATGAGCAAAACCTGTTGCATCATCATCTTCGTGCTTTGCTCCAATTTCATATAGCAAATTAACAGCAACAAGAGTAGTGTTTTTGTCTTGATTAAACACTACTCTCAATCCATTTTCTAATTGAAAAGACTCAAAATTTATCATTATTTCTATTATTCTTCTTCGTTTGAGTCTTCAAAATTACTACAAATTTCTGTGTAATCGCAATATTTACAATTTTTTGTGCTATTCCAATCCTTTTCTTTGTCGAAAATTTCTTCTAAACAAGCCTTTAAATGCTCTTCATATTCATTGTGAATAGCATTGTTGTATTCTGAAACAGTGCAAGAAGGATTTTTTTGAAGCAAGTGAGGATAAATCAATTGAGTGTCTATTACATTGCGACCTTTTCGTTGTAGTAAATAAGCATAAAAAAGAATTTGCAAAGCATAGGTGTTTCTTTTATCTTTTAACTCGCTATTGAATAAATTTTCTATGTTGTTATCAAATTCTTTTCTGCTTTTACTTGTTTTGTAATCAATCACAACGTAATCCCCGTTAGGGGTTTTGTCAATACGGTCTATGATTCCGTAGAGCTCTACTGTCAAGTCTTTTAAATGAACTTTAACTTCTTTTATTTTTTCTTCGGCTTTTAGGAATTTATTATTACTCTTATAATATTTTTCTAAGGATTGTAGGTATTTTGTGCAGGTGTCTTTTGCCGATTGTGTGATGATTGCTTTTTCTTCTTCTTTTAGCTGTTGAAAACCTTTGTTTATACACTCATCAGTAGGGGCTTTATAATCTGAGGCAACAAAAAATTCTGCTGATTTATGGAAAAGATTACCAAATGCTAAGTAAGAAATATCGCTTTCTTCTATTTTTTCTAATTTTTTGATGTATTTGAAAAAGAATTTTCTTTCACAATCTAAATAAGTGTTGATCATAGAGGCAGAAAAAGGCTTGTTTTTTAGTGCTTCTAAGTCTTCTTCGGTTTTTGTGAAAAGATTTTCTGTCGTTATTTCTTTTTGCTCAGCAAAAGGCATTGAAATAGTTTTTTCTTCAAAAACTATTTTGCTTTCAAGTCTTAGTTGAAGCAAAAATCTTGTCATTTCTTTGATTTTTCCTCCCGAACCAATGGTGCTATAAACAAAATCTAAATCTTTGCGATTTTGAAATAATCTGTAAAAATAGTAAGCAAAGACTGCAATTTTTTTGTTTTGATCAATCAATCCAAAGGCATTTCTTAGCGAAAAAGGAATAAAAGAATTTATGTTATTGACTCTCGGAATGTTTTCGTCATTTGCTGAAAGGACAAGCACGTGTTTGAAGTTAAGATTTCTACTTTCCAATAACCCCATTATTTGTAATCCATCAACAGCATCAGACTCAAAAGGAATATGTAAACGTCTTAGTAAGAAAAGTAAGGTCTTTTTCAAAAAATTGTTTTGTAGAAATTCTATCTTGTTAAAAGAAAGAGTGCGTTTAAAATCGTTTAGCATTTTTATTATGCTAAAACAACTTTGTCTTATTTTGTTTTCGTAGGCTGAAATGCCTTTTGTGTTTATGAAATCAGATAACTCATCTATTTGTTCTATGATGGATTTTTCTTCTTTTTGGATTTCATCTATTTTTTCTTCTATTTCATTGAATAAAGGAATGTTTGAAAGAGGATAACCCATTGCAATATTTACTGTGGTCGGTTTTTCGCTAATTTTTTCTGGTAAAGATTTTATTACAAAAGGTAAAAGATTTTCGTTTCCAAGTATAATAGCAATTTGATTCTGCTCTAAATCTTCTTTATACTTTGTTTCTAAATTCTTAATCCAAGTTTTTATGTAGTGAGCGTTTTCATTGTCAAAAGAAGTCTTTATTATGTTTATTTTTTCTTTGTTGGTAGTGATTGTATTGAAGTCGTTTTTTGCAAAATCTTTGTTGTGAGGGAAATTTTTTAAGTTTTCTTTCATAAAGATTCCTGCTTCTTGCAAAGAGGAAGAAGTGTAATATTCATCGTAATCCCAATAAAAATTCACAGAATATTTATCTTGTAAAATTTTAAAAATGCTTTCTTCACATTTGTTAAGGACATTGAAACCTACAACTGCGAAATTTTGATTGCGAAAAGCGATTTCTCCGTTTTTTATGCGGTCTAAGAAATCTCTATAAATCATTCCTGAGTATCCTATGCCTTGTTGTTGTAATTTTTCTTTGAAATCGCAATATATTTCTGCTAAACAATTCCATATTCTAATGAAATTTGATTTTAATTCGCTTTTTTCTTTGAAAATTGTAAAGAAACTGTTTAGCAAATCTTTTTGTTCTTGTGTTAAATAGTCAAAAGCGTTTTCTATTTCTTTGTATTCTTCTATTAGTTGAAAGACTTGTTTTGCATCAACAAGGTTTTTATCAATGTCGTCAAAGTCTGAAAGAATTATTTTGCCCCAATTATAGAAAGTCTCAAAGGTTTCGTTGTCGTTTTCGCCTATAAGGGATTTGTAAGAAAGGAATAGTTGATAGATAAGAGAAAATTCATCTGCTACTTTAAGTAAAGAATATTGCTCAACAAAGTCTGCGATGCTTTTACATTCAGGAGAAAAAAAGGTTTCTTGACTTTGTTTTTTTAATTCTTCTTTAAAATATTTTATTGCTCTTCTGTTTGAAAATAATATTTGCAAATCAAGCAAATACTCATTGCTATGTTTCTTTATGTCTTGTGCTACTTTTTCTAAAAACATTATTTTACCTCCTCAATTTTGTTTCCAATAAACCACAAATAAGTTTTAATATTTTTATATCCCATATTAGAAACTATTTGTTTGTATTCATTTAATTGTTTGTGATATTTGTTTTGATTTTCTTTATCTTCGGTAAATTTATAATCCACAATAATTAATTCATCTTTACCAAACATTATTCTATCTATTCGTTTTACTTCTTCATTGCTTAGGACTTCTTTTTCGTTCAAGACTTTATATGTGCCAGAGAACCATTCGTATTTTTTTGCATCTAAAAACATTTGCTTAATTATTGTTTCGGCTTCTTGTTTTAGTGATTCGTCTTCTATTTTTGCTAAAACATCTTCTAAATCTTTTTCTTCGTATATTTTAGAGCAAATATTGTGTAAGGCAATTCCTCGATTTCTTTTTTCTTCTGAGGAATTGTTTTGATGAATGTCAAAATAGTCTTGTGCTTGCTTGCTAAGAGAGAATTTTATCTCTGCTTGCCTAGAAAAATTGGCTTCTTCAATTTTTGATATTATGTTTTCGCCATTGTGATTGAATATGTCTTGCTTTTTTTCTTTTTCTCCTTTTTCTTCTTTACTTAGATTCTCGTTGCCGATTATGTAAAAACCGTTTTCATTTGTAGAAAACTCATTTTCTTCTAAGTAATTGAGAAGATAGTTACTGCAACAATTTTCTTTTGCACTCTTAGATATTGTACTTAAAGCGTGTTTTGCGCGAGTGAAAGCAACATACATAAGATTGTATGTGTCGATTATTTGTTCGTTTGTTTCAAATTGTGCTGTTTGTCGATAGATGGTATTACCTGTTTTTTCTAATTCACTAAGGTTTGCTCTAAATAATTGTATTGGACTTTTTGAATCAATATTCTCAATCCATAGTTTATTTATGTTGTTTACTATTTTCCATTCAAAAAATGGTATTATAACAATAGGGAATTCTAATCCTTTTGATTTATGTACTGATAATAATTTTATTTTTTTGTCATTTGTATTTGAGTTTTCTTGATTGTCATCTAAGGATATAGTAGAATCTTTTAATTCTTCGTTCCAATATTTTAGAAATAGACTTAGTTGTTGAGGTTTTTGTTGGCAATATTCTATTAAACGTTCGTAAAAGGCAGAGATAAAAATGTCTTTGTTATCTATATTGCAGATAGATATTATTTCATCTACAATATCTATTAGGTTTGCTTTGTCTTTATTGATTGATTTTATGTTTTTGAGGGTTTCTTCGCTCTGTCCATATATGTTTAGTAAGTATTGTGCAATTCTTTCTTCGTTATTGTTAATCAAACGTAAACAATAAATTATTGTTTTTACCGAACGAGAGGAATTAAAAGCGAATGCTTCGCTTGAAACAGGGGTAATGCCTTTGGTTTTGAGGTATTGTGCCGTTAAGGCAAGTTTTTCGTTTGAGCGAAATAAGAGTGCAATGTCGGAGTGTTTGAATCCCTTTGATATATAGTAGTTTATTTCTTCTAATGTTTTGTCTAACACGTCTGTGTCTTTGGCTTTTTCTAAGAAATTGAATCTTAATAGTCCTTTGTCTTCGTTGTTTTTTGCTTTTTGTTCAACTTTGGTTTTGAAGATTTGATTTTCGTATAATGTCTTAAAGAATCCGTTGTTGAACTCTATTATGTTTTTGTCTGTTCGGTAGTTTGTTTCAAGTTCTTTAATGTTTTCTTTGTTTTTTTCAATTAGATTGTTCATTATTGTCCAATCTCCTTCATTGAAACGATAGATAGATTGTTTTAAGTCGCCAAAAATTGTTGTGCTTCCTTGATTGCTGCTACATTCATTAGCGATAAATTGAAAGTTTTCCCACGAAAGTTGTGAAGTGTCTTGAAATTCGTCTATCATTACGTGATTTATTCTTGAACCAATCTTCTCATAAACAAATGAAACATCGTTTCCTTTTATCATTTCGGCAAGTAGACCTGCTGTGTCTTTGAGAACAAATACATTGTCTTCTTTTAAGGCTTCTTCTTTAAAGAGTTTTATGTATGGTAAAAGAATGTATTCATATACTGAGTCAATTTCTAATTTTGCCATAAAGGCTTCGTGTTGTCCTTTATCAAAAAAATCTACTATTTCATCATATCGTTCTTCTCTTCCTTTTTTTCTGTGCTTTTTGTAAAAGGGAGAATCAGACTTTACTAAGGCATAATCGTTGTTGATGTAACTTTTTTTTATGAAATCCTCAACTTGAAAGTCTTTTTTAAAGTCATTTATTTTTTTGTGTAATTCTTTTAGAAATTTATTGTAGATATTTCTTTGCTCTTTGGCATATTTTAAGATTTCTTCTGTGTTAATGGTTTTAGATTTTAAACTTTCTCTTATTGTTTGTTTGTTTAGGTCTTTGGCAAGTTTTAATAAAATTGTATTGTAATTCCAATTATTGCCCTCTTCTAAGCGTTTGTCAATTAGCTCTGTAACATAGTCTTTTAGTTCTTCGGAATTGTTGAGCTTTTCTATTGCTTTTTCTAAATAATCGCTTTCATCTAAAATTAAATCGAAGCGACTGCCAACTCCAACTTCTTTTGTGAGATTTTTAAGTACTTTTTGAAGAAAACTATCTATTGTTTCTATGTTGAAATATGAGTAATCGTGAAGAATTGTTCTTAAAATATCCTCTGATTTGCTTCTTATTTCTTGCTCAGTCTTATGTGTTTTTTCTTGAAGTTTTTCTAAATAATTCTTAGCGTAAGATTGATTTGTGGCTAATCCATAAAGAGTGGAGAGAATCCTCGTTTTCATTTCGTTTGTCGATTTATTAGTAAAGGTAACCGCCAAAATATTACGGTAGGAAAGGGGATTTTCCAATAGTTTTTCAAGGTATTCTACAACAAGACTAAATGTTTTTCCACTACCTGCGGATGCTGAATAAATGGTTATTTGTCTCATGATTTTAATTCTTTGAATTAGAAAATTATTTCTTTACAAAAATAATTTAATTCTTTGAAAAATTAAATTATTTCTTTGATTTATTTCAGTGTCAGAAAAAATTAGTAATTTTACAACGATTTTCAATAGTAATTTTTTAAAAAAAAGATAACCGAATATGAATAGTTTTCAGCAAAAATTACTCTCTTTATCGGAGAATATGAGTAAGGCGTGTCAAAGAGTATGCAAAAGCGAAATTATCTCTGAATTAGACGTAGATGTTTTAAGACAAAGAATGAGAGAAATGTATGATTTTCTTCTCACTTCTGATTATCAAGAAACTATTGTAGAGACTCCTGTTGTGAAAGAGGAGATTTTGGATATTGAACCAAAGATAGAACAAGAAATAATAGAGGAAATTTCAGAAAAAGAGGAAGTTGTAATTGAGCAAGAACAAGAAGAAATTCCTCAGGAAGAGAAAAAAGAAGAAATTCTCCTACAAACAGAAGAAGAAAAAGAGCAAGAACAAGAAGAAATAATAGAGATTGAGCAAGAAAATTCTGAGGTTAAGGAACCTGAAATAGTGATTGAAGAACCTAAGCAAGAGCAAGAATCTGTTCAAACAAAGAGTGCTTCTGTTTTAGATTATCTTCACAATAACATAATGAAGGATAATGAACCTAAACAAACTAAAAAAGAAGAATATACAACGCTTGATTTGTTCAAATCTCAACCTTCGATTGCTGAGGCTTTTGAAAATAAGAATAGAAGCGACCTTCGTACAGCAATAGGAGTGAGTGAAAAATTTATGTTTATCAATGAGTTGTTTTCAGGCGACTTAAAAGAATACACAAACTTTATAAATTTGTTAAATGACGCTACAAGCGTGGATTTATCTATGGTTGTGATAGAAGAAAACCGCCTAAAAAGAAAATGGATTAAGGAATCAATGGCATATACTACTCTTGAAAATTTGGTACAAAAGCGATTTAAAAAATAGAAATGAAAAAAGGGGTATTTATTTTTTCGGCTCCTTCGGGTAGTGGAAAGACAACTATTCTTAAACCGATATTGGAGAGAATGAAAGATAAGTTTAGCTTTTCTATATCGGCAACAACTCGTCCTGCTCGTGAGGGAGAAAAAGATGGGGTGGATTATTATTTCATTACTCCTGAGAAAATGAGAGAGCATATAGAGAAGGGTGATTTTATTGAATGGGAAGAGGTTTATCAAGGTAAGTATTACGGAACGTTTAAATCGGAGTTAGATAGAATTTGGAATCAAGGTAAGTTTGTAATCTTTGATATAGATGTGAAAGGTGGTGTAAACATAAAAAAAATCTTACAACAACAGGCTTGTTCTATATTTATAATGCCACCAAGTATAGAGGAATTAGAAAAAAGGCTTAGAAATCGTAATACAGAAAGCGAAGAAACTTTAAAAGAAAGACTATCAAGAGCAAAAATGGAAATATCACTTTCTGAAAATTTTGATTATGTGGTTTGTAATGATGATTTAAACACTGCAATTGCAAGGGTTGAAGAGATAATAGCACAACAAATGCAAGATTGGAACGTTTAGCAATAAAAGAAAAAACGATGACTAATAGAGAAAACTATGTTTGTATTTTGCAACTTCTTAATTTTGAACAAATAACCTTAGAAGGCGGAAATGATTTGTTGAGAATAAGAATTGATAATATTGCAAATCAACTTGTAAAAATAAAAAACGAAATAGAAGACTTAGAAATAAAATTTTTAGGTAATGAAATAATGTTTGTACTTAATTCCAAAACTTCTCAATTTGAAAGATTTATTGAATTGATAATGGAGTATAACAAACATGCTTTGTTGTTTGGAATTCCTTATAAAGCAATTATTTTTAAAGAAAATGCAATTCTAAACTCTGATGACAAAATAAATATTCATGTTTCAAAAGAATACTTTTTGGCAAAAGAACAATTAAATAATTTTAACTTAGCATCGGTTTTAATTCATCAAGATTTGTATGAAGAAAAATTGCAAGTGCTTTCAAAATATTGTGTCGTTTATCAAGGTGAAAGTATATTAAAATTCGCTAAAAAACAAATTGCACAAATTGCTTTGCAAGGGATTAAAAATAGCATTAACAATAGTTTTAACAAAATAGGAATTGACGACTTTTCAACATCGTACCCAAAAATTCTAATCAACACTTTGAAGTTTGTAGATATGCAAAACACATAATTATTATGGAAGTTAAAAATAGATTTCACGTTGAAACGGCTTGTTTTCAAAAGAATCACAAAGGAGAGTTTATTTGTGGAGATGTTTTTATTTCAAAACGCTTAAAGGAAGAAAACAGAACACTGGCTGTTTTAGCAGATGGAATGGGGCATGGCGTGAAAGCAAACGTGTTAGCTACGCTTACTTCTACTATGGCAATAAATTTTGCAGAAGAACACAAAGATGCACAAACTATTGCTAATATAATTATGGATACATTGCCGATTTGTAGCGAGAGAAAAACGAGTTATGCTACTTTTACAATAGTTGATGTACATAATAGTGAGGTAAATATTCTTGAATATGACAATCCCCTTTGCCTTATTATGAGAGGAGGTAATGTTTTTGAACCTGAATGGAATTGTTTACTGCTTGAAAATGTTGATGGACAAGGAAGAAGTCAAGAGATAATGACTTGCAGTTTTAAACCAATGAAGGAAGATAGAATTATCTTTATTTCTGATGGTGTAACACAATCTGGAATGGGTAATGATGATATGCTTTTAGGTTGGGGCAGAGATGCGTATGTGGAATATGTGAAAGATACGATTTTGAACGAGAGATATATTTCTGCAACAAAGCTTGCTCAACGTGTAGTAAACAAAGCGTATAGTAATGATAGGTTTTCTTCAAAAGACGACACGAGTTGTGCAGTTATTTATTTTAGAAATCCAAGAAAAACAATAATTGCTACAGGTCCTCCTTGCGATGTGAGTAAAGATGCAGAGTATGTAGAAAAAGTAAAGGCGTTTGATGGATTTAAAATCGTATCAGGAGCAACTACTGCAGAAATTTTTTCAAAACATTTAGGAGTAGAAATCATTGATGATTATGAAAATATGGATTCAACTCTGCCTCCAATGAGCAAAATGAAAGGTTTGGATTTAGTAACCGAAGGAGTATTGACTCTAAATAAAGTAATAACACTTCTAACAAATGCAACAGGGAATAATAACTTTGGAAATGGTCCAGCAGATAAGATTGCAGAACGTTTATTGAATAGTGATGAAATCCATCTCTTAGTTGGCACAAAAATAAATCCTGCACACCATGAGCCAGACTTACCTGTGGAGATTGCATTGCGTAAAAGTGTAATAAAACGCTTAGTTGAAGTGCTTGAAAAGAAGTATATGAAAGAGGTAATAGTTGAATATTTGTAAAAAAAGCTTAATTTTGCCTTTTAAATCAAAGAGAAAATAAATTTAGATATGATAAAAAGACTTTTAATTACATTATTAGCAATAGTTTTTGGATTAAATACTTTTGCACAAACCTTTATTAGAGATGCCGAACAAGGAAATCCTAATGCACAATATCGACTTGGAAAAATGTATGAAAGAGCAGATAGAATGCCTAAGGATATTTCAAAAGCGATTGAATGGTATCAAAAAGCAGCAGAGCAAAATCACCCTAAGGCAATAATGGCTTTGGCAGAGCTTTATTACTATGGAGTTGATGTAAAGCAAAATGCACACTTAGCATTTAAGTATTTCAACTTAGCAGCAGAGCATAAAAATGCAGAAGCATATTTTTGTCTTGGCGAAATGTACGAACAAGGAGTTGGAGTAGCAAAACATTTGCCTACTGCATACGAATGGTTTAAGAAAGCAGCAGATGAGGGTGGACTTGCAAAGGCTCAATTCAAAATAGGAAAGATGCTCTATTTTGGAGAAGGAGTAAAAAAGAACATTGCACAAGGAGTAAACTATGTAAAGTTAGCATTTAACAACGGATACCCGACAGCAATGCAATTCTGGAACGAAAACCAATTGTGGAGATATGAACAATAAGAATTATATGAAAAAAATATTATTAGGACTTTGTCTTTTATTTTGTTTTGGCATAGAATCACAATGTCAAAACCTTTTGTTGAAAGCAAAAAATGGCAATACAGAAGCTCAATATGAATTAGCAACTCAATATTACAAAGGAATAGGACAAATACAAAGCTATTCCAATGCGTTTGTTTGGTATAAACGAGCAGCAGAGAAGAATCATCTTGCCTCTTGTTACGCACTTGGTACAATGTATGAAGAAGGAAAAGGCTGTACTCAAAACAAACGATTAGCATTTAGTTATTATCTTCAAGCAGCAGAAAGAGGTAATGAATTATCTCAACTAAAAGTTGCAAAAATGTTTGACGAAGGAGAAGGGGTAGTAGAAAATAAATCACGTGCATATTTGTGGTATAGAATTTGTGCCGAAAGAGGAGATGCGTTTTCTTGCAGAAGAGTAGGCGATTTCTATTTTGAGGGCGATGTAATAGCAAAAGATTTGATAGAAGCAAAATATTGGTATGAAAAAGCAGCAGAGCAAAAAGAAATTTATGCAATGCAAAACCTTGCTTACATATATATAATAGGACAAAGCATTGCTCCTGACTATCAAAAAGCATCAAAACTAATAGAACTCCCACTTGAAAAAAATCTTCCCGTTGCTCAGTATGTAAAAGGATTTCTATTAGAAAACGGATTCTATGGAGAAAAGAAAAAAAGCGAAGCAATAAATTGGTATAAGAAATCAGCAAATCAAGATTGTCCTTATGCAAAAGAAGTAGTGGCAATAGACACCTATCAAAAAACAGGAGAAATAAAAGATTTGTTAGATATAAAAAACATAGAACAATCTCAAACCTATTATATCTTAGGAAAAGAATACATTGACGGTAAAAAAATTAAGAAAAACCGTAAAAAAGGATTGGATTACATTAAAAAAGCAGCACAATTAGGCAACAAAGAAGCAGAAAACTATTTAACCAAAAAGAAAAAATAAACAATTATGACACAAATTGATAAGAATGCTGCAATAAATGCAGAAAAGTGGTTAAACACAAGCATAGATGAGCAAGCAAAACAAGAGATAATCTCTCTAAGAGAAAACAATGTAAACGAATTTAACGATGCCTTTTACAGAACATTAGAATTTGGAACAGGAGGACTAAGAGGCATAATGGGCATTGGAACAAATCGTATGAATAAATACATTGTTGCAATGACAACACAAGGATTCTCTAACTACATTGCAGAAAACAATCCAGGAAAACAAATAAAAACCGTAATATCATACGACAGCAGAAACAATAGTCGTGAGTTTGCAAAAATAACAGCAAGAGTTATGGCAGCAAATGGTTTTAAAGTATATCTTTTTGAAGACATTCGCCCAACGCCAGAGTTATCTTTTGCAGTCAGAGAACTAAAAGCAGATGCAGGAGTAATGCTTACCGCTTCACATAATCCCAAAGAATACAACGGATACAAAGCATATTGGAACGATGGAGCACAATTAACCTCTCCACACGATGAATTAGTGATAGAAAAAGTAAATGCAATAATAGACTTATCGCAAGTTAAAATGCAAGATGACGATAAAAATATCACAATCATTGGAGAAGATATGGATAAAATCTACCTTGAAAAAATTAAATCCATATCAATCAATAGCGAATGTATAAAAAAACAAAAAGACTTAAAGATAGTCTATACCCCACTTCACGGAACAGGAATTTCCTTGGTGCCAAAAGCATTGAAAGCATACGGATTTGAAAACGTAATCTGTGTAAAAGAACAATCAATCCCTGATGGAAATTTCCCAACCTGCGTTTCTCCAAATCCAGAAGAACCTGCGGCACTTGAAATGGGCATAAAACTTGCAAAAGAAATAGATGCCGATATGCTTTTAGCAACAGACCCCGATGCAGACCGAGAAGCAATAGCAGTAAAAGACAATAAAGGAGAATGGATTATACTAAACGGAAATCAAACAGCAAGTTTACTTACCTACTATCTTCTTTCTGCCAACAAAAATGCAAACGCACTAAAAGGAAACGAATACATAATAAAAACAGTAGTAACAACCGATTTAATAAACAGAATTGCAGAGGATTTCTCTGTTGAATACTTCGATGTACTTACAGGATTTAAACACATTGCCTCAAAGATTAGAGAACACGAAGGAAAGAAAAGATACATAGGAGGAGGAGAAGAAAGTTTCGGATACCTAATAGGCGATTTCGTAAGAGATAAAGATGCCGTTTCAGCCTGCTGTATATTAGCAGAAATGGTTGCTTGCTTAAAAGAAGAAGGCACAAACCTATATGATTTCTTGCTTCAACTTTACACAAAGTATGGATTCTTCCAAGAAAAACAAGTATCTATCACACGTAAAGGCAAAACAGGAGCAGAGGAAATTCAAAAAATGATGATGGATTTTAGAAACAACCCTCCAAAGCAGTTAGACAATGATGAGGTTGTTGAAATAATAGACTACTTAGACACAGAAAAAACACAATTACCAAAATCCAACGTGCTACAATACCTATTGAAAAGCGGAAGTAAAGTATCTGTTCGCCCAAGTGGCACAGAACCTAAAATCAAATTCTATTTCAGCATAGTAATCCCAATGAAAGACAAAGGCGAAGTAGAGAGTCTTCAAACAATTGCTTTTGAAAAAATAGAAAGAATAAAACAAGAATTAGGACTATAAAAAGAAAAGGAAAATTTTTCTTTGATTTTTTATTTTTTTTCTTTGCTTTTTTTAATTTTTTCTTTGATTTTTTTTGAAAAAGCAAAGACTTTTTTCTGAGTTTTCTTGTACTAAAAAAATATCTCTTAGGTTTGGTAAATCATTCCTAAGAGATATTTTGTTTTTTCTTTGTTTTATTTTACTTTTAGAAGAAATAGGTAAATCCTAATTCTAATTGATTTGGATTTAGTTTTGTATTGTTTATTTCATGTGAATTTACGCCTATAAAATTGCCACTTTTTATTTCATAATCGGTAGCCATTGTAGAGAAATATGCATCATATAGACTGTAATTCAAAAATATTTTCATACTTTTTTCTCCTATTTTAAATTCTGTACCTGTCCCAAAAAGTAAAAAAGGTTGTAAGTTGTCTCGAAATGTTATAAAATTTTTAGGTTCTATTCCCATTCCTAATTCATACTTTGTTGTATTGTTTAGAATCATCATACTTCTAAGTCCACCTCCTAAGGAAAATGTCCATGCTACATTATCTTTGATATTCCAATTATAGTTTACTGATACTGGAATCTCTAATCCTATGTTGTAAACGCTTATATTTTCTGAATTAAAGCCTGTTGGCAATACTTTTTTCTCTTTATCAAAAAATGAA
This sequence comes from uncultured Bacteroidales bacterium, assembly GCA_937876865.1. Classification (GTDB taxonomy): domain Bacteria; phylum Bacteroidota; class Bacteroidia; order Bacteroidales; family P3; genus Onthomorpha. Next base: position 71,052 of record CALEFF010000040.1, on the reverse strand, counting down.
GATAATATGTCTGCATCTACAAATGAACATTTGAATTTTCCTGTTAGTGAAAATGATTTGTTGAACTTATATGTGTAATCAAAATGTAGGGATAAGGTTTGCCAATCTATTAGTGTGGTACTTGCATATAGTTGTGTTTGTAAGGCATTATCGTAATATATATCATAAACAGCACTTGATGATAGGTGATTATCTTTATCTAACCATGTTTCTGTCGAAACTCCTATTCCAAAGTTATGTTTTTTAACTTCTTCTTGTGCACTTGCTATTTGCATTGTAAATATGGCAAGTAATAATACTAATACTTTTTTCATTGTTTTACTTTTTTATTTGACAACTAATATGGTCTGTCTGATATTTCCATTTTTGTTTTAAGTGTATTACCACTATCAAACATCATAGTGTTTGTATTATTTGTTGTATCCATATCTGTAATAAATGAATATCTTATCCAAGATGCACTAAATAATATATCATCAAAACTGTGTGCTGGTAATGTAGTGCTTAATGAACCTACGCCTTGTACACTTAAAGATACATTTATATTATCGTTCCAACCTCCATCTTCTTCTATTATATAAAAATGCATATTTTCATATTTTGCTTGCCAATCTGGATTGATTGCTACATTAAATGTTTTTGTTACTTTATCTTTTATTTGTCCTCTTGTGTATTCACAAGTATATCTTGTTTTATCTGCTGCTTCGGTTGCTTGATTTACAAAGGCTGATTCAAAAGCAAACTCACTTCCTCCCATTATATCGTAATTTTTTACTGCTTTAAATGATGTTAGTTTTAGTTTGTATACTTTTGTTGTATCATTCCAAATATTTGTTGTGTTGTTATTGTCATTATCGTTATTATTATAGCCATCATAAAGCCATACTTTACCGCCTTTTTGTCTTATTCCTCTTTTAAATTCTGGGTATTCGGAGTAATCTCTATCGCTATAATTGATTATGATTACTGGGAACTTAACACTGTCAAAGTCTGCTATCGTAATGTTTGTTTTTTCTATACTTTTTTCTTTGATTTGATAGCCTTTGATTTTTATTGTTTCTTTTCCGTCTTCTACATAACCAATTATTGGTAAGGTTTTACCGTCCCATTCATCGTGATAACCCCAATAAATATTCAAGCCTCCGTAATAGTTTGTTGAATTGTAGCCTAAATCTTTTAATCTCTCTGCTGAAATTCCTCTTCCTAAATTTGTTATGTCTGAGTATTCACTTCCAAAGAATACTGAATTATTAAATTGCAGTATGTCATAGAATGTTAGGTTTTCATCTAAGTCATATCCTACTACTTTGTGGATTGCTTCGTTTAATGTGGTTAATGCGCTTGGATTTGCTTGTATATATTTTGCAAAGTCCAAGGCAAATGGTTCTGTTGAGGTTGGTACGTTTTCTGTTTTTAAGTAAGAATGGTGTGTGCCTACTTCTTCTTCTGTTAAAAATTCATCTTCTGTGCATGAACTCATAAATGCTCCTGTAAATATTGCCAATAGGGCAATTCTTTTAATGTTTCTTTTCATTGTTCTTTAAATTTTATTACTTATTAATTTCACTCCTATTCTTTTAGTTCTACAATTCTGCAAAATCGATAGGAGTTTAATCGCGATTTTTGCAAAATTGGGGTTGTTTTCATTGTTGTTTCTTTTTGTTTTTTAGTACTAAAAAAATTAATTGAAATTTCGTTTGCAAAAATATACAAAAAATCTTTAACTTTTTTTCCGTTTTTGAACGAGTTTTTTCCTTTTTTTACTATGTTTTTCCGATATAGAACAGGAATTTTCTAATTTTGAATATTTGTGTTTTTTTTATTAAAATAAAGTATGTAAATTTGTTGCAGAATTTAGTTGTTGAAAAAAAATGAAAATTGCAGTTGAAAGATTTTCTTGGAAAGAAATGTTCGACAAAACAGAACAGAATAGAAAAATAGGTTATGATGTAATGTATTGTGAGGATATTGAAATTCTCAAAAATGATTACAAAAGATATACAATGGAGTATTTTGTTGATATATTTTTTGAAAGTGGAGAATTTTGTTTTGAGTTGAATGCAGAAAAATATCATCTTACATCTCCAACTGCATTGGTTTTTCAGCCGGATAGCGAATTTAGGTTTATTTCTTGTGATAATCCCGTTATTTATATACTTATTGTTTCTAAAAATGTAAGAGGAGAACTTTTAGAAACTCACGCTAAGAATGTTTCTTTTCACTCTAAGATGAAGATTCAACCTTTTAGTAATTTGGTTTTAGATAAAGATATAAGAGATGCAAAACATTATATGTTTGGAGCAAAGGAAATTCTAAATGCAATTGACAATCCTTACAGATTAGAGGCGTTTACTCATTTTAATATCTATCGTTATTATTTCTTTTTCTATAAAATATATGCTGTTAATTCCGTAGAGGATTATGGAAAATGCGAAAAGTTCTTACTTTTGTTGGAAGAGAATTATTTTAAAGAAAAAGCAGTTGATTTTTATGCAGAAGAAATGGGTCTTTCTAAGGGGCATTTAAATCTTCTTCTAAGAAAAAAGACAGGAAGAACCATAAGGTCTCATATAGATGAGCGTATTATTACTGAAAGTAAAAGATTGCTTTGTAAAACTGATTTATCTGTTGATACGATTGCTGTAAAAATGGGTTTTAATTCTCTTTCTGCTTTTTCAAAATTCTTTAAAAGAGTTGCAGGAGCAAGTCCAAGTCAATTCAGAAGATAGACTGTTTGTCTTTATTTTAAACAAAGATAAACCTGCCATAGCATAATACCACAAGAAACCGATACATTAAAGGAGTGTTTTGTGCCAAATTGAGGAATTTCCACTGCTTTGTTGCAAAGATTTATCACTTCTTGATTTACTCCCTCTACTTCGTTGCCTAAAACTATTGCAATTTTTTCTCCTTTCTCTATTTTAAGTTTATCAAGCATTACACTATTTGTTGTTTGCTCTAAGGCAAGAATTGTCCACCCTTCTTTTTTTAGTTGATTTACCACATCCAAGGTGTTTTCTGCATATTGCCAATCTACACTCTCTGTTGCACCAAGTGCAGTCTTTTGAATTTCTCTGTGAGGAGGGGTAGGAGTGATGCCACACAAATAAATTTTTTCTACAAGAAAAGCATCGCTTGTGCGAAATATGCTTCCTACATTATGCATACTTCTAACATTATCTGCAATTATTATTAAAGGAGATTTTTCTGAGGATTTATATTCATCAACAGATATTCTTCCTAATTGTTGCATTGAAAGTTTTTCTCTCATTGTTTTAATTCTTATTGTAAACCCTTATACCTAATTGAGTAAATGTTTTTTCATCAAATTGATATAAAGGCAAGTAAAAATATATCTTCTTAAAAATTTCTAATGTTATGGGATTGATACTCCATTTCTCTCCAATTCTTAGTGCAATTATGTCCTCAGGAATTATATCTGAAAATCCTTTCATTATTTTTTCTGTTTCAGTTTGTTCATCAAAATAGATGTATGAGTTTTCCATTACAAAGAGTTTTTCTATTTCTTTTTTAGTGGAAAATTCCTCTCCATCAGATTTGTAAACCTTGATTTCATCTTTGTTTATCTTAGAAAATAAACTTGTAGAGAAAGGCATTTGAACAGGGTATTTTAATTCTTGAAGACATTGTAAGGTGTCGGGAATTTCTAATAACTTAATTTCTTTTTTATCTGTGCTTTCCTGAGGGAAAATCCAAAATAAAGGCAATTGAACAGTGTCTATTTGAGGCGAAGAAAAACTCTTGTATCTTACTAAATAAGGACAATATGCTTTTACTTTTTTGCTAAGGGAAATGTTTTCATAATTATAATCTACAAATTCTTCAAACTGATAAGCACAAACATATTTCTTTATATATGAAAACACAGAATCTTTTCCTAAGGTTATGTTAAAGTGTTGTTTTTCAAAATCTATGATTGATTTTATAACGGTGTCTAAGTTTATTTCACGTTTTCTTTCATCGTATATCTTTACTCTATTTTCTTTTACAGCAGATAGAATTGTTTCTGCTAACATTTCTCTAAAATAACCTGTAAGATGTTCATATTTCTTTGGGTTTAAAACTTGTTCAATTTCCCATTGAGGATTGAAAACTCCCACTTTTTGAAATTGATGTTCAATAGAGTGTTGTCCAAAACTTTGTGCCTTTGCTCCAATGCTGATTATCAAAAGCAATATTATTATAGTCTTTTTCATAATTTAGTCTTTTCGTATGTAAAATAAAGGATAGTAACCTCTAAATTCTCCATTAGAAGAGGTTAGTTTTATAATAGGTGCAAAATAGTTGATTTGTTTTGAGAAAGTTAAACTCTCTAAATCAAATATCCATTTTTGCCCAAAACGAAAGTAATCAATTTCTTCTGAAGTGTATTTTATTTTCATTATAGTGTCTTTTTCTGTAATATTTCCCAAGGAATCTTCCTCTACAATAGTTTCTCTTTCTTGGTGTTCTAAGCGTTTAAGGACTTCAATCGCATTAAGAGAAGTAGAAGATGAGGGCATTTCGTAGGTTTTTATTTTATTGTTTTGTGCATTGGCAAGAAGCATATCCAAAAATGGTAAAGAATATTCTGCTTCCAAATGATTAAAGAAATATTGATAAGCAATTGGATTGTATATAGGCATGGTAAACTCTATATTGCTTGCAATAATTACTTTATCGCTTTTTTTGCTTACTTGATTTGGTTTAAACCACCCCAAAGGATAAGAAAAAATCTCTTTGATTGCTAATTCTTCTCCTTCAAGTACTATGGAATCAATTGTAATTATAGGTTGAAAAGCAACTACCTCACTTTTAATAAGCATAGTCTTGGTATCGTAGAACCATTTCTCCTCAAATTCAATCTTTTTTACGTTGTTATCAATCAAATTCTTTACTTCTTGGGTGGTAAACTCTTTTTTAAGGTTTTCTTTCAATGTTTTAGAAAAACGATTGACTAACGTGTCATAAGGAGTTTGACTTTTAGAAATAATTTTGTCAAAGGTTTGCCACCAAAACCTCTTATCAACAATATAACTATATTCAATAGAATCTTTTTGAGCAGAGGACTTAATTTCTCCCTTCATTATAGGGACAGAATATATCATTTTCATTGATAAAAGTTTGTCTTGCCCTGATACATTTAGTGAAAAAATAGCAAGACAAACTAAAACAATCAATTTTTTTAAAAAATAGTTATTTCTCATCTTTTATTTACCTTTACTAAGTAATCTTCTATTGCAACTAAAAAGTTATCTAAGGTTTCTGCACCTAAACCTTGTTTAGTTGTTTTAACTGTTGTAACGCATTGTGCTTGTGAAAACATATCCATTTGCATTACTTGATTTACAGTTTCGCTTACAGTTTCTTCCTCTAAACTTAAAATCTCTCCGTAAGTTATATTTTCCTTAATGCTATTGTGTACCTCTTTTATTATTTCCTTATTATCTCTTCCAAAAACAATTACAACATAGTTATAATTCTTCCAATCGTTAATTAAAGTTTCGTTATTTTCATTTTTTGTATTTACTATAATAATATCGCTGAGTTTTTCTTTGTAATGATAGTGATAAGCAGTAAAACCAATGAGACTTTTTTTGATTTTTTTCCATATCTCAAAATCCTCACTCTTATAGAAATTGTATTTAGAAAAACGATTAACTCTTGCAACGAAAGTAAAATTGGTATGAACCGATACAATTCCTAACACACTTACCTCATAGGGTTGTATAGATGTTTCAGTTGTAGTAATAGAAAATTTTAATTTTGTTTTCATCTCTAAAAAAAATTTCTGCAAATTTACGGTTTTTTCTTTTGATGCAATGAAAAAAATATATACATTTGCAACTATTATTTACAAATCAATACCATTAAGATTATGAACAATGCAACATTTTTCTTTAATCAACCAAAAAATGAACCTGTTTTCTCATACGCAAAAGGTTCAAAAGAAAGGGAATTACTATCTAAGGAATTGGAAAAACAGTATAATCAATGTATAGAAATTCCTATAATAATAAATGGAAAAGAGATAAGGACAGGTAATGTATCTGAGGTAGTTATGCCAACAGAACATTCACATGTTCTTGCAAAATTTCATAAAGCAGACAAAGAAACAGTGCAAAAAGCAATTGAAGCGGCACTTGAAGCAAGAAAAAAATGGGAAAATGTTCATTGGATAGACCGTTGTAGCATTATGTTAAGAGCAGCAGAACTCTTAGCAGGTAAATATCGTTATGTAATTAACGCTGCAACAATGCTTGGACAAGGAAAAAATCCTTTCCAAGCAGAAATAGACTCTGCATGTGAGACAATAGATTTTCTTCGTTTTAATGTTCATTATGCATCAAAGATTTATGCACAACAACCTTTGAGCGACAACTCTGCAATAAATAGATTGGAATATAGAGGATTGGAAGGATTTGTTTATGCAATATCTCCTTTTAACTTTACTTCTATTGCTTGTAACCTTAATATATCTCCTGTTCTTATGGGTAATGTTACAGTTTGGAAACCTGCTACAACAGCACTTCTTTCAAACTATTACTTAATGAAAATCTTACAAGAAGCAGGTGTTCCTGATGGAGTAATCAATTTTGTGCCAGGAGATGGAAGTGTTATATCAGATGTATGTTTTTCATCAAAGGATTTAGCAGGTGTTCACTTCACAGGTTCAACTCGTACTTTCAATAACTTTTGGAAACTAATAGGAGACAATATAAATAACTATAAAACCTATCCAAAAATCGTAGGAGAAACAGGAGGAAAAGACTTTATCTTTGCTCATTCTTCTGCAAATCCTAAACAATTAGCAGTTGCAATAGTAAGAGGTGCTTTTGAATATCAAGGACAAAAATGTTCCGCAGCGTCAAGAGCATACGTGCCAAAAGAAATATGGGACGAAACCTTCTCTTACATAAAAGAAATGGCACAAAAGATTAAAATAGGTTCTTCAATGGAAATGGGAGTATTTATGAACTCGGTAATAGATGAAAAATCCTTTGATAACATTTCTTCTTACATAGAAAAAGCAAAAACAGATGCTGATGCTCAAGTGGTATTAGGAGGAAAATGCGATAAAACCGTAGGATACTTTATTTCTCCAACTATAATTCTTACTTCTAACCCTCATTATGCAACTATGGAAACCGAATTATTTGGTCCTGTTATCACAATTTACTTATATGATGCAGATAAGTATGAAGAAACCTTAGAATTATGCGATAAAACTTCTCCTTATGCTTTGACAGGTTCTATCTTTGCACATTCACGCTACGATATAGCAACTGCAATGAATAAATTAAGATATAGTGCAGGTAATTTCTACATCAATGATAAACCAACAGGAGCAGTAGTAGGTAATCAACCTTTTGGAGGAGCAAGAAACTCGGGAACAAATGATAAAGCAGGTTCTGAACTTAATCTTTATCGTTGGGTATCTCCACGTTGTATAAAAGAAACCCTTGTGCCACCAACAGATTTCACTTATCCATTTATGGATTAAACAATAAAAGGGAGGAAATTTCCTCCCTTTCTTTTTTTCTTACTTTGTATTATCCAAATATTGTTTGAAAAATAATCTTGATGTCTTTGACAAAGGTTCTCGTGTTAATGTAATCAATGTTGATTTTTAGTTTATCGGGCATTATGTGTTGAATGTAATATTGCTCGGGGTTGCTCTCTGAGGATAAAAGGTCGTTTTCGTTTCTGTATTTAATAGAAGCAGGGTCTGTTATACCGGGTCTTACGCTTAAAACTTTCATTTGCTCCTCAGAATACAAATCTACATATCGTCTTACCTCAGGGCGAGGACCTACAAAACTCATATCTCCTTTCAATACATTGATTAGTTGAGGTAGTTCATCGATTTTATATTTTCTTATAAAATACCCTGCCTTTGTTATGCGAGAATCTTTACTTCCAACGGTGAGTAATCCTTGTTTGTCGGAGTTTACTCTCATTGAACGAAACTTATAGAGTTTAAAGTCTTTGTTGTTTTTGCCTACTCTTATCTGTTTGTAGAATACTCCTCCTTTGCTTGAAAGTCCTACCCATAATCCGATAAAGATAAGTAGGGGAGAGAGAATTAAAATACCAAAAAAAGATGCTGTTATATCAAATAATCTTTTCATTCTTTTTATTTATTTGTTTACAACGTTATAATATTCTTCTACCAAATTGCGAACTATGTGTTTTACTTGTTCATCTGTTAGTTGAGGATAAAGAGGTAGTGTGATTTCTCTTGCATAGGCGTCCATTGCTTGTGGATAGTCTTCGGATTTATACCCCATGCGTTTGAAAAGTGATAGTTCAGGCATAGGAATATAATGAACGTTTGTCGCAATTTCTTTTTTTGATAGGTTTTCTATTATTTGATTTCTTTGTTCTTCTGTAATAGGGTTTATTCTTAGTAGGAAGAGGTGATAAACCGATTGGAAAGTACTATTGGATTTTGGAGGTAGTATTGCCCAATGATATTCGCTTAACAGGGAGTGATAAAGGTCAAAAACTCTTTTACGTTCTGCTAAGAGATAGTCATACTTTCTTAGTTGTGCAAGGGCAACTGCTGCGTTTATATCAGGAAGATTTATCTTCATTCCAAACTCTACTATGTCATAACGCCATGCTCCTGCTTGATTTTTAGTGAAAGCGTCTTTGGTTTGTCCGTTAAGGGTCATTAGTTTAAAGAATTTTCTTGTTTCTTCTTCATCAAATTGTTCGGGAAGGTTAAGACAAATCGCTCCTCCTTCTGCTGAGGTTATGTTTTTTACTGCATGGAAAGATTGAACGCTTACATCTACCCATTGAGTTATTGTTTTACCTCTATATTCTGCTCCTACGGCGTGTGCAGAGTCGGAAATGAGTAGTATTCTGTTTAATTTCTTTTGTACATCTGAACTTGCAGAGTATTTTTCTCTTATATGGGGAGTATCAAGCATTTGTCTTATCTTGTCGTATTGACAAGGCATTCCTGCTATATCAACTGTTATAATTGCTTTTGTACGTGGAGTTATTGCTTCTCTTATTTTTTCTACATCTATAGTTAAATCTCTTGGAGAAATATCTACCATTATAGGTTTTGCACCTGCTTCCATAACTGCCATTGCTGTTGCACAATAGGTATATGCAGGAACTATTACTTCATCGTCTTGTTTTACGCCTAACCATCTAAGAACTAATGTTGCTCCTGAGGTCCAAGAATTAACTGCAATTACACTTTTTGCTTTTAAATAATCTTTTAGTTCGCTTTCTAATGCAGCGACTTTCGGACCTGTTGTAATCCACCCACTGTTTAGAGATTCGCAAACAGAGTCTATTACATCTTGGTCTATGTAAGGAGGAGAGAATGGTATTTTCATATCTTTATTTTGTTATAATTCTTTGATATTTTTTTCTGAAACTAAGAAATAATTTTTTAATTCTTTGAGATATTTTAGTAGTTCTTGCAGTTCTTGAAATAGTTATTAACTCATCGGAATGTCTTTCTTGATAGGCATCTGATATACTTGCATTGAGTTCAAACCCTATTAGAATTGTAAAACAAGAGAGGTATATCCATAAAAAAAGGAAAATTAAAACCCCTATTGAACCATAAAGAGCGTTGTAGGAAGGGAAGAAACGTATGTAGAGAATAAATGCTTGAGTTGTTATGATAAAGAGTATTGTAGCAAGAGTTGCTCCTGCTGAAAAAAACTTATACCCTTTTTTTGATTCTAAGGAGAAATAATATAATGAACTAAGTGCAAAATAAATCATTGAAATAATTACCACCCATCGTATTATTTGTAAGCAAATTATTTGAAAGGTTGTGTTAATTATTTCTTCTGTAACCAAATAGTTTATAAACCATTTGAAACCTCCTAATAAGGTGAGAACTATAATTATGCCAAATACTCCAAAGATAACCATAACTATAGAGATTAAACGTCTTTTCCACCAACTGCGTTTTTCTATTGATTCGTGTTTTGAGGTGTGAAAGGAAATCATCATAGCGTTAATTCCACTTGAACTTGCGTAAATTGCTGCTACGATACCTATTGACATCAAACTATTGTATTTGCGAGAAAGGATTTCAATTAAAGTTGCCTCTATTGGTTGGTAAATATTAAGTGGGAGTATATCTTTGAGGAATGTAAATATTTGATTTGAATAGTATTGAGTGTCAAAATAGGGTAGGAGAGTGAAGAGAAACAATAGCATAGGGAAAATTGCCATCACGAAACGAAATGCTGCTGAAGATGCTCTTTGGTTGATTGCTCCTTTTGCTAATCCTTTAATGAAGAATATGCCTACGTCAAATAAAGGTATGCCTTGAAATCCTGGTAAAACTACTAATCGAGAATAATGTAATAGAGTTCTAACGGGACGCCAATATAATATTTTTCTTAGGTATTTATTCCCCCTTTTTGTCATTTAGTTGTCTGCAACAAGACTTAAATCTATGCTATCGATTTTGTGAGTTAATGCTCCAACAGATATGAAATCTACACCTGTTTGTGCATAAAGAGGAAGAGTTGTTTCGTTTATTCCTCCTGAACTTTCAATCTCATATCTTTTACCGATAATCTCAACTGCTTTCTTTGTGTCCTCAACGCTGAAATTATCAAGCATAATCCTATCTACTCCTCCTTTTTCTAAAACTTGGTTAAGTTCAGAAAAATCTCTTACCTCTATTTCAATTTTTAGGTTAAGGGAGTTTTCTTTCAAATAGTTGTGAACCTTATCTATCGCCCTTGATATTCCTCCTGCAAAGTCTATATGATTGTCTTTAAGCATTATCATATCATAGAGACCAAAGCGGTGATTAGTTCCACCTCCTGTTTTTACAGCATACTTTTCTAATATACGCATTGTAGGAGTTGTCTTTCTTGTGTCAAGGAGTTTAGCGTTTGTTCCCTCAATTAAAGATTGATAATAAGAAGTACGAGTTGAAATTGCACTTAGTCTTTGCATATAATTCAATGCAGTGCGTTCGGCAGTAAGAATTGAAATAGCAGGACCTTCTACCTTAAACACTTCTTCGCCTTTTTTTACCTTATCTCCATCTTTTTTCAAAGCGGTAAACTTTACACTTTCATCAACTTGGTTGTAAACTTTTCTTGCAACGTCTATTCCACATATTATGCAGTCTTGTTTTGCTACAAGTTTTGCTTTGTCTATTGTTGTTTTTTCAATGCACGATAAAGAAGAGTGGTCTGCTTGTCCCACATCTTCTTTAAGTGCAAGTTCTATATGTGAAATTATATCTTGATTATATTTCTCCCACATCTCTATTTAGATATTATCAATTTTTCACTCCATTCTTCTTTATCAGAAGAAATAATCTTAATTAAATAAGTGCCATTTGTTAGGTGAGTTAAATCTAATGTAGATTGAGAGAGTTGATTTAGAGTTGTGTTTTCTTCTACAAATACTTTGCGTGATTGCATATCATAAACCTCTAAATTAACATTTTTGTTTGAAGAAGAGTTTACTTCAAATCTAACTTTTCCTTTTGAAGGATTAGGTAAAAGTTTTATTTCTACTTGATTGTTAGCAACATCGTCTAATCCTACACCATCAACATATACTATTCCTACTCCTGAGGTTTTAGCAGGACAAACTCCATTTTGAACAACTGCTCTGTATTGCCATTCACCTGTTATGTTTGGATAGTGTGAAATAATTTTTAAATCAGCGGAGTTTTCCATTTCTAACCAATTAAATTCAGGTTTTTTATACTCCCAATACAATACCTCACCAAAAGATGCTCTTAGTTGAAGTTCTACTGCTTCTCCTACAGATACTGTATTTGTAGAAACGAATACGTTACCTGGTTTTGTTGTTGAGTGAACATTGATTGCTACTACATTACTTGTATCGCAAACGTGATTAGAATAAACAACTCTTGCAAAATATGTAGTATCGAAAAGTTGTCTCATATCAAGATTTTGTCCTGTGTAATCACTTCCAATGCTTGCTTCGCTCCAAGTTTGCAAAGAATCAGTACTCATAATCCAAAGATAAGTATATTCTCCATTACCTCCTGTTGGCAAAGAACCCATTAACATATTAGCAACTACTCCTTCGCAAATAGTTTGGTCGCTTCCTATAGTATTGTCGAAAATAGGAGTATAAGGAGTTGTGATTTGATGTGCATAGGTGTAAGAAGTGCCATTGTTATTAGTTGCAAACGCTTTAACATAGTAAGTAGTATTTTCGGTAAGATTATTGATTGTAGTTGAGAAACTACCCATGCCACTTCCAAGAGGAATTACATTAGAGTTAGTTAAGTCAATATCAGCAGAAGTGCCCCATATAATACCCTTATTGCTAATAGAAGAAACTCCCTCATAAATAACATCTGCTGTAACTGAAATAGAATTGTAAGTAGAAGAAAGTTGTTCTACATTAAGAATAGGCAATTGATAAGTAGCATAAACTACTATGTTTTTCAACTCTATAGAAGAAAGATTACTTACCCCTTCAAAAGCGATGTAATAGTTTTCTGAAAGGTTAGTAAGTAATAGAGAATCTCTTGTAAACTCATTTTGAACTGTTGAATAATTAGCAATTTCGCTCCATTCTCCCTCAACAGAGTTTTTGTATAATACTCTTAAAACGTCAGAATTATTCTTTCTATCAAAACTAATATAAGTTGCTTCTCTGTTAGACATATTTAATATTGGTAAAACTAACTTAGAAGTAGCGGATTGTTCATCAGAAGAGAAAGTATAGATAGTTGTTTGCTCATCAAATTGCCAAGAAGTATTCATTTCTACACAAGATTGAATTTCAGGAATATTAACTAAGAAAGGATAATCTACAATTCTTGCACATTCTGTTATAAAACTCAACTGCTCGCCATAAGAAATATGTCCATTATTTCTTGCAAATGCTCTTACATAATAAGTAGTATGAGGAATTAAGTTTTCTAAATCTATTGTAAATACCTCTTGAGATACATTAGTAAGAATTATTTCATCATCAATAGTAGGGTTAGGGTGTGTTGATAAGCATATTCCTAAGGTATGAACAGTGTTATTTCCATGAGCATTTAATTTTGCACTAACGCTTGCTGCATTATCACTAACAAATTGAGTAGAAAGCGTTTGAACACTTGGATAAGCACTCATATCACCATCATAGATTTGAACATTATCCAATTGTACACCTTCACCTCCCTTTACCTCTGCTTCAAAACCAAGTATTATATAATCTTGATTTGCAGGTAAATTAATAATTTCATCAGTCCAAGATGCTATGTTTGAGGTATAACTTTCTAATTGAGTCCAAGAACCTTGAAGAGTTTTATATTTTATACGTAAATTATCTGTTTTATAATTTAGAGTTTTTTGAGTGTGAGAGAACTTCAAAACAGGAGAATTCAACGCCGATAAATCAAAAAGAGGAGAAACTAAAATAGTTGTTTGACTACCTGAGGTTCTATTTGATTTTATAAAAGCAATGCTATCATTTAATTTCCATCCATTATCCACATAAAGCGTTGCCTCTTGACCCCAGCAAAGAAGTTCCATAACATCATTAAACTCTTCTATATAAGGTAAATCATCTATTGCACTACAAGGAGTTTTAATCTTGATTACCTCACCATAACCTACCTCAGTTGCAGTTTTAGCATATGCTCTTAAATAATATTCTGTATTAGGAGTAAGCGAAGTTAAATCCAAAGACATATTTGCTTGAATATTACTTGCCATTACCTTACTATCAGTTGCCTGATTAGGTAGAAGATTTGTAGTGCTATAACAAATTCCTGCTTCTACTATATTAAAAGAAGATAAGTTTTCTATCACAACTCCTACACTAACAGTATCTATTTTAATAATAGGTGATTGAGTTTTTACAATAGGACGAGGGGTTTGACCAAGTGTAAAAGTAATATTTTTTGTTGTTGTATTCTCTGCGATATTAAAAATAGGACGATTTAAATAAGTTCCGTTAAACGATTGACTACTTGGAGATGTTTCATCAGTAAAAGAAGTGTTATAACCAGTTCCTGGGAAAGGTTTTTCGCTATCTTGAGTATACCATCCACTACCACCTGCCTCTTCTAAGTCAAAACCAGGATTATTAGGATTACAATTACTGCAATTAGAATTCCAACCAGGAGCATTCCTATTTATATGGAAAATTAACATACCGTGTCCAGGTAGATAATAATCCCAAGAAGTTTGTTGTCTATTTTCCAATATGAAGTATTCATCATTATTAAAACTCATTTTAAATGCCACGTTATCGCTCATCAACGGAGCAAGAGTATAATCACCCTCAGTGCTTATTTCCTCAATATTAACATAATTTCTAATACTACGCTCGTAAGCATTCCACACAGGAGGAGTTTTACCACCATTATTATAATTACCACTACACATTAAGTCATAACTATCGTGATGAGAGAAACTTCCATTTTCCTCATAGTCAGTGTCATAAAAATCAGGAAGACCAAGAGCATGAGAAAACTCGTGGCAAATAGTACCAATTACCAAAGGAGAAGGATAAGAAGGAGAACCATTTATTTCATTACTACAAGCGTAATCATAAATATTCACTCCATCTTTCATAATAGGAGGATAAACTGACGAGCGATGTGGCCAGATAGTATTTGCTGCTCCCCCTGCCGCTTCACCATAACCTGCGTAAATAACATACACACAACTCACATAACTCTCACTCTCATTAGTAAACTGAGAGAAATCCACCTCTGCATCTGCTGCATCAACTGCTTCGGTAATCAACTCCCTAACTCTCATATCTCCACCACCTGCGTAGTTTTCACCATAATAAGAGAGATTATTAAAAGAAGTATAAGGACCAACTACCTGTGCCTCTACGTTCAATTTTCCAAAGGAAGAAGCAACGAAATAATCATGCACACTACCTGTACTACCATTAGAAGAATACCCCACTTGATTAAAAAGATTATCAATTTCCTCTCTTGGAGTTGTAAAAGGAAAATCAGGATAACTCATAAGAATTACTACTAACTTATAAGTCTCTTGAAAAGAAGAAGAAGTATCTTGTCCAATTGCATTTTTTCTTCTATCTTGAAAATCCTCATTTATTTCCCATAATTGTTTTAAATAAGAAATTTGCTCCCTTGAATAAAACAATGCCTTATCTAAGGAGGAAATAAAAGCAAGTTCCTCACTACCTCTTTCGTTAGGATTATGAGCAATCATAGAAGAGGGTATCATACCACCACTACCATTAGAAATAGCATACACCCAGTCGCCATTCTTTGCACGCATAAGAGTGTAATCATCAGTAGTCTTACCCCAGGAAACTCTCTCATCTCCACGCATTTGAACAGTAAGATAAGAGTTATCACTTTGCCTAAACTCTAAAGGATAAGGATATGCCGGGGCGGCAAATAAATTAGTAGTAATTCCTACCACTAATAACGCAAAAATTAAAATTATTTTTCTCATAAATTAAATAAATTTCATTAGTTTTTAACAGGCAAAGATAATAATTTTTTCGTACTAAGCAAACCACATGCCGCTAAAATATCCTCACCCCTTGAAGCACGAATAGTAGTAGTTATTCCTTTGGAAGAAAGAATATCTCTAAATTTAATCATATCCTCTTGCTCAGCAGATTGAAAAATAGTATTAGGAATAGAGTGAAAACGAATAAGATTTACCCTACACTCCAACTCCCCAAGTTCCTTTGCAAGCGAAAGAATATGACGAGGTTTATCATTAAGATTTTTAAACACAATATACTCAAAAGTTAAGCGTCTTTGACCACTCCAATCATACTGCTTTAACAACTCAATGACATCTTCTATCTTATACGCTTTCTCTATAGGCATAATCTCTGCTCGCTCGCTTGGAATGATATTATGTAAACTAATAGCAAGATGAACATTAGTCGAGTTGAGAAAATCCTTTAACTTAGGTAAGAAACCACAAGTGCTAACCGTTATACGCTTTCCACTCCATGCCATGCCCCATTTTGAAGTTAAAACCTCAAGTGAACGCATTAGATTATCATAATTGTCCAAAGGTTCCCCCATTCCCATGTACACCACATTAGTTAAGAGAGAAAACTCATCGATACTCCTTATTATATTAAGAATTTCGTTAGTAGTAAGATTACGCTTTAACCCCTGCTTACCGGTCGCACAAAACTGACAATTCATTCTGCACCCCACTTGAGTACTTACACAAAGAGTATAACGCTCCTTATCGGGAATCATAACTGCCTCTACCCACGCATTACCCTCATATTCAAAGAGATATTTCTTAGTTCCGTCCTTTGACACAACTTTCTCCCTATAAGACGTAAGACCAAAATCGAATATATCCTCCAATGCCGCTCTTGCCCTCAAAGAAAGGTTAGACATTTGTTTAATTGAGGAAATTTCCTTTTTATATAACCAATCTGCTATTTGCTTAGCAGTGAACTTCGCAAGTGAAAGTTGAGTGCAAATCACCTCTAATTCCTGCAAAGTTTTTCCATAAAGTTTATCTTTCATTATTATGTAATTTCTGCAAAAATACATCAAAAAAATAAAACAATGTTTTTTTGAAAAAAATCAAAGAAAAAATTAAAAAAAACTTTGCTTTTTTTTTAAAAATCAAAGAAAAAATAAAGGCGTAGTTTTTTTATTTAAAAAGTCTTCCTTGATAGGTGTTTCGCTCTATCATTCTTTCCTCTATTTTTTGTACAAGTGTCTCATTTCTAAGCAAATGCCAATTACTTTCCACTTCTTGAAATCTCGGAGGCACCTCACCTGCAAACCTTTCTATTACTATGTGTGGTGAGAGTCTTTCTAAGAAATCTATCATAAACTCCTTATATTCATCAAATTGCATAAAAATAAAGTCCTGAGGATTTTCTTTCCAATCTTTAATGATAGGGGTGTTTTTTACAAGTATAAGTTGGTGAAATTTAATTGAATGCAGTGGTAATTCGCTAAGTATTTTCGCTTCATCAAGCATCATTTCTTTCGTTTCACCTGGTAGTTGAAAGATTAAATGACCTCCTGTGGTTATTCCCCGCTTAGCACTTTCTTCTATCGCCCACACGCTTTGCTCAAAACTATGACCACGATTTATTCTCTTAAGTGTTTGATTATAACAACTTTCTATTCCAAATTCAAGTATAATTATATGTTTTTCGCTAACCTCTTGTAGGTAATCAAGTGCTTGGTTATCAACGCAATCGGGGCGTGTGCCAATTACTAAACCTATTATATTTGGGTGAGAGAGTGCTTCTTCGTATCTTTTTTTTAATACATCAAGGGGTGCGTAAGTATTACTATATGCTTGAAAATAAGCAAGATAGTTTTTAACGTTTTTATATCTCCACGAATGAAAACTAATTCCTTCTTCTATTTGCTGTAAAATAGTTTTCTTCGAGCAATAGGAGGGGTTAAAGGCGTTGTTATCACAAAAACTACATCCTCCAAAAGATATTTTTCCATCACGATTTGGACAAGAAAAACCCGCATCAATGGAGAGTTTTTGTAAACGCTCACCATATTTTTGTTTAAAATAGTTGGAATAAGCGTTAAAGGGGCGTGAGTGATGCCAAGGATAGTTATTTTGCATAGGAGAGTAAATCAATTAAATGAAAGATTTTTAAATCAATTTTATTTTTTTTAATGTAGTTGTCAAATAGTTGGTAGTAATTTTCATCTTTTACGTAAACGTATTTTATTCCACTTTTTATTACTTTATTTATTTCCCTTTCTATTAAGGCATTGCAAACCACAGGATTAGAAATAGAAATCACTTCCAAACTTCCAAAGTCTTCTATTTGATAAACTTTAAAGGGTAGGGAGTTAAGATTAAGTTTTTTACCTTTTATTTCTAAGAATTCTTCTATTGTTATTACTTTTTCTTTTAGACTTTTGTTTTTTCGCAGGTATTTGCAGCATTGTGAACAGGTGCAGATGATGTAAGTGCATTCTTTATAGAGTTGAATTGTTTTTTCAAGTAGTTGATTTTTAGTTTTTTCCTCTCCTGCCTCATAGAGTAATCGTCCACAACAAGTGTGCTCCATAGATAGGTAAGTCTCAACGCCAAAGGAGAGCAAATATGTTATAAGCGTTTCTGCTCTTTGGGGTGAAAATTCATCAACTGAGCAACTTACTAATATACCTATTTTCATTTAGTATGTGAATAATCCGTATGGTGAGTGGATTTCTACGCTCTTTTCACCCTCTTCTACTCTTCCTACTATTTGTGCCTCTACGCCAAAGTCTTGTGAGATTTTTATTATTTCTTTCGCAGTGTCTTCATCGGTGTAGATTTCCATACGATGTCCCATGTTAAAGACTTTATACATTTCCTTCCAATCTGTTTTACTTTGTTGTTGTATCATTTCAAACAACTCAGCAGTAGGGAATAGATTATCTTTTATTACTTTACATCCATCGTTAAGGAAGTGAAGTACTTTTGTTTGTGCTCCTCCACTGCAGTGAATCATTCCATCTATTTTTTTACGGTATTTTTTTAAGATTTTAGCAATAATTGGAGCGTAAGTTCTTGTAGGAGAGAGTACAAGTTTTCCTGCACTTATTCCCTCTACTGTGCTTGGGTCAGTAAGATTTAATCCTCCACAATAGACAACTTCTTTTGGTAATGAGGAGTCAAAAGTTTCAGGGTATTTTTCTCCAACTGTTTTTGAGAATACATCGTGGCGAGCAGAAGTTAGTCCATTACTACCCATACCTCCGTTGTATTCTTCTTCGTAAGTTGCTTTTCCAAAACTTGCAAGTCCTACTATTACATTGCCTGGTTTTATATTATCATTATTTATTATATCTTCTCTTTTCGCTCTTGCAGTAACGGTGCTATCAACAATAATTGTTCTTACTAAATCTCCAACATCTGCTGTTTCTCCTCCTGTAGAGTAAATGCCTACTCCAAGTTCTCTCATTTGTTTTAAGAACTCTTCTGTTCCGCCTATAATTTCTGAGATTACTTCTCCTGGAATTAGTTGTTTATTTCTTCCTATGGTAGAGGAAAGTAGTATGTTATCGGTTATTCCTACGCAAAGTAAGTCGTCAATATTCATTACTATTGAATCAATTGCTATGCCTTTCCAAACGCTCATATCTCCTGTTTCTTTCCAATAGGCGTAAGCAAGTGAGGATTTTGTTCCTGCTCCATCGGCATGCATTACTATGCAATAGTTTTCATCGCCTGAAAGTATATCGGGTACTACCTTACAAAATGCTTTGGGGAATAATCCTTTGTCTATGTTTTTAATTGCGTTGTGTACGTCTTCTTTTGCAGCAGATACTCCTCTTAATGTATATTTATCTGTACTCATAACTCTTTTGTTTTTAATACTTTCTGTACATCATCATCTATTTGAAGATAGAGTTTATAGAAATATTCATCTCCATAGATGTTTTGTGCAAAATATGATTTGATCAATAGTTTTATTTCTTTTTTCTCTTTTTCACTAATAGAAGAAGTGTTTACGCCCTCAGTTTGTGCAAAGTTTAACATTTCCTTATACATCTTTTCGCTAACGGTAAACTCATTTATGAATTTATCTCCACTTGTAAATTGTGTAAACTCATTTCTGTGTTTATCAAGGTAGTCAAAGCAGTATTTGTATATTAATCCTTTTCTTATTAAAAGGGAATAACTCTCACTTCTTTTATATAGGTTATACGATAGTTCTTTGTCAGGTTCTATTCCTCCTCCGCCATAGACTATTCTTCCTTTTTTTGTTTTATATTTTAGACTATCAGCGTGAGAAATAGTGTCGGTGTTTTTTTCCATTTCTTCGTATCGAGATATAAAATCAATGTAGTACTTTTCGTTATCTCCCATTGTGTAAGGGCGTTGAATACATCTACCACTTGGAGTATGGTATCTTGAAACTGTTAGGCGAACTACACTTCCGTCAAGCATTTGTTTTTGTTCTTGAACAAGTCCTTTCCCAAAGGTGCGTCTTCCTACAATAGTTGCTCTATCGTTGTCTTGCAATGCTCCTGCTACTATTTCAGAAGCAGAGGCGGAAACTTCGTCTATAAGTACTATTAATTTCCCTTTTTCAAAGTTACCTTTTTTCGATGCATAATAGTCTTGACGTCCTTTTGCTCTTCCTTGTGTAAATACTATTAAATCGCCCTCAGGTAGAAATTCATCTGCTATGTTTATCGCTGCATCAAGATAACCTCCTCCATTTCCTCTTAGGTCGAAGATTAACTCTTGCATTCCTTTTTCTTTTAAGTCTATTAACGCTTGATAGACTTCTTTATGTGAAGAGGCAGAGAATTGTGAGAGTTTGATATACCCAATCTTTGCGTTTATCATTCCGCTATATTCAACGCTATGTATAGGTATTTCATCTCTTTTTATGGTGAAATGCAATAGTTTTTCGCTATCAGAACGTTTTATCGCTAATTTTACTTTCGTTCCTCTTTTGCCTTTTAGGAGTTTAAATACATCTTCGTTTGTGATATTTTTGCCACATACAACCGAGTCGTTTACCTTAACTATTCTATCTCCTGCCATTATACCTGCTTTGGCAGATGGTCCTCCAACTATGGGTTGGACTACTACTATCGTGTCTTCTATTATACGAAATTGAACTCCTATGCCATCGAAATTACCTTGCAATCCTTCGTTTTCTTTGGCAATTTCTTCTTTTGTCAAATAAACTGAATGAGGGTCAAGTACATCTAAAAAGTTTCTTATCGCCTCATCTTGCAAGGAATCAATATTTACTTCATCTACGTATTGATTTTTGATTAAATCTACTACATAACCTAATTTGTTTTCAGAAGATAAAGATATAGAATTAACCTTTGGTAGAAATAAATCCATTACTACCATTATCAACAACAATGAAAGGAATATTATTAAAAGAGTTCTATTTGTTTTTTTCACTTTATTTGTTTTCAGGTTTCATTTGAGGGAACAAAAGCACGTCTTGAATAGATGGTGAATTGGTCATAAACATACATAGTCTATCTATTCCTATTCCCATTCCTGAGGTAGGAGGCATACCATATTCCAACGCTCTTACGAAGTCATAGTCAATATACATCGCCTCATCATCTCCTCTTTCTTGTAGTTTCAATTGGTCTTGGAATCTTTCCAATTGGTCTATAGGGTCATTTAGTTCACTGTAAGCATTTGCTAATTCTTTTCCATTAACAAATAATTCAAATCTTTCAGTTAATCCCTCTATATTTCTATGTTTTTTAGTTAAAGGAGACATTTCTTTTGGATAGTCATAGATGAATGTAGGTTGAACGTAGTGATGTTCACATTTTTCTCCAAATATTTCGTCTATTAGTTTCCCTTTACCCATTGAGGCATCTACTTCTATACCCATTTCTTTACAAGCGTTTCTTAAATCTTCTTCTTCCATTGTGTAGATGTCATATCCTGTATGTTCTTTTATGGCATCACGCATGCTTACTCTTGCAAATGGACGCTTGAAATCTATTTCCTTGTCTCCTAATTGCACTTTTGTTTGTCCATGAAGAGAGAGTGCAACTTTTTCTATCATTTGTTCAGTGAAATCCATCATCCAAAAGTAATCCTTATAAGCAACGTAGATTTCCAAACACGTAAATTCAGGATTGTGTGTTCTATCCATTCCTTCGTTACGGAAGTTCCTTGAAAATTCATATACTCCTTCAAATCCTCCAACTATTAGTCTTTTTAAATATAATTCATTGGCAATTCTAAGGTATAAAGGTATGTCAAGCGTGTTGTGATGTGTGATAAATGGTCGTGCAGCAGCACCTCCTGGAATAGATTGCAGTACAGGGGTTTCTACTTCTATGTAACCGAATGAATTGAAGAAATCTCTTATAGTATTTAGTATTTTAGTTCTTTTTACAAATACTTCTTTAACCTCAGGATTAACAATCAAATCTAAATATCTTTGACGATAGCGTTGTTCTGTATTGGTGAAAGCATCGTAAACTACTCCATCTTTTTCTTTTACAATAGGCAATGGTTTTACGCTCTTACTCAATACTGTTAGTTCTTTTACGTGAATTGAAATCTCTCCCATTTGAGTAATGAATACATATCCTTTTACTCCAATTATATCTCCTATATCCAAAAGTTTCTTGAAAACAGTGTTATACATTGTTTTATCTTCCCCAGGACATATTTCATCTCTTTTTACATACAATTGTATTTTTCCCCAAGAATCTTGAATAACTACAAAAGAAGCAGCACCCATAATTCTTCTACTCATTATTCTACCTGCTATACTTACTTCTTGAAATAGTGTATTGTCTTTTGGAAATTCTTCTAATATTTCTTTTGTTTTAGCATTAACTTCATATAAGGCAGCAGGATAAGGTTCTATACCTAATTCTCTCATTTTCACTGTTGCTTCTCTTCTTAGCAATTCTTGTTCACTTAATTCCAAACTCATACAATTATATTTTTTATGATTAAACTGCAAAAATAAAAAAAATATTGAAACTTTATTGTATCTTTGCAAAAATAAAAAAAAGGAAAAAAGTTATGATTGGAGTAAACAAGGTTATTTTAATAGGTAATTTGGGAAAGGACCCAGAAATTATATCATTTGATCAAGTAAAGAAGGCATCGTTCTCTTTGGCAACAACTGAAACTCATAAAACTAAAGATGGAGTGAAAATAGAAGAAACTGAATGGCATAACGTTATATGTTGGAGGGGATTGGCAGAAGTTGCAGAAAAATTCTTAAAAAAAGGAACTCATCTCTATGTTGAGGGAAAAATAAAATCAAGAATAAGAGAAGATAAGGAAGGAAATAAGAAAAGAGTAGTTGAAATAGTAGCAGAGAATTTCAAAATCTTAAATCGCTCGCATTCTCATCAAAATTCAAACATAGATGATAATAACACCGATTTATTATACGACACACTGATAGAA
This sequence comes from uncultured Bacteroidales bacterium, assembly GCA_937876865.1. Lineage (GTDB taxonomy): Bacteria > Bacteroidota > Bacteroidia > Bacteroidales > P3 > Onthomorpha. Next base: position 48,190 of record CALEFF010000040.1, on the reverse strand, counting down.
GAAAATTATCCATTATCGGAGAATGATATGAATTTATCAAAAATACTTGCAGAAGACACAGAGTTAAGCAAGTTAGGCGATTTGCCTTTCTAAAAAAAACTTAAAAAAAAGCTAAGAAATTAATTTTCTTAGCTTTTTTTATTTTTATTTTTCTTTATGAACCATGATGTCTAATATCATATTATCTACCTCGTCCATAGCATAGCGTCCAATTTTTCCTAAGTTTTCAATAGAGCGGTCAATACAACCTTCGGCAATTCCATCAGTTGAATCAACAACTTTATCATTCATTGCCAAAAGTACGGAATCGAAAGCAGAATTTAGTCCAGCAGATACTTTTAAAGCACAACTTGGTTTTGCACCATCACATGCCATACCTGTAATTGTGTTAATCATATTTCTAATTGCATAACACATTTGATAAATACCACCTCCTTTTAAAAGAGTTATTCCTGCTGCTGCTCCCATTGAAGCGTTTACTATTCCACAAAGAGCAGATAAGCGTCCAATCTTATTCTTTATGTAAATAGACATAAGATGAGAAAGAGTCAAGGCACGAATAATTTCTTCTTTTGTTTTATTGGTAAGTCTTCCGTATTCATATACAGGTAGAGTGCAAGTTAATCCTTGATTTCCGCTACCTGAATTTGAATAAACTGCAAGAGTTGCTCCGTCCATTCTTGCATCCGATGCAGCACAAGACTTGGCAATAACTTGTTTTCTAATATCTCCTTGTGCTATTTTGTTTAGTTGTTTGCCAATACCTAAACCATAGTCATTTGTTAATCCCTCTTGTCCTATTTTGTCGTTGATTTCAACTGTTTGATAAATCCATTCTAAAAAGTTTATATCAGTTTTTGTAGCGTAGTCAAAGATTTCTTGTGCACAAAGTGTATCTACTACAAAGGTGTTAGTGTTATTTTGACTTGTAGTTTCTTTTTCTAATTCTTTGTGTAAGATTACGTTTTCTCCTTCTTGAATGTGAATGAAATTTAGGTGATTTTGAGCAATTATTACCTTTGAATAGTTTTCTCTTCCATAGCAACGACATTCTATGTAGAGTTTTTCGCTTGTTTTTGCAATATCTATTTTTATTTCATGAGAAGATAACCATTCTTTTGCTTTTTCTACATTGTCCTTTGCATTGTCAAGCACTTGCAATTCCTTGCTACTATCTCCACAAACAACACCTAAGGAAATTGCAATAGGAAGTCCAATCATTCCTGTGCCAGGAATTCCAACTCCCATAGCGTTTTTGATAATGTTTTTAGATAGATTCATCTCTATTCTATCAACATCTTCTCCTATTATTTCCTTTGCCTTTGCAACTGCTAACGCTACTGCAACAGGTTCGGTGCAACCAACTGCCAAAACAATGTTTTCTTGCATTAAAGTTTTTATGCTTTCTTGTCTTGTCATAAGTTTCAAAGTTTATTTTTCAGAATATACTTTTTTTAATACCTCTGCTCTATATTTTTCGGCATATTCTTTTGAGAAAGTTTCAAAAGATAAGTTTTTGTAATAATCCTCTCCGATGAAAACAATAACTTTTTCAAATTCTTGTGCAGGATAATAACCAGGTACAACAGTAATTACATTAAAATCCTTATCCAAAATAGAAAAAGAAGGATAAGAAAGACGATTATTCAATAAATAATAAGCAAGTTGATGTGCAGTTTTTCTTTTTGCGTTAGCATCATAGTTTGGATTTTGATAAGTTTTTCCATTTATAACTACATCATCTTTTTCTTCTGCATTGAATTTTGAAGCAACAAAATAATGATTCATTAACTTAGCAATTAAAGTGTCGGAAAAGGTGTCGCTATCCATTTTTTTACACCAACCACACCAATCTGTGTAGCAATCAACAAAGTATTTCTTATTAGCATTCTCTTTTTTCGCCATTTGTTTTTCTACTTTGTTAATTTTTGTCCAATTTATTTTCTCTTGTGCAACACCAAATAGTCCAAGTGTTAAGAATAATAAACTAAAAATGATTTTCTTACTGTTCATAGTTTTCTTGTTTTTTGTTATTATTGTTTTATTACTTTTACTCCTTTAAAATAATGTTCAATTACTTCCCAATATTCATAACCCTCTTCACACATTTTTATTGCTCCTTCTTGACTCATTCCAACTCCATGTCCATATCCTTTGCCTGTGAGTTTTACTTCACCACCCCATTTTTGTACGTTGAAATAAGTGGATTTTAAATCAAAGTCTTCTCTTATGGTTTTAAGCGAAATGCCCATTATATCGGTTTTTCTACCCTCTTGTTGTGAAAAGTTTAGTAGGGCATCTTCTATTTCTTTGTCCTTAGTTTTTAATCCTTTGTTACGAAAATAGTTTAACCAATCTTTTAATTTTATGTATTTTTCCCATTGATAGTGTTTCCCTCCTACTGAAAAACTATCTTCAACGCTAACTAAATATGGCACATCTTTTCCCCACACATCTTTTGCATTAACAGTCTCTCCGCCTGAATTAGAATGGAAAAGAGTCTCTATTATATTACCTTGTGAATCTACTATTACTTCTCCTTTACTTTTATATGCCCCTTCGGTTACTTCTTTTTTATTTGCCCTTGTTTTATATGCCTGACAATGAACTCCATCGCAAAGATTATAACCCTCTTCGGCGTGTTTTTCTAAATTATTCATCAAATAGTTTCTACAACATATTGCTTGTACCTTAAAGAAATCTATGTTAGTTGTTGCACCCCAAGTTTCGCTTTGCACAACTCCTGCAATATAGTTTTCTGTTTTTACAATATTGATTATAAATAAGGATTTGTTTTTACTTGTTATTTCTAAACCATCTTCATATCTTCTTTCAGTAATTTGAGGTTTTAAAGGTTTTATTTGAAAGAAAGATTTTAAACCACTTGGCGTTAAATTTATTTTTTTTGCCTTTTTGTATATCGTGTCGTTTATCTTTATTTCCAATTGCCCATCTAAGTCTTTTACTATTAGTTTGGTAGTTTTGCTTAATTTTATTTTATCTCCTTTTTCGGTTTCTAAGAAATAACTCCCAAAAGAAGGAATAAACATTACTTCTTCAATGTTTTTATCACTAAATAGGCGTATTCTTAGGTTTTCAACACTACTTGCTTGCGAAAAAGCAGTGAAATTGAAAGCAAATATTAGGGTTAGAATTAAAAATATCTTTTTCATTTTTTCTTGTTTAAGTCTTCTATTATCGATTGTGCAATAGAGGGCGATGCTCCGCTATCTCCTAATATGTTTTTTAGTTTATTGAATAAATATTTCATTTGTTCTCTATAAGTTTCATCAAAACATATTTTCTTAAATTCTTTTTCTAAACAATCCTCATTCCATTTATCTTGTAGTAATTCTACAACTGCACTCTCTTTTAGTATGATATTGACTAAGGAGATGTATTGAATTTTCACTAAATACTTAGCAGCAAGAAACGAAAGTGCATTTGCCTTATAGCAAACAACCTCAGGAACATTGAAAAGTGCAGTTTCAAGCGTTGCAGTGCCAGAGGTAACAACTGCACAGTGAGCATTGTTGAGTATAGAGTAAGTATTGTCGTAAATAAGTTTTACATTCTTTCTCTCTCCAATGAAACTGCGATAATATTCTTCGCTATGACTATTCACCCCTGCGATAATGAAATCAAAATCCGAATATTTATCTACTAAGGACAATTGAATAGGAAGCATTTTCTTTATTTCCTGTGTGCGAGAACCAGGAAGAAGTGCTACAATAGGTTTCTTTCCTAAATCATATCTCTCTAAAAATGCTTGTTTATCTGCATTAAGAGAGTAATCGTGTATTTCGTCTAACAAAGGATTACCCTTATATTCAACTTCCATTGAATGTTTTGCGTAAAACTCTTTTTCAAAAGGTAGAATAACATAAAGTTTTTCAAGAATCTTTTTCATTGTTTTAATTCTTCCCTTTTTCCATGCCCAAACTTGTGGAGAGATATAGTAATAGTTTTTAATTCCGTTCTTATGTGCAAACTTTGCTATTCTTAAATTAAAACCAGGATAATCTACCAAAATAAGAGCATCGGGTTTCCAAGCAAGTAAGTCCTTTTTGCAAAGAGATAGATTGCCTAAAACAGTTCTCAGATTCATAACTACCTCAATAAAACCCATAATCGCAAGTTCTTTTATGTGTTTTACTAAGTTTTTTTCGCTATCTTGTGCAATCATTTTATCTCCTCCCCAAAAACGAAACTCAGCATCTTTGTCTCTAAGTTTTATTTCTTTCATTAGGAAGGAAGCGTGTAAATCTCCTGAATGTTCCCCTGCTATTATATAATATTTCATAGTCGTAAAAAATTAAGAACTAAAAATTTAACCCTCCAATAAAGTTTAACAAATATAGTAAGAGGCAGAATCCAAAAACTAAAATCAAGATTAGTCCTTTTGTCGCTTTGGAAAATTGTTTCTTTGCATAGTAACGAAGTAGTAAAATATCAGGCACAAAGGCAAATAAGAATAGTTTTGCATTATCGTTTATAGAACAATTCAAAAGGTGTAAGCAAAGATAAATCACACCTATTGAAACCAAACAAATTACTACGCCAAGAATTAACCCAATCCAAAAATTATCTTTTTTTAACATTTTTCAAATCTATTTTTTATTTCTTCCATTACTTTATATGCAGTGAAATCTACTTGCATCGGCACAACGCTTGCATAGGACTGTTGCATTGCAAGATAATCTGCCTTAGGAGAATTGTCCAAACAATGATATGTTCCACTCAACCAATAATAAGGTTCGCCATGAGGTGTTTTATATTCCACAAATTCTTCTTCCCAATACGCTTTTGCTTGATGACAAACCTTTACACCTTTGATTTCTCCCACAGGAAAATTAACATTTAAACAAACTCCTTGCTCTAAACCATTAGCAAGAACGTCTTTACAAATTGATGTAATGATTTCTTCGCAGTTTGTAAAGTCAGCGTCTTTGTTTGCAGTGTCAATAGAAAACCCAACGCTTGGAATATTTTCTGCACACCCCTCAAAAACTGCCGCCATAGTGCCAGAATAAATTGTATTGATAGATGCGTTGCTTCCGTGATTGATTCCCGAAACCAAAAGGTCTATTTTCCTATTAGCAAGTATCTTATTGATTGCTATTTTCACACAATCAACAGGCGTTCCGTTTAATATATACCCCTCATACCCCGAAGAAATTTCCATCGTCTTTAATTTCAAAGGAGCATTTGAGGTAATTGAATGACTTTTTCCCGACATTTCGTCCTTAGGTGCAACAACAATCACATCACCTAATTGTTTCATTAAGCGAATCAACACACTAATGCCTTTTGAAAAATAACTATCATCATTAGTTATGAAAATCAGTGGTTTTTTACTTTCCATAATCTACTATTACCCTAATATAAAAGGCAAAGATACAAAAAGAAATGAAAAATTTAGGATTTTATTACTATTTTTGCACCCTAAAAATTTTATGAAATGTTGAATAAACTGATTCTATATCCTATTAGATTATTACAAAAGATAGAAAACAAATTCATTCGCTTTCTTTTTGTAGGCGTAATCAATACTTTGTTTGGTTATGGGTTGTTTGTGCTATTCATTTGGTTTGGAATGCACTACTCAATCGCCCTTTTATGTGCGAATTTCCTTGGAATACTTTTCAACTACAAAACAACAGGTTACATTGTCTTTGCAAACAAAAGCAATCGCTTGATTTTACAATTCTTTATGGTTTATGGAGTAGTCTATCTCTTTAATTTAGGCGAACTATACCTATTAGACTCTTCTAATATTTATGAATACATACTCTCTTTGCCGATATTAGATTTCTTAGACACACTTCCTATCAATCAAAACAAAGTAGGAGACGTAATAGGGCAAGCAATTACCCTTTTACCAAACGCAATACTTTCCTTCTTTTTGAATAAGATTTTTGTATTCAAAACATCAGAAAAATAATTCTTTGCTTTTTCAAAATAAATCAAAGAAAAAAAATTTAAAAGTAGCGATTTATTTGGCAAAGTGTGTGAGAATAGGTTTTGTCTTCTTCTCTTATTATGCCTTTTTCATCAATTCTATCGGTTCTTACAAAACCTGAGGCGTGTACTATTTTAGAATTAGATAGCAAAATGCCGACATGAGTGATTTTTCCGCTTTGGGAAGAAAAGAATGCTAAATCTCCTGCTTTTGCTTGTGAGAGATTTGCTACTTTTTCGCCTTGTGTGATTTGCAAAGAAGCATCTCTTAATAGGTTTATGCCAAAAAACTTGAATATTGTTTGAGAAAACCCTGAGCAATCTATGCCAAAAATACTTTTTCCTCCCCATAGATAAGGCACTCTATCAAAAAGTCTTGTTATTTCTTCTAAACTTTGTTTTGTAAGTTTAATAGGTGGTGTTAAATAATCTTGTAAAAGTTCTATTTTAAAGAAATTAACTCTATAAGATTTAGATAATAATCTGCTTCCTATTGGTGCGTTTATTATATGTGTCTTTGAAGTTTTTATGTCTTCAATTTTTACTTTTGTTAGTGGGAGAGAGGTGTATAAGGGTTTTGATTTAGTTAGTACAAAGTATTCTTCTGAGGAGATTTTTATGTATTGCTTTCTGCTAATCCAACCCTCGTAGTTATCAAATGAGAGTTTTATAAATGTCCAATCGCCCTCTTCTTTGAGAATTGTGAAAGTGTCCCCAAAAATTAATTGAGATATTTGTTCAGAACTCTCTTTTGCCTCGCTTCTTAAAGCAACAACAGAAAGCAAACATAATCCATACATATTATTTATATCTTTTTTGTTTCTATTGCAAAGATAATTCTCTCTATCATTCTATCTTCGGAGTTGTTTACAGGGTCATATTTTGAGCGAAGATTGTATCCAAAGATTTTTCCAAGTGTTTGATAAAATGCTGCACGGAAACTTCCTCTTAAATCTTTTACCAAAGCGTAAGAATCGCTACCTGTTTCTCTGTCAATCAATCGTATTAAGATTTTTCCTTGTGCTTTATTTAGTTTTTTTAGTTTTGGACCAAATTTATTTTCAATATCTGTTTCTGCTTGTTTCATTATCTTTTTTCTTTGCGAATCGTTTTTAGCAGATTTTAAAACAAGGGTATAACTATCTAATAAACGTCCTGCTTCTTTGGCATAAGGATAGACTTTTTTGACGTTTTTAATTAGTTTTTTGTATTTTTTCTTTTCTGCTTCCGTAAGAGGACAAACATATCCTGTTACTTTAACGGTGTTGAGATATGCCATCGGAATGGTATCTCCTTGATAAATTGTCCCAAAAACCACATGTCCATCACTAACTTGTGATTTTGCAAAATAACTAATTAAAAGAAATAGGATTATTAAAGTCTTTTTCATTTTTAAAATTTGTCTTTATGTTTTTCAATTTGCGATTGAGCGTATTTTTTTGTGATAACAAATTCTTTTGTGTTGCTTCCAGGTAGTTCAAACATCAATTCTGTCATCACACTCTCTACAATTCCTCTCAATCCTCTTGCTCCAAGACTATGTTTTTCTGCAATCTCTACAAAATAGTCTAAGGCATCTTCTTTAAAACTTAATTTCACTCCGTCAATCTCTAAAAGTTTTACGTATTGCTTTATTAAAGAGTTTTTAGGTTCGGTAAGTATTCTTTTTAGTGCTGCTTTGTCTAAGGCGTCTAAGTGAGTTAGTACAGGAAAACGTCCAATCAATTCGGGAATTAAACCAAAACTTTTTAAATCTTGTGGTTGAACGTATTTTATTAAGTCTTTTTCTTCCACTTTTTTGCGATTTTCCGATGCGGAATAACCAATGGTATTGGAATTTAAACGAAGTGCAATTTTCTTTTCCAAAGAATTGAATGCACCTGAGGCAATAAATAAAATATTTCTTGTGTCTACTTGTATGTATTTTTGGTCAGGGTGTTTCCTTCCTCCTTGTGGTGGAACGTTTACAATTGTTCCTTCCAATAATTTTAATAATGCTTGTTGTACTCCTTCGCCACTTACATCTCTTGTTATGGAAGGGTTGTCGCTTTTTCTTGCAATTTTGTCTATTTCGTCAATAAAAACAATTCCTCTGCATGCTTTTTCTACGTTATAGTCTGCTGCTTGCAGTAAACGTGTTAGAACTGTTTCTACATCTTCTCCAACATATCCTGCTTCTGTTAGAACGGTTGCGTCTGCTATGCAAAAAGGAACATCTAATAAGCGTGCGATTGTACGTGCTAAAAGAGTTTTTCCTGTTCCTGTTTGACCTACCATTATGATGTTTGATTTTTCTATTTCAACATCATCTTTCTCTTCGTTGGAATGAAAATATTTCAATCTCTTGTAGTGATTGTAAACTGCAACTGATAGAACGCGTTTTGCTTCGTCTTGTCCTATTACATATTGGTCAAGATATGCTTTTATTTGAGAAGGTGTTTTTATCTCGTAGTTATCAACTTCTTTTTTTGATTGTTTGTTTTTTTGTTCTCTTGCTATATCGTTCAAAGCGTTTGCACAGTCTATGCAAACGCCTTGAAGACCTAATTCTGATTTAATCATCAAAGGAACTTGTCCTTCACTTCTTCCACAAAAAATACAATAGATTTTTGAGTTTTTATCTTTCATTTCTAAGAATTATTCTTTGTTTTTACCTACCTTATGTCCCCAAAGAGCGAAATAGAATATCATCGCGTAACAAGGAAGTGTCATTATATAAGGTAATTGTCTGTTTCCGTCTAATAAATCTACAAAACTACCATACAATAGTGGTAAAACTGCTCCACCAGCGATTGCCATAATCAATAAAGCAGAGGCAAGAGCGGTGTGAGAACCAAGTTTGTCTATTGATAATGGCCAAATTGCAGGCCACATCATTGCATGTGAAAAACTTAATAGTATAATAAATATGATAGAGGTCATACCTTGTGTGATTATTGCAAAGGTTGCAAATACAAATCCTAAGATTGCAGATAGTGCAAGTGCTTGTGATTGATTGATTCTCTTTGGTACAAGGAATATTCCTAAGATATAACCTATTGTAAGTGCGATTAAACTAAATGTTCCTAATTTTGGAGCAATTGTTTTTGAAATTCCTTGTGTTTCGGCATATAATCCTAAGGTGTCTATTGCTATTACTTCAACTCCAACGTATAAGAATAATGTTAAAACGCCTAACCAAAGATATGGAATTTTAAATATAGATTTTTGGGTTTTATCTTTTTGTGTTTCATCTTCGTTTTCAACCTCAGGAAGTTTTGCTAACATAACCATTAACGCTAAAAGACACAATAGAGTTGTGATAACAATGTAAGGAGTTTTGATTCTCATTGCTAAAAGGTCTAATTGAGCATCTTTTTCTGCTCCTGTTAGGTTTGCAATATTTGCAGTTATTTCGTCCATACCTGAAAATAAAACACTACTTATTAACAAAATGCCAATCATTCCTGCACATTTGTTGAATAATCCCATAATAGACATTCTTTTTGCTGCCGATTCTATTGGGCCAAGTATAGTAACGTATGGATTAACTGCTGTTTGCAATAAAGCAAGTCCTGTGCCTTGAATGAATAAACCAACTAAAAACATCATATAATCTCTACTTTGTGCAGCAGGAATAAAGAGTATTGAACCTATTGCCATAACAAGTAATCCTAAACTCATTCCTTTTGCAAATCCTGTCTTTTTTAATATCCACGAAGAAGGAATTGACATAACAAAGTAAGAAATGTAGAATGCAAATGTAACCCAATATGCTTGTGAGTCGGGAAGTTCGCAAGCGGTTTTTAAGAATGGGATAAGTAAGCTGTTTAACCAAGTTACAAATCCAAATACAAAATACAACAAGCCTATGATTGAAAGGCTAAACATGTAATTATTTTTCTTCATATCAAATGTTTTTTAGTTTGCAAAAATAATAATTAAAATGGATATCCAATACCAAATTGTAATTGTAAGTCTTTAAATTTTGTATCTTTTATTACCCATCTTTGATTCTCTGCTTTGGAAGGGTCGTGTAGTTTCATTGCCAAATCTAAACGTATAATCAAGAATTGAATGTTAAGTCTAAGTCCTAAACCTGCTCCAATAGCAAATTCTTTATAAAAATCTTTAAATTCAAATTGTCCTCCTTCAAATCCTTTTTGTTCATTTATTGTCCAAATGTTTCCAATGTCAATAAATGTTGCCCCTTCAAAAATTCCACTTATAGGAAAACGATATTCAATATTTCCTCCTATTGCAATATCTCCTGCTCTATCAAATCTTAATGCTGATTGAGGAGAACTGCTTCCTGGTCCTAATTCTCTTAATTGCCATGCTCTATTGTTATTTGCTCCTCCTGCGAAGAAACTCTTTTCGTATGGTAGGCTATTAGCATTGCCATAGTAATATCCACAACCAGAAAAAACTCTTGCAACTAAGCTACTTTTTTCGTTTAAATAAAAATACCTTATGAAATCAAAGTCTGCTCTAACGTATTGTGAATATGGGATATTGAAAACCTCATATTGTCCGTTGTCATTCTTTGATTGTTTGAAAACATTGCTTAGTAAATACAGAAAGTTTCCTGCTGCTTCTATGTTTGTTCTAATGTAATTGAAATTTCTTCTTTTGTCAAGGTCTTGTCCATTGTAAGTAAAACTAAAACGAGTGTCCATAACCATGTGGTCAGTCATTTGATATTGTATTCTTTTGTCTAAACTTTGTATCAAATCGTTATAACTATCGTCTGTTATCTCTAAATCGACATAGTTTACCTCCAAAGGAATAAAAGAAAACATATTATGATTGTTTGTACGCCAAGAATATTCGTAATTTAAAGTAGAAATGTTTCTATCAAAGTATGTTCTTTTTTGTGTATTGAATGCCATTCTAAACGAAGTGTGAGGACGGAAATTCATAGAGTAGAAATTAGTGCTAAAAGGTGCTAAGAAACGAGGTAATTCTATTCCGAAATCAAAACCAAATTCAAAGGCGTTGAAAAAACTCCAACGGTTATCACCTTTATTGGAAAAAATATCGCTACGAACCTCTGCTGCTAATTTGATATTTGTAGAAAAAATCTCTGCACCCTTAAAAAGATTATTGTGAGAGAAACCAAAATTTAATTCAGACCCAAGAGTAGAGGTGTTTTGTATGTTTAAACTATTGTTAGCGTTAGAAAAATTAAACTCAAAGGAACCTGTAAGGTTTATAGGTTTTGCCATAGAGAGTCTAATCAAACAATCTAAAGATAAAGTATCTTCTTGCGTTTTTGTTTCCACAGGTAGAAATGATATATCAATGTATTTGAAGTTTTGAAGTTGTGATAAAGCCGAAAAAGTGTTCTTTGCCAAAGTAGGAGAGAAAAGATTACCTTTTTGTAGTAAAATACTTCGTGCAATAGGTTTATCTTTAATTGATTGTTTTTTACTTCTAATAAAATAAAGAACAGAACCTTTTGATTTTTTTTGATGTTGGTGAAATACAATAGAAGTATCAATAGGAGGAGTGTAGAGAGATGAGGTTGAAGGGTAGTAGTCAGGATAAACAAACACTTTATTGATTTTATATGGTTTATGAGTAGATTCTACAATCGTATCATTCTCCATTTTATAGGGTGGATTAACAATCATTTCTATATTAAGAGCATTTGATTTTAAGTTTGTGTCAATTGCAAACTCTATATAACTTTCATTAAACGCAAAATAACCCTTGCTTCTCAAATCAGCGGCAACTTCTGTTCTTATTTCCTTTAAAATATCTTCATCATAGTAATCCCCTTTCTTTACTTTATTTAAATATTTCAAAGAAATAATTTCTTTTTTCAAAGAATTATTTTTTGCAAACAAAGAAAAATTATTGACCTTGTAACGAGATGGAATTTCAACTTTATAAACTACGTTACGTCTTTTTTTGTATGTTGTCCAAGGTGCGTACCACCTTCTAACTAAGGTAAGACTATCTTTAACTTTTGCATTAAATACACCTTTTGAGTTAAGGTATATTTTCATATCTTCAACAGAATTTCTCGTGAGTTTATTATTGATTTCAACAGGTTTTGAACCTAAGGTTCTGAAAACCCTTCTTGAAAGAAAATTGATTGAGTCTTTATCTCCTACCTCAGAGAAAGAGTAGAAATACATTCCCCATTTAATTCCGAGAAATCTACCATTAGGGTCTTGTTTTATTAAGTTTTTTAAGTCGGACTTTTCTATGAGTTTAGAATCACATTCAACCTTAGTGTTAGATAAAAGATAACCTCCTTCTGTTATGAATTTGGAAGGTGCACAAGAAGAAAAGAAAACTATTATTAATAATATATAAATGTAATTCTTTGTTTTCATTTTAGTTTTTTAAGTGTTCAATAATTTTTTTACAGGCTCCTACTTTCTCTTGTACGTAATTTTTTGAAGCCGTTGCTGATTTTTCGTATTTTTCTTTATCGCTCAATAATGAAGAAAGAATTTCCTTTAATTCTTCTTCGTTACTTATACTATAAGCCGCTTTTAGGTTTATTAAATCAATTGCTTCTTGAAATTTTTGATAGTTTGTACCAAAGCAAATAGGTTTTCCAAAGGTTGCCGCTTCTAATGTATTGTGTATTCCTACTCCAAAACCTCCACCAATGTAAGCAATATCGCAATATTGATAAAGATTTGATAATATTCCTATGCAGTTTATGATTAGAATATTGCTTTCTTTTTTGTTTTCTGCTAATTCGGAATAGAGAATTGCCTGAGGGAAGAGTTCTTGTATTTCGTTTATGTGAGATTGTTCTACAATGTGAGGGGCAATTATTAGTTTTATATCTAAGTTTTTAATTGCTTTTTCAATTATTTTTTCATCTGCTAACCATGAACTACCTGCTAAAATTATTTTTTTATCTCCTTGACAAAATTTCTCTATATCAGGGAAAGATTTTGCGTTATTTGCAATTGTCATTACTCTATCAAATCTTGTGTCTCCACTAATTGTAATGTTTTTATAACCGATTTTGTTCAGTAGGGTAGCGGTTTGTTGATTTTGAACAAAGAAATGCTCAAAGTTTTTAAGTTGTTTTGCAAACCATTTACCATACCATGTGAAGAAATATTGATTTTCTCTAAGTATTAGTGAGACTTGAAATAATCTTCTACCTTTTAATTCTAAGATATAGTTGTACCAAAATTCATATTTTATGAAAAAAATTAAATCGGGATTTACTATACTAACAAATTTCTTTGCATTTTTTCTTGTATCGTTAGGAAGGTAAACTATATAGTCTGCTAAGGAATAATCTTTCTTTGCTTCATATCCTGAGGGTGAATAAAACGAAAGCAGTATCTTGTGTTTAGGAAAGTGTTTTTTTACTTCTTCAAGTAAAGGGCGTCCTTGTTCAAATTCTCCTAATGAAGCACAATGAAACCAAGCAATTTTATCGTTTTGATTTATGCTTTTTAGTTTGTCAAAACATTCTTTTTCTCCTTTTAACATTGTTTTAATTTTTTTATTAAAAGGAGAAATGAGGTGAAGTATGCCTATGTAAATATAAATAAAGATGTTGTATAAAAATCTCATGGTTTAAATTTTAGTAGTAAATTTTATCGGCATCTCGTCCGTAGAAAGGGAACATCCAACCTATTTTTAATGTAAACATTCCATCGTAATAAAGATTGTTATCACCTCCTCGCAAATCAAATTGATATTTTCGGGTCATTTTTGTCCAAGCATTATCTACTTGCAACCCTACATAAAAATTTGCAAAATTCTTTTTACTCATGTGAATGTAGCCTAAGAATCCAGAAATCATTACTCCTCGCATTTGTCTGTCGTAACCTAAGGCATAATCTCCTTCTATTTGAGGAGCTTCTGTAAGAGTTGGTTGATAGATTATTTGATGTTGAAGAAACCCTGCTCCTAAGGTTAGCATCAATCCTGAATTTGGATTAGAAAACCAAAGAGGTATTACTTTGCCTCCAAAAATAGATAGACTTAAATTTCTATTGTAAGCAACTACTCCTGCGTTTGTTCCGTCCATTCCAATAACATAAGGGTCAGAAGTGTTTGTTAGCATTTCTGAAAGTATGTCATTTTTTATTTTTACGTTGTCCGAGCCAAATTGAAAGCCAAATTCACAATAGTAAATCCAGTTTGTTTGTGATTTCCAACCTAAATTAGTGTTTATGTTTATGAAAGAGTTGTATCTATTACCCATTTCTCCAAATGGAAAAGTCCATCCTGCTGATGCGGTAAAGAAAGGCGTGCTTATTGCTGTGTCTTGCCCTGTGATTTCTTCTCTTCTTTCTTGTGCGCTCGTTATTGAGCAAAAGAATAGACTGAAAAATGTTGCTAATATTAAAATCTTTTTTGTCTTTTTCATATTTTATTCTGTTTTTATTGTTTTATAAAAATCAATGTTCGTGTTTCGTCTTGACCATAGAGAGTAAGAAAATATACTCCTGCTGATAATTCAGATACGTCTATTTCGTTTGATTTATTTATTCTTTGTTTTAATAAATTATTTCTTTGAAAATTGGAAATAATGTAAGCAAAAAAATTATTATTTCTTAGAAATAATTTCTCATTACATGGATTTGGAAAAATTATTACATCTTCTATTGAATTTTCGTAAGATGATAATGATGTAGAACAAGGGGATAGGTAAATATCTTGTGTTAGTGTTGTGTTGTCTTCTATGTTTATGTTTACTAATGTATCGTTATATCCTTGTGCTGATATTTTTATTTGATAATTTCCTGGGAGCAAAGGACGGAAATAGTATCCTTGATTATTAGAATAGGTAAATAAAGAGTCGTAATCTATATTCTCTACTTCTATTGTTGCGTTTTCTATTGTTTCTTGCGAGTTTATATCTTTAATTAGCCCTTCTACTCCTGTTAATGAGTTGCTAATAAAACTAATTAAACCATCTTTTAATTTGTTCCAATAGAGAGGTAAAAGATTTGAGGAAGGTGTTTTTGTGGTGCTTACTTCTAATGTGAGTTCTCTCGCTTTTGTGTACCAATTCTGCCAATCTTGACGAGAGCCATAAATCTTATACCAATCTCCTCCGTTAGTTATTCCGCTATATGTTACATCTGAAAAATAATTTTGTCCTCCTGCATTTCTAACTTGGGAAACAAATTCTTGGCAAAGAGAAATAAACCATTCTGTATCAGGGTGTCGTCTTTCGTTTTCTTTCCAAGTGTCCCATGGATAGTTGCAAACTTCTGCTCCTGTGTGAAGATTAATTGATAAATCAAAGTCTTCTTGTAAGGAATAATTCATAAATGCTAATGTTTCTTTTTGATGCTGTTCTCCATCAGGGTGTTGTCCATATTTTGGATTAGGAAAGTTTCTATTTAAATCGACATAATTTGCATTATAGCGTGTTGCGTTTGATACGTTGTTGTTGCCTCCTGCATAAACTCCGTCTGGATTTGCTATTGGACAGATGTATATTTGCATATTGGAGATTAAGTTTTGTATTTCGTTGTTTGTTTGGTGATTTTTTAAAAGATAGTCTGATAAACGTAGTAATACAACTGCTCCTGTGAGTTCATCACCATGGATTGTGGAACTATAAAAAAACTTTGGAGCGTTTTCTGTGGCATTATCGTGGATTTTAAGTGATAAGATTAGACGATTTTCTACTGAATAGCCTATTGTATCTAATTTACAAATGTTTGGAAAGTCTTGTGCAAGGTTTTGCATTAAATCAACATAGACTTGATAAGAAGGATAGCGATCCCAAGATTGCATTTGTCCAATTGTGGTTGCTACGTTTATTTGTTTTTCGTTTTTTTCTTCTTGATAAAGCCTATAATTTAATCCTAAGGTTAAAAAATTATTGAATTGTTTTTCATTTACATAGACTAAATATTCGTTCTTTATTTTGCGGTCAATGCTTGTAAACAAAGACAATTCTTCTAATTTATTTTCGCTTGCTTTTACTAATATTTTTGCTTCTCCTCTTTGGTTAAGAATATCTTTTACTTTGTTATATTCTTGGCAAAAACAAGTAAAATAACAACAAAAAATGCAAATAAAAATAATAAGCTTTTTCATATTTTGCAAAGATACGAAAAAAATCAGTCGATGAAACAATATTCAACGACTGATTCTTTATAATAAGTTATTATTTTAGTGTTATTGTTTTGATTTTAGCTTATTGACTATCGCAATCAAATAGCCTAATGCTATGAATGCTCCTGGTGCAAGAACGAATACTAAGATGCCATCGGCCTCTCCAATAAATTTCATTCCAAAGATAGAGCCTGAGCCTAAAACTTCTCTTACTATGCCTAAGATTGTTAAGCCAAGAGTAAATCCAAGTCCCATTCCTATTCCGTCAAACATAGAGTTAATTACGTTATTTTTGCTTGCAAACGCTTCTGCTCTTCCTAAGATAAGACAGTTTACCACAATCAATGGAATAAACAAGCCTAAACTTTCATATAATGCAGGTAAATATGCTTGCATACATAGTTGTAATACTGTTACGAAAGAGGCAATTATCACAATGAAAGCAGGGATTCTCACTTTATCAGGTACAAGGTTTTTTAATAATGAAATAGCGATATTACTCAATATTAAAACGAATGTTGTACATAATCCCATTCCCATACCGTTTATTGCAGAAGTAGTTGTTCCAAGTGTAGGACACATTCCTAATAATAAACAAAAAACAGGGTTTTCTTTTATTATGCCGTTTATTACAATTTTAAACTTATTCATAGCTTTATTTGTTTTGTTGTTTTTGATATTCAATAAATACGTTGTATGCTGTTTTTACAGAAGAGAGGAATGCTCTTGATGTGATAGTTGATGCGGTAATTGCATCGATTTCTCCTCCGTCTTTGCTTACTTTGAAACTTTCTTCTGATGGTTTTTTGCCTCTAATGTCTTGATTGTTTCTTTTTGTTTTAAACCAAGATGTTACTTTTTCTCCTAAACCAGGAGTTTCACTCATTGATAATATTGCATAGTTTACAATATTTCCTTCTGCATCGAACCCAACCATAGATTTTATTTGTCCGCCATATCCATTGTTATCAAAAGTTTCTACTGCAGCAGCAATCAATTTATCATTTTCAAAAGCAGGATACACAATGAACTTTTCTGAATAAGATTCAAGTGTTATTTCTACTGCTTCTCCTATTTTCATATTATTGTTTTGAGGCAATACTTCTTTGATAGCGTTTGTTTTCTTTAATTCAGCAGCATCTTCTATTGGTTTTTTAGTCAAAACATAAACGCCTCCAAGAATAGCAGATGCACCAAAAGAGATAATGGCCAATGACATTACCATATTTTTTAATGAAGAATCTAATTTTGCCATAATTCTATCGTTTTAATTGTTTAATAACCAAATTTCTTTGGTTTACACATCTTATTTATTAAAGGAGTAACAGCATTCATAATCAATATTGCAAAAGAAACTCCTTCTGGCATAGGTCCAAAACAACGGAAAATGATTGTTAAAAGACCACATCCTACACCAAATATTATTTGTCCTGTTTTTGTGATTGGACTTGTAGCCATATCGGTCGCCATAAAGATTGCACCAAGCATAAGTCCTCCTGCAAGAATATGAGTTGTAGGATCTACGGTTATTCCTGCTAAATAAAGTATTCCTGCAAACAACCATGCAGATCCAATGAAAGCAACAGGTATGTGCCAAGTAATAACTTTTCTAAAAAGCATAAATAATCCTCCTAAGATTATTGCAATTGCAGAAACTTCTCCAAAACTACCTCCTGTCGTTCCTATGAACATATTTATTAAATCAATACTTTCTCCGTTTTTTATCAATGATAAAGGTGTTGGTCCGGTTAAGGCATCTACTGATTTTGCAATTGGCCATTGCGACATCGCAACGTGTGTTGGGAAAGAAAGAAATAAGAACACTCTACCTACTAATGCAGGGTTGAAAGGATTTTTTCCTAAACCACCAAAGGTCATTTTACCAATTCCAATTGAAACTAACGCTCCAATTATAACAATATAAAAAGGTATGTTAGAAGGTAAGTTAAATGCTAAAAGCATACCTGTTATAATAGCAGAACCATCTGAAATAGTTTGTTCTCCTTTGAGAAGAAATTTCTGAATTAACCATTCAAATAATACACAAGCTGCAACTGATACTGACGTTACTGCCAAAACTCTAAATCCAAAGAAATATACTCCAACCAACAAAGCCGGAATTAGTGCGATAACTACGCTCCACATAATACTTTGTGTGGTATCTTTACTTTGTACGTGTGGAGAACCTGAAACTTTAAGTAATGCCATTGTTTTATTTTTTTTATTGTTGTTTATTGAATTTCTATACTTTCTATAATATTCATAAATGTTTCTTTGTCACTTTCATAGTTTGAGGCATCTGTCATTGCCATAATGATGTAAATATTATCTTCTTCTTTGATGAAGTAAAATATGCTATTTGTTTTAACATCGTTTAGTGTGTATGAAAGTTCATATATGCAAGTTGTTTCTTCTTGGGTGTGATGGTATATTTTAAAATCTGAATAAAGATTTTCTAAATCTTCAATGTTTACTGATTTTATGAATTCTGCTAAGTCTCCATCTTCCCATCTTGCAACGCTTATTTGAATGTGTTTTAATATATCTGAGTTTTCTTCTTGCTCAAAAATGGTTACGCTTTGATTCTCTTGATCTTCTTCTAATTCCCATGTGCTTGGATATTGTATAGAATAGCCAAAGTCTAAATTATGATAGATAAGAGGGTTTGTTTCTTGTGAATAAACCAAGGGGCAAAGAATACTCATTGTTAAAACTACAAGTAAGCGTCTAATCATTTTCAAATTATTTTTTACTTCGTGCTCTTCTAATTGCTCCAATCTTACTCTTTGCAACTCTTATTATATCAAGCAATGGTTGTCCTGCTGGGCAAGTAAACAAACAACTACCACACTCAATGCAATCCATAGCACATTCTTTTTCTGCTTCTTCCCACCTTTCTTGTTTTGCAAGTAAAGCAATTTGAATAGGTTCTAATCCCATTGGACAAGCAGAAACGCATTTGCCACAACGTAAACAATTAGTCATTTTCTTTCTGCTTGATTCTGCTTCTGACATAACTAAAATGCTTGATGTGGTTTTTGTCGTTGGTGCACTCAAATCCATCATTGCTTTACCCATCATAGGTCCGCCATTTATAACTTTTCCTGTGTCTTCTGGTAATCCTCCGCAAAAATCAATGATTGATTGAATAGATGTACCAACCCTTACTAACAAGTTCTTGTTATTTGTAGTTTTTTTACCTGTAAAGGTTAGTATATTATCTATTAAAGGACGATTTTTTTGAACTGCTTGATAGATTGCAAAGGCTGTACCAACATTATTTACTACACAAGCAACTTCTATTGGCAATTTTCCACTTGGAACTTCTCTTTTTGTTAAAGCATATATAAGTTGCTTTTCTGCTCCTTGTGGATATTTTGTTTTTAAAGGAACAACTTCTGTGCCAGGGTATTGATTAAGCATTTTTCTTAATGCTTCTATTGCTTTTGGTTTATTTGCTTCAATACCAATCTTTGCTTTGTTTATATTCAAAGCCTTTTTCATTATTTCAATTCCTATTAGAACCTCTTCGGTGTGTTCTAATATAACTCTATTATCAGAGGTTAGATATGGTTCACATTCAGCAGCATTTATTATTAAGTATTCCGCCTTTTTGTCCTCAGGAACCATATATTTTACGTGAGTAGGAAATGCAGCTCCTCCTAATCCTACTATGCCTCTGTCTTTAATTCTTTCTATAATTTCTTTTGAAGAGAGTTTTATTTCTCTTACAATATCCTCTGATGTATCTATTTCTTCACACCATTCGTCTTTTTCTACGTCTATAAAGAATGCTGGCTTTTTATATCCGTTGAAATCTGTCGCTACATCAATCTTTGTAATTACTCCAGTGTAGGGAGAGTGTGTGTTTGCACAGATAAATGCTTCTGCTTTTGCTAATAATTGTCCTGTTTTTACTCTATCGCCTTTTTGAACAACAGGAGTGGAAGGTGCCCCCAAATGTTGACTAACAAAAACTACTGCTTTTTCTGGTAAAGGGAATAATTCAACAGCGTTTTCTGATGCTAATTTATTTTCTTGTGGGTGAACTCCACCTAATCGAAATGTATTCATAATTCTTATTATTCGCTAATTTGAGGTTTTTCTTCTTTTTTTATTGGGAAATTAACTGCATGTATTGCTCCTGTTGGACATTCTGCAACACATTTTCTGCATAGCTTACATTTGTTAAAGTCTATATAAGCAACATTGTTATTTATACTAATTGCTTCAAATGGGCATGCTTTTACACATTTGCCACAACCAATACAAGCAGATTCGCAATTTTTCTTTGCAGCAGCTCCTTTTTCTTGGTTTATGCAACTTACAAATACTCTACGAGAATTTTTGCCTTTATTTCTTAATTCAATTACCGAACGAGGGCAAGTCTTAACGCAGGCTCCACATGCTACACATTTTTCCTCATCTACTTCTGGTAGTTGTGTTTCTGGATTTATGTGTATTGCATCAAAATTACAAGCTTTTACACAATTGCCAAGTCCTAAGCAACCATTAGAACAACCTCCTTCACTTGCAAAAGTCATGTGTGCATAAAGACAATTGTCAAATCCTTCAAAATTTACTTTTGGTTTTGTGTTGCATTTACCTCCGTTACATCTAACAACAGCAATCTTTGGTTCTGTTTCCTCAACGGCGAGATTCATAACTACGGCTATTTCTTCCATAGTTTTTGTTCCTCCGACAGGACAAAATTTATTTTCTAAGTTTTCTTCTTTAACGATTGCTTCTGCCAAAGCTCTACAACCAGCAAATCCGCAACCGCCACAATTAGCACCGGGTAGTTTTTCACAAACTGTATCAATACGAGGGTCTTCAAAAACCTTGAATTTTTGGGCAACAAAGTACAAAATCAAGGCCGCAACTGCTCCTATGATACTTAATGCCAAGATTGCATAAATAATTGAATTCATAATATTTTTACGTTTATAAATAATAGTTTTTCAATCTACAAAGTTACAATTTTTTGTTTAATTACCAATTCTTTATATAGAATTTTTTTTTATATGAGATTAAAGAATTTCTTTATATTTGAAAATTAGGATTTTGTGAATGAAAGAAAGAAGAAAATAATCCTTTGAATTATTAAATTAAAACAAAGAAATAATTTATTAAAACAAAGAAAAAATGAGACCGATTTCTCAGTCTCATTTCCTTATAATAGATTTTCAGTAAAATTAAAGAGTGTTTACTGCTTCAATCATTTCTTTACCTTTTGCAACTGCGTCAAGGTTTGTTGGAATTAATTTGTGGTGTCTTTCAGGAAGAGAGTGTTTTAATCCTTCTTCTATATATTGTTCTGTAACCACAGGTTTTATTTTCAAAAATCCTCCAAGTACCATCATATTGAATACTTTTGCCATTCCCATTTCAACACTTTTTTCTGTTGCAGGAATTTTATAAACATTGATGTCTTTTCTTGTAGGAGGGTTAATGATTCCATTTGGATCATAAATCAACAAACCACCAGGTTTAACTGAGTTTTCAAATTTGTCTAATGATTGTTGATTAAGAATGATTGCTGTATCAAATTGGCTGATGATAGGTGAAGATATTCTTTCATCAGAGATGATAACTGATACGTTTGCTGTACCTCCACGCATTTCAGGACCGTATGATGGCATCCAACTTACTTCTTTTCCTTGCATTGCACCAGAGTAAGCAAGTATTTTACCCATAGATAAAACTCCTTGTCCTCCGAAACCTGCTATAATTATTTCTTCTGTCATTGTTGTATGTTTTTTTATGGGTTATTTTACTGATTTCAATTCTCTGATAACTTTACTATCTTCAGGATTGTATTCTCTTACTATTTGTCCGTCTAATTTTATGTCACCCAAAACATATTTAGGGAACATATTTTGACGCATCCATTCATTAGCTTGAACAGGAGTCATCTTCCAACCAGAGTTACAAGTTGAAACAAATTCTATGAATTGAGTTCCTTTTTTTGCAGCTTGGTTTTCAAAAGCTTTTCTAACAGCAGCTTTTGCTTTTCTAACATCAGCAGCTGTTGAAGCACTTTGACGAGTTACATAATATGTACCAGGAAGTTGAGCTACCAATTCAGTTATTTGTAAAGGCCATCCATTCAAATCAACTCTACGTCCGTAAGGAGTAGTAGCAGATTGCATGCCAACCAATGTAGTAGGAGCCATTTGACCACCTGTCATACCATATATTGCATTATTTACAAAGAATATAATGATATTTTCTCCACGGTTACAAGCATGAATTGTTTCAGCAGTACCTATCGCAGCCAAGTCTCCATCACCTTGATAAGTGAAAGTGTGGTGATTTGGGTGTAATCTTTGAATTGCAGAAGCAAGAGCAGGAGCTCTACCGTGAGCAGCTTCAACAAAATCCACATTAAAATAATTATATGCTAATACAGAACATCCAACAGGAGCAATACCTATCGCTTTATCTTGAATGCCCATTTCTTCTATCACCTCAGCTATTATTCTGTGAATTGTTCCGTGAGGACAACCAGGACAATAGTGCATAATTGCATCGGTAAGAACATCTGTTTTTTTGTAAACAAGATTTTCTGGTTTTACTATTTCTTCGTTAAACATAATCTTAGCCCTTAATTAATTTGTTTTCCAATGCTTCTACAACTTCTTGTGGAGTAGGTATTATACCACCATAACGTCCGAAGTATTCTACTGGACATTTAAATTCAGAAGCAAGTTTTACGTCATATACCATTTGACCTGCTGACATTTCAACAGTAAGGATTCCTTTAACTCTTTGAGCCAATGCTTTGATTGGTTGAGTAGGGAATGGGAATAAAGTAATAGGTCTTAACAAACCAACTTTAATACCTTTTTCTCTTGCAAGTTGAACAGCTTTGTGAGCGATACGAGCACAAGAACCGTAAGCTACAAATACATAATCAGCATCTTCGCACATTATTTCTTCATACAAAGTATCGTTCTTTTCCATTTCACGATATTTTGCTTGGAAACGATGATTGTGTTTTTCTTGTTTAGAAGAATCAAGTTCCAAAGAAGTAACTATATTATGGTCTCTTGACGCAGGTTTACCAAATGCAGCCCAAGGAGCATTTTTTGCTATTTCTTCGTCAGTCCAACGAGGAACATAATCGCCTACATAAACTTTTTCCATTACTTGTCCAATAGCACCATCAGAAAGAATCATAACAGGGTTTCTGTATTTGAACGCTATATCCCAAGCCTTGAAAACGAAATCATACATTTCTTGAACACTTGCAGGTGCAAGAGTATATAATTGATAGTCTCCGTGACCACCACCTTTTACAGTTTGGAAGTAATCTGCTTGTGAAGGTTGGATTGTTCCTAAACCAGGACCACCTCTCATAACATTAACAAGCAAACAAGGTAATTCTGCACCAGCAAGGTAAGTTACACCTTCTTGCATCAAAGACATTCCTGGAGAAGAAGAAGAGGTCATAACTTTTTTACCTGTTGCAGCACCACCATATACCATATTGATTGAGGCAACTTCACTTTCTGCCTGTAAAACGACCATACCGGTTTTTTCCCATGGCATTTCAGCCATCAAATGTTCCATAACCTCAGATTGTGGAGTGATAGGATATCCGAAATAGCCGTCACAACCGGAGCGAATTGCGGCTTCCGCAATTGCTTCGTTACCTTTCATTAATTTTAACTCTTTTGCCATTTCTTATAAAGTTTTTTATTTATAACTTTGCTTTGTAAACTGTTATAACACCATCAGGACATACCATGCCACAAGACGCACAACCGATGCAATCACCGTTTACCATTTCGGCATAATTATAACCTTTTACATTTACATTTTTTGATAGAGCGATAACTTGTTTTGGACATACGGAAGCGCATACTCCGCAACCTTTACAACGCTCAATATCAATTACAATTGCTCCTTTTATTGCCATTGCTTTATATTTTTAATGATTAAAATAATTGTATTTCAGTCTCCAAAATTATAACTTTATTTTCAATTGACAAAACGATTTTAAATTTAATTTTTTTTTGAACACTCTTATTGAACAAAGTTTTTGTAAATTTGTTTCTTGAATAGAACAGAAAAAAACTTAGACTATGAAAAAAATTGAATTACCAAAATTAAATTATTCCTTAGAGGCATTAGAGCCTTACATTAGCAAAAGAACAATGGAATTTCACTATTTAAAACATCATCAAGCCTATGTAGATAAATTAAATACATTGATTGCTAATAGTGAATTTGAATCAAAACCTTTGGAATACATCATTAAACATGCCAAAGGCTCAATTTTTAATAATGCTGCACAAGTGTGGAATCATACCTTTTATTGGGATTGTTTTTCAGAAAAGCGAAACACACAACCTTCTTCGGCTTTTTTAGAAAATATCAATCAACAATATGGCAATATTGAAAATTTCAAACAAGAATTTACAACACAAGCATTAAATCTCTTTGGAAGTGGTTGGGTATGGCTTGTTAAAAATGAGGAAAACAAATTAGAAATATTAGCCTTGCCAAATGCAGAAAACCCAATTTGTCAAAATAAAACGCCACTTTTAGTTTGTGATGTATGGGAACATGCTTACTATCTTGATAAACAAAATCGCAGAGCAGATTATTTAAAAGATTTTTGGCCGCTTGTTGATTGGGAAAAAATAACAGAAAGATTTTAAAAACATTTCTTTTTTTATTTTTTTTCTTTTAGTTATAATTTTATTATATACTTTATTATTGTGTCTATATCGTGGACTGTTTAGTCTATATCGTAGACTGTTTAGTCTATATTGTAGACTTTTTTTTAGGGATAAAAAAATGTTAAAACAAAGAAATAATTTACTAATTTAAAGAAAAAAAATAATCTTTCTATGAATATTCAAAATTTTACTGTACCTTTGCAGTTTGTAGATAAATAATTGTTTTAAATTTAAATAATACAGCAATGGCAAAAGAAAAGAAATTTTTGACATGCGATGGTAATCAGGCTTGTGCTCACGTTGCATATATGTTTAGCGAAGTAGCAGCAATCTATCCTATTACCCCATCATCACCAATGGCAGAATATGTTGATGAATGGTCAGCAAATGGTCGCAAAAATATTTTTGGAGAAACAGTAAAATTGGTAGAAATGCAATCAGAAGCAGGAGCTGCTGGTGCATTACACGGATCTTTGCAAGCAGGTGCTTTATCTACAACATTCACCGCTTCACAAGGATTGTTGTTGATGATACCAAATATGTATAAAATAGCAGGAGAGTTACTTCCAGGCGTACTTCACGTTACTGCAAGAACAATAGCTGCTCACGCTCTTTCAATCTTTGGAGATCACTCTGACGTTTACGCTTGTCGTCAAACAGGATTTGCAATGCTTTCTTCGGCATCAGTTCAAGAAGCAATGGATTTAGCAGGAGTAGCTCACCTTTCAGCAATAAAAGGAAGAGTTCCTTTCATGCACTATTTTGACGGATTCCGTACATCTCACGAAATTCAAAAAATAGAAGCCTTAGACACAGAAGATATGGCTGCATTGGTTGATCAAGAAGCATTAAAAAATTACAGAGAAAATGCCTTGAATCCAGAACATCCTGTAACAAGAGGTACAGCTCAAAACCCAGACGTATTCTTCCAAGCAAGAGAAGCATGTAATCCATTCTACGATGCACTACCTGAAATAGTAGCAGACTATATGGAAAAAATCTCTCAATTAACAGGCAGAGAATACAAACCATTCAACTACTATGGAGCAGCAGATGCAGAAAACGTAATAGTAGCAATGGGTAGCGTTTCAGACACAATAAAAGAAGTAATAGACTACCTTGCTAAGAAAGGCGAAAAATTAGGATTAGTAACAGTACATCTTTACCGTCCATTCTCTAAAAAATACTTCTTTGCAGCCCTTCCAAAAACTGCAAAAAGAATTTGTGTGTTAGACCGTACAAAAGAAGCAGGTGCTAACGGAGATCCATTATACTTAGACGTAGTAGAAGCAATAGCAGCTTGCACTTGCACAGAAAAACCAATGGTTATTGGAGGTAGATATGGATTGTCTTCAAAAGATACAACACCAGCACAAATCCTTTCAGTAGTAGAAAACCTTAAATCAGCTAACCCAATGAACCAATTCACAGTTGGTATAGTTGATGACGTTACAAATCGTTCTTTACCAATGTTACCAGAAATATCAATGGCAACAGAAGGAACATTTGAAGCTAAATTCTACGGATTAGGAGCAGATGGTACAGTAGGAGCAAATAAAAACTCTATCAAAATCATCGGAGACAACACAAACAAATATTGTCAAGCATATTTCTCATACGATAGTAAGAAATCAGGAGGATTTACTTGCTCTCACCTACGTTTTGGAGACAATGTAATTCGTTCACCTTACTTAGTAACAACACCAGACTTCGTTGCTTGCCACGTATTCAACTATATGAATATGTATGAAGTATTGAAAGGAATCAAACCTAACGGAACATTCCTTTTAAACTCAATGTTCTCAGCAGAAGAAACAGTAGAAAGATTAAGCGCTAAGGTTAAAAAAGAATTAGCAGAAAAGAATATCAACTTCTATATAATCAACGCAACAAAGATTGCAGAAGAAATAGGATTAGGAAACAGAACTAACACAATTCTTCAATCAGCATTCTTCAAGATTGCAGAAGTAATTCCTTACGAAGTTGCAGTTACAGCAATGAAGAAAGCAATCGATAAATCATACGGCAAGAAAGGCGAAAACATCGTTAAGATGAACTACGCTGCTGTTGATAAAGGAGGAGAAGTTGTTAAAATAGAAGTTAAAAAAGAATGGGCTGATGCTTGTACATGCGATTGTAGTTGCGGAGAAGCAGCAGAAAAACCAGAATTCATAAAGAACGTAGTAGATGTAATCAATGCACAAGAAGGAGATACATTACCAGTAAGTGCATTTGCAGGAAGAGAAAACGGAACATTCCCTTGTGGAACATCTCAATACGAAAAGAGAGGAATAGCAGCACACGTTCCAGCATGGCATGCAGAAAACTGTATCCAATGTAACAAATGTTCATTAGTATGTCCTCACGCAGCAGTACGTCCATTCGTATTCACAGCAGACGAACTTGTAAAAGCAGGAAATCCAACCACAATAAAAGCAATAGGAAAAGAATTTGAAGGAATGCAATTCCGTGTACAAATCTCTCCACTTGATTGTACAGGTTGTGGAAACTGTGTTGATGTATGTCCAGCTAAGACAAAAGCCCTTACAATGGAACCATTACACACACAAATGGAAGAAGCAAAAGTTTGGGACAATGTAACAAAGAACGTAACCTACAAATCAAACCTTGTAGAAGTAGGAAAGAGCATAAAGAATTCTCAATTTGCTCAACCATTATTTGAATTCTCAGGAGCATGTGCAGGTTGTGGAGAAACACCATACATAAAACTTATCACACAATTATTCGGAGAAAGAATGATGGTAGCCAATGCAACAGGTTGTTCTTCAATCTATGGAGGATCTTGCCCATCTATGCCATATACAACAAACGCAGAAGGCAGAGGACCAGCATGGGCAAACTCATTATTTGAAGACAATGCAGAATTTGGTTTAGGTATGGCAACAGCAACTCGTAAAATGAGAGATAGAGTTGAAGACCTAATGAGAAGAGGCTTAACTTGCGAATGTTGCACAGCAGACCAAAAAGCATTATTCCAACTTTGGATAGACAATAGAGAAAACGCAGAAATCACACAAAAAGTTTACAACTCACTTGTTCCAACATTAGGACAATGCGGTTGCGATATATGCAAAGAATTAGAAGCTAACAAACAATTCATCGTTAAGAAATCACAATGGATATTCGGTGGAGACGGTTGGGGATACGACATCGGATACGGTGGACTTGACCATGTTATCGCATCAGGAGAAGACGTAAACATATTAGTAGTAGATACAGAAGTTTATTCAAACACAGGAGGACAAGCCTCAAAAGCAACACCTGTTGGAGCAATAGCTAAATTCGCAGCATCAGGAAAGAGAATCCGTAAGAAAGACCTTGGTATGATAGCAACAACATACGGATACGTTTACGTTGCACAAGTATCAATAGGAGCAGACCCTGCACAATACTTAAAAGTATTAAAAGAAGCCGAAGCTTACAACGGACCATCATTGATCATAGCTTACGCACCATGTATCAACCACGGAATCAAGATAGGAATGGGAAAAACACAAGAAGAAGGAAAACGCGCAGTAGAATGCGGATACTGGCACTTGTGGAGATACAATCCTGAGCTTGCAGCAGAAGGAAAGAATCCATTTACATTAGATTCAAAAGAACCAGATTGGAGTAAATTCCAAGCATTCATTGACGGAGAAGTACGTTACAACTCATTGAAGAAAGCATTCCCAGAAGAAGCAGCACAATTATTTGCAGCCTCAGAAGAAAATGCAAAATGGCGTTACGAATCTTACAAGAGAATGGCAACAATGGAATGGAATAAATAATCCAATTAAAGAATCATAAAAACAAAAAGGGAAATCCTCAAAGGGTTTCCCTTTTTTATTTCTTTTTATTAAAAAAAAAGAGTTTTTTTTTGGGGGGGGGTAAAAAATACTTATCTTTGCACTCTAAAATAAATATTAAATATCATGAAAAAAACATTTGTTTTGATTGTAATGCAATTTGCATTGATAATCTCACTTTCTTTGAAAGCACAAACACAATCTTACGAATATATCCCTATTGTCAAAGAAGGCTTGCAAATATGGACGACAGATCAAAAATATGGTCAATATAATGAACAATATCGTTATGAAAGATTGGCTTTAACAGAAGAAGATACAATCATAGATGGTAAGTCGTATAAGAAACTTTACTCTTTTACAGAGCGAGAGTTTGATATAGAAACAGCAACCTTTGTTTGTGGGATAAGAGAAAATGAAAACAAACAAGTTTTTGTAGCATATCATAATCGTCCAGAATTTATGTTGTATGATTTTTCTTTAACAGAAGGAGATTCTATACTTGCAGATGAAGAATATGAATTATATTTTAATGTAACAAATGTTGATACCCTTGTTTTCAATGGAGTAGAACGAAGAGAAGTTACGTTGCAATTTTATAATTATGCTTGGGTTACTTGGATAGAGGGAATAGGAAACATAGAAGGATTGTTAATGGATTGGAGAAGTTACACTATGGCAATGGATCCTATGCCTAATGTACGTTTGCGTTGCTATGAATATAATGAAGAATGTTTGTATTCCGATTTTTCTTTCGATGAATCTATATATGATTGTTACACGCCTTTATATACAGGACTTGAAAACAATGAATTTGAAAACGAAGTTTCTGTTTACCCCAATCCAGCAAAGGAAAGATTATATATAAACACCTCTCTCCCAATTAAAGAATTGACTATTTGTAACCTCTTAGGACAAGAAATAAAAAAGTACAATATGACAGAAAAGACCTCTTCAATAGATATTAGTGGATTAAAAGAAGGTGTGTATTTTGTAAAGCTTTCTACCGAAAAAGGAGTGTATGCAACAAAAATAATAGTGGAATAAATAATCCAACCAAAGATTCATAAAAACAAAAAGGGAAATCCTCAAAGGGTTTCCCTTTTTTATTTTAAGGGGAAAATGTGAAAATTTGCTCAAAAATAAGGCGGATTATGTGAAAATAATACTTTTATATTTATTTAAGTGCTTGATAAATACGATGTTTATATTATTTACACAAAATTTTCTTTAATTTCATAGCCGTAGAGTTGAAAGTTTGAAAATAAAGTATTCATATTCTTAAAAGAGTCAGCTATTATACTTACTTACTTTTTGAATAAACAGGATAGAAAGTTTCCACGTATCGAAGAAAATTTTGGAATTTTTGTTTGTATATTCCTGAATTTCCCCATTGAGAATACACTGCAACTTCTGTTCCGTTATTTAAGATAATAGAATCTTTTATGAAAAAGCGACGTTCCCTGTCTTTTTTTTCTTTTATAAAATCCATAGGGCGTATAATTCCACATTTGCTATTACGACTTAAATAAGAGGGAAATCGTTCTTCTAATTCTTCCAAAGTTATATTTGGATGCTCTGATATATATTGTTTAACTACGGTTAAAACGAATCGTCTAACTCCATAATAGTTAATTCCATCTAATGAAAAAACCTCTTCTGCATATTCTTTATTAGTGGTTTTAATTTCCGGCTTCTTTATTTTTTGCTCAGTGCGATATGATTGTTTTCTTTCTATTTTAAATGTCAGTTTTTCTAACTCGTATTCCAAAGCTTTTTCTTCAAATCCTTCTTTGAGAAACTTATCTTTAATTAAGGTAATAATGTTTTTGTTTGCATCGCTACTAAAAAAGAATTCATTAAAACGCTCTTGTAAATTATTGCGAGCTACAATTTGATTATAGTGTTCTTTACAGAAGTCTTCTAAAGAAGTTATATCAAATTTTTCGTATGAAAGCATTTCACAAAATATACTTCCATTAACATCATCTTCACGAAATTCTACCTTGAAAACACAGATAGGATTATTTAAATCATTAGGAGTGTCATAGTATAATTGGATATTTTCGCCTATGTATAAACCAATATTTAATTTTAATTGACGCATGTAAGACGTCAATTGAGATTCTTGTTTAATATTGCAAATATTGTTCGGACGTTTAATTTCAATAGGCAAAGTCGGAATATCGTTTTTATAAAGTACAATATCGGGTCTTATTGAATTATTATTACCGATATGTATTGTTACTTGAGATTGCATGGTTTTGTTATAACTTTTCCAACCTAATATTTTTAAACAATTTTCAATCTCTTGTTGATATTCAGTCTCTGTTGATTTGCTGTTTATTCGTTTTTGTAATGTATCTATTATTTCGTTCCAATTTTCATTCATACCGTTAACTTATTTTGTTAATATAAACATTAAACGTCTTACTACATTGAATTTAATGCAAAGGTATTTATTTTATTGGAAATAAACTAAGGCTTACTTCCACAAAGTCTCTTCTCTGATTTCATCAAACACAATTTCGTAGCCGTAGGAAGAGAAAAGATTTGCGATATACTCTTGATCTTCTGGGGTAATTGGCATTTTGCCGTTTCTTCTTTCGTAATAATAAGTATGACCGAAGTGTTGAATCAATTCTTTTCGCATATTAACAATATCTTTCGCTTTAACCTCCTCAAAAGAATTCTTCATGCCGTATGCAACTCTTACTTTTTTATTTTCTAAGAAATATTTACAATTTGTTTCGTTGAATTTCAAAACATTAACTGCAACCATCAAATCACTATCCTCGCTATTTCTAAGAGCGACTATTCTTCTTAAACATTTTTCTCCAAGTAAACATTTCTCATTCCAACAAACAATGAAACTATTAGGTCTGTTTTCAAAATTAATATCTATTTCCATACTATTATTTTATTATTAAAACGCAAAAAACTATCACTTTATTACATTACATCAGCTTCGTACTATTAGTTTAATCTGATTAAATTAGTAGTACGAACGCATTAAAATACTATTTTAAACAGATTAAAACAGACTTAAACAATAGGAAAAAATTAAAATATACTTAGTTTAGAAAAATAAAAAAGCTTCTTATAGAAATTATCACTTTTTTTACAACTTTTTTTTCAAATTTAAATAACGAAAATATTTTTTTAACAATTACTTTCTTTGTCTTATCAAAGGTTTAGTTAGGTTTGTAAAAAACATTGTTAATAAGTATGAATAATTATTGATAATTTAGAACAAATCTTCTTTGTATTTTTGCTACAAATTTAAGTAAGGTTTTATGGAATGGGTTTTGTTTCAAATGGAGGAAGAGAATGATAAAACACTCAATGCAGAATCGCTTTTGAGTAAGCCTCTTATGGAACAAAAACCAAAGAAATATAATAAGAAAACAGAAGAGAAAGATATGTCTAAGACAGTTTTAGAAAGAGAAGAGATTATAAAATCATCGTCAGAGTACTTTAAAGGAGATGCTTTGGCAGCAGATGTGTGGGTAAATAAATATGCGTTGAGAGATGGTGAAAAGATTTATGAGCTTAATCCTGATCAAATGCACAGACGTTTAGCAAAGGAATTTGCTCGTATTGAGAATAAGTATGAAAATCCACTTTCAGAACAAGAAATCTATGAGTTGCTTAAAGACTTCAAATACATAATTCCACAAGGAAGCCCTATGTCTGGTATAGGAAATGACTTTCAAGTGGTTTCTTTATCAAATTGTTTTGTGATTGGTAATGCAGCAAACTCGGATTCTTATGGTGGAATTTTAAAAATTGATGAAGAGCAAGTTCAATTGATGAAAAGAAGGGGCGGAGTAGGACATGATCTTTCTCATATTAGACCTAAATTCTCTCCTGTTAAAAACTCAGCTCTTACTTCAACAGGTATTGTTCCTTTTATGGAAAGATATTCCAACACAACAAAAGAAGTTGCACAAGGAGGTCGTAGAGGTGCTTTGATGTTGTCAATATCAATTAAGCACCCTGATGCAGAAGATTTCATAGATGCAAAGATGGAACAAGGAAAGATAACAGGTGCAAACGTATCTGTTAGAATAGACGATGAGTTTATGCGTTGTGTTGTAAGTGGAAAGCCATACAAACAACAATATCCTATTGATTCTAAAAATCCTTCTGTTGTAAAAGAAATAGATGCGAGAGCATTGTGGAAAAAGATTATTAAAAATGCTTGGCAAAGTGCAGAGCCTGGCGTTTTATTCTGGGATACAATAATCCGTGAATCTGTTGCTGATAGTTATGCTTCTTTTGGTTTTAAAACTATTTCTACAAATCCTTGTGGAGAAATACCATTGTGTGCATACGATAGTTGTAGATTATTGGCTATTAACTTATATTCATACGTTAAGAATCCGTTTACCGATAAGGCAGAGTTTGATTTTGAATTATTCTCTGAACATGTTCAAAAGGGACAAAAGCTTATGGACGACCTTATCGATTTAGAAATTGAGAAGATTGAGAAAATATTAGAAAAAATAGAGTCTGACCCTGAAGATGATGAAATAAAGAGAGTTGAAAAGAATCTTTGGTTAAATATTAAGTTGAAATGCTTAGAGGGAAGACGTACAGGATTTGGAATAACAGCCGAAGGGGATATGTTAGCTGCGATGGGATTAACATACGGTAGCGATGAGGCGATAGATTTCTCGGTTGAAGTTCACAAAACCTTAGCTTGCTCAGCTTATCGTTCATCATCTTTAATGGCAAGAGATAGAGGTTCATTCCCAATCTATGATTCAAAATTAGAAAAAAATAATCCATTTATTCAAAGATTAAAATCCGTAGATGCAGATTTATATAAAATGATGTTAGAACACGGAAGAAGAAATATTGCATTGCTTACAATAGCTCCAACAGGTAGTGTGAGTATATGCACTCAAACATCTTCCGGAATAGAGCCTGCATTCTTGGTTTCTTATAAACGTAGAAGAAAAGTAAATCCAAATGACAGCAATGCGACTATTTCATTCTACGATAAAGAAGGACAAGCTTGGGAAGAATATAATGTGTTGCATCATAAATTTGCAGTATGGGCAGAAATAAACGGATATGATGTGAAATCATTAGAAAAACTTCCTGAGGCTAAATTGCAAGAAATTATAGCTTTATCTCCATATAACAATGCAACTGCAAACAATATTAATTGGGTTAATAAAGTGAAAATGCAGGGTGCAATACAAAAATGGGTAGATCATTCAATTTCTGTAACAGTTAATATTCCTAAGGAAACAACAGAAGAAGTAGTTGCACAGATTTATCAAACTGCATGGGAATCTGGTTGTAAGGGAATGACTATTTATAGAGATGGTTCAAGAGATGGTGTGTTGGTTTCTCATTCTACAAAAGAAACTTCGTCTTTTACAGAAACAAAAGCACCAAAACGTCCTAAAAAATTAGACGCAGAGATAATTCGTTTCCAAAATGACAAAGAAAAATGGATTGCAGTTGTAGGTTTATATGAAGGAAGACCATACGAAATATTCTCAGGAAAAGCAGAAAACTTTCTTTTACATCCATCGGTTGATAAGGGTTGGGTAATTAGAGTAAAAGAAGGTAATATGCCTGCAAGATATGACTTCCAATTCCTTGACCAAGATGGATATAAAGTAACAATTGAAGGATTGTCGCGAATGTTCAAAAAAGAATATTGGAACTATGCAAAACTTATTTCTGGAATTCTTCGTCATGGAATGCCAATTCAAAATGTAATAGAATTAGTATCTAAACTAACTCTTGATACAGATACAATCAATACTTGGAAGAATGGAATTGCTCGTGCCTTGAAACGTTATGTAAAAGACGGAACAGTGGTTGAAGGAGAAAAATGCCCACAATGTGGCGATGCTGTAATATATACAGGAGGCTGTAAGCAATGTGCTTCTTGCGGTTGGAGCAAATGTAGTTAAGAAATTATAATTTTAAAAGCATAAGATGAAATACGGAATATTCTTTTTCTTATTTTGTCTTATGCTTTTTTCATATCCTTTGTTTTCGCAAACAACAAATGATTTTATTCAAAGCAGAATTAGACAAATTGAGGATATGGAGATTTCCTCTGAGGCAAAAGAAGAATTAATAGAACAACTCTACTCCTTAAAGTCAAATCCACTTAATTTAAATTCTGCAAAACAAGCCGATTTACAACTCTTAGGCTTAGATGATTTCCAAATTTTTTCGCTTCAACATTACATAAGAGAAACAGGAGAGTTAAAAAGCATTTATGAATTATCGGTAATCAATGGTTTTACTACAACGCAAATAGATGAAATAAAAGACTTTATATGTGTAAAACCAATAGATTGGAAACCATCTCTTCGATTAGATTCGGTTTTTACAAAAGCAAATCACGAAATCCGTACACAATATAAACAAGTATTAGAAAAATCAAAGGGTTATTTAAGAGAAGACAGAGATAAAAAAGGCTATAAAGGTCAGCCTTTCGCTTCACAGATTAGATATAAGTTTAATTATTTCGATAGATTGGAGTTGTCCTTTGTGGGAGATAAAGATGCAGGAGAGCCTTCCTTTGTGGATTATTATTCAATGCAATTCACAATAAGAGAAATAGGTGTTTTGAAACAACTTACTATAGGAGATTATCGTCTAAACTTTGGAGAAGGATTGGCAATAGGGCAAGGATTTTCTCTTTCCTATTTAAATAATGACGCAACTTTAAAAAACAAGAATTTTGGTATAAAACCACATAATTCAAGCACAGAATATGGTTATAATAAAGGTGTTGCGACAAATATAAAGTTGTGGAATACCAATCTTTTCTTGTTTGCAAGTATGGATAAGATAGATTATTCGGGAAGTATTCTTACAACAGGTTTACATAGGACAGAATCGGAACTTTTGAAAAAGGATTCTAACCTTGCAAGAATGATAGGAGGACATTTAAACTATGAAAATAAAGGCTTGCAATTAGGAACAACCCTTCTTTATTACGATTACGCAGACTCAATAAAACATTCCTCGCAAGAATATCAACAATATTATTTTTCAGGTAAACAAAATAGTGTAGCATCAGTCAATGCGTCCTATCTTTACAAAAGAATGAGAGTATTTACAGAAGTTTCAATGAGTCAAAACAAAGCTACCGCTTCAATATTAGGTCTGCAAATAAATCTTGCCTATAAAACAACACTTTCTGCCTCAATAAGAAATTATGAAAAAGATTATCAAAATTTCTATTCCAATGCCTTAGGCGTTCAATCAAAAGTTGCGAACGAACAAGGCTTTAATCTTAATTTTGCTCACAGAGTAAATCATAAGTTAAACTACTATATAGCAACCGATTTATTTAAATTTCCGTATAAAACCTATATAAGCCAAGAAGGAGCAATGGGATTGAAGATAAGGGGTGAGATAAATTACAATCCAAATCAAACAACTTATTTGAGATTAACCTATAAGTTCAATAATAGAGAAGAAGATGTAGAAATTGAAAATAAAGAAATTCTGCATTTTAATATACTTCAACAACTTCAACTTTATTTTCAAACCGAGATAACAAACAATTTACAATTGCATTCAAGAGCAGGCTATTCTCATACCAATAATTATGAATCAAATACAAATAATGGTTATTATTTTCTTGTGGAAGGAATATATAAAACAAAAAATTTTCCTTTGCAAATCAATTTAAGATATGCATATTTTGATACAAAAAACTATGATAATCATTTTTCTGTTTACGAATATAACCTCCCGTTGAATTATTCCACAGCTTTGTTTTATGATAAAGGACATAGAGCATATTTGTTCTTGAAAACAAATCTCTCAAAGCGTATTGGAATTTCTCTTCGTTATGCAATTACACTTTTTACCAATAAAGAAATTATATCATCAGGCAACGATCAAATACCTTCTTCGCACAAACAAGACATTGGCTTTCAATTACATATAAAACTCTAAGTTTTTTAAAATTTTTTCTTTGCTTTTTTGAATTTTTTCTTTACTTTTTTTTAAAAAAACAAAGAAAAAAAGGAGAGAATTTTTCAACTCTCTCCTTTCAATCAAGTACATCTGGCCGGAATCGAACCGGCACGGGTGTTACCCCACTAGATTTTGAGTCTAGCGCGTCTACCTATTCCGCCACAGATGCGTTTGCAACTCAAATTCGTTTGCAAAAGTACTACTTTTTTTTTAAGTAGCAAATAATTTGCGTTTTTTTTTTAAGTTTAAGAAAATGTGCGTAACTTTGCAACCTGAAAAAGGAATTTCAATATTAGAAAAAGTTATGTCAGAAAAAGAACAAAAAGATACGACAGCTCTTTTTACAGGTAGAGCAACAGCGTATTTAGCAAAGAAAATATCAGATGTTTACCAAAAACCATTAGGTAACTCTATTGTTTTACAATATGCAGACGGTGAGTTTCAACCTTCTTTTGAACAAAATGTAAGAGGTTGTGATGTTTTTATCATTCAATCTACGTTTGCACCTTGTGATAATATTATGGAATTGTTAATGCTTGCTGATGCTGCAAAAAGAGCGTCTGCAAAGAGGATAATTGCGGTTATTCCTTACTTTGGATTTGCTCGTCAAGACAGAAAAGATAAGCCAAGAGTGCCAATCGCTGCAAAACTTATGGCAGATTTGTTGCAAACAGCAGGTGTGAGCAGGGTAATAACAATAGACTTACACGCAGATCAAATTCAAGGATTTTTTGACATACCTGTTGATCACCTTTTGGCTTCTTCAATTTTTATTCCTTATCTAAGAGGTCAAGATGTTGCAACAGAAGATTTATTGTTTGCTTCTCCTGATGTTGGAGGAACAAAACGTGCAAGTCAATATGCAAAAACATTGGGTACAGGCTTTGTTATGTGCTACAAACAAAGAAATAAACCTAATGAAATAGGCACAATGCAACTTATAGGTGATGTTAAAGGAAAACATGTTATCTTAGTTGACGATATAATTGACACAGGAAATACATTATGTAAAGCAGCAGAACTTATAAACGAATGTGGTGCTGCAAGTGTAAGAGCAATGATTACTCACCCTGTGTTAAGTGGAGATGCAATAGAAAAAATAGAAAAATCTTGTATGAAAGAATTGATAGTAACCGATACAATTCCGTTAAAGAGACAAAGCGACAAGATAAAAGTTCTTTCAACTGCTTCAATCTTTGCAGAAGCAATTAGAAGAGTTGAAAACTATGAATCTATTGCAGACTTTTATGAAATAGCAGTTAAACAAAAAGGTGTTGTAGAAAGATTTTAACACCATTAAAATTATAAATTAATTAATAAAAAACTTTAAAAGAAAATGAAAACAGTATCTATGAGTGGTTCTCTAAGAGAGAACGTAGGGAAAAAAGATGCTAAGGCTTTACGTAAACAAGGATTAGTGCCTTGTGTAGTTTACGGAGGAAAAGGTGAACAAGTAAGATTCACTGTATCGCAAAAAGCATTCAAACCATTGTTGTTTACTCCTGACACTAATTATGTTGAATTAGAAATTTCAGGCAACAAATGTATGGCTATCTTACAAGAAATCCAATATCACCCTGTAACAGATGAGGTGTTACACGCTGATTTCTTACAAATATTTGACGATAAACCAATTTCAGTTTCAATACCTGTTAAAACAACTGGTACAGCTCCTGGGGTATTACAAGGGGGTAAACTTATGCTTAAATTACGTAAACTAAAAGTTAAAGGATTGCCTAACGATATCCCTCAATATGCAGAAGTTTCTATTGATAATTTAGAAATTGCACAAGGAGTTAAAGTTGAACAAATCAATATAGAAAAAGTTGAATTGTTGGACGTTAAATCAAGCGTTGTAGTTTGGGTTAAACCTACTCGTGCTTCTGCTGGAAGATAATATTTTAAAAATGTTCTCCATAAAAATAAGGCTGTGCTTCTTTTTGTACAGCCTTTAATTTTTTTAGATTATGAAATATTTGATAATAGGATTGGGAAATCCTGGCTCGGAATATGAAAATACTCGCCATAATATTGGGTATATGGTTCTTGATAGAATGGTTAAGAACTTGAATATTGATAATAAGGCTAATAATTACAAGTTCTCAATTGACCGTCATGCGTTTGTTGCAGAGGTGAAAACAAAAGGAAGAACGATTATTTTAGTTAAGCCAACTACTTATATGAATCTTAGTGGTAAGGCTGTAAAATATTGGATTGATAAAGAGAAAATACCCATTGAGAATGTTTTGGTAATTGTTGATGATTTGGCTTTGGATTTAGGTACAATACGTCTTAGAATGGGAGGAGGAGATGGCGGACACAATGGATTAAAAGATATAATTGCTTGTTTAGGACATAATAAGTTTAATAGACTTCGCTTTGGAATAGGAAGTAATTTTGCAAGAGGAAGACAAGTAGATTTTGTTCTTGGAAAGATTGAGGGAGATGATATGGCTGTTGTAGATCCTAAATTGGATATGTGTTGCGATATAATCAAGTCTTTCGCTACTATTGGAATGGATAGAACAATGAATATGTATAACGGAAAATAAAATAAATAGTTATTTTGTAATTTTTCCTTTTTTGACGTATTCTCTAAGTTTGATATATTTAGAGAATGTTATGTAAGCAGACATTTTACATACTTGATAGCCTGCGTATCCGTCCAAAAATCCTCTTTTTATTATGTAATCTCTAAAAAATCTCCATTTTGGGCGAAACCAAATGTCAAAACAAGAAGATTTTTTACCACGATTGAAAGCTTCTTTTGCTGTTAGTGTTGAGTATTTGTTTATTCGTTCAATGTGGTCGGTGCTTGATTTATATGAATAATGAAGTAAATCTCCTTTTAGTGTAATTATTTGGGTGTTTTCTGGCAAAAATAATGTTTCATGAACAAGTTCTCCTTGCCACTTTACACTTTGTTTATTGAATATTCTTATTTTTTTGTCTGGATACCAACCGCAATGTTTTATCCAACTGCCACAATAATTTGTTAAACGAGAAACTTCATAGACTTTAAAGAGATTTTCATCTAATTCTTTGAGTTTAAGTATGCTTTCTTTTAGTTGTTTAGATAACAATTCATCTGCATCAATAGAAAATATAGTATTAAAAGTTGTTAGAGAATTAGCATAATTTTTTTGATCAACATATCCAAGCCATTTTTGAGAATAGACCTTTACTTTTGGATATTTTTTTGCTATTTCAATAGTTTTATCTGTTGAAAGTGAATCAACAACAACTATTTCATCACAAACATCTTCTATTGATTCAATACAGGAGGCTATGTTTTCTTCTTCGTTAAAGGTAATAATGACTGCTGAAATTTGCATATAAGAACTACAAAATCTTTTCTACGTCTTTAAATACAAACTCCATTATTGCGGATTGCAAAGTCTTTATATCAATTATATTTATTTTTTTCTTAGGGAAGGCTTTGTCCATTGCCATATCTACTTTGTGAGCAAAACCATCAGGTTTTTCTCCTTCAAAGTTTACATATATAGTAATGTTTTTTGGCCTTTTCTCTTGTGCAGACACAAAGGCTTTATGAGCCCATGCATCTTTTATTTCAAATTCTTCCAATGAAGAAAGAATATCTTTAATCAAAATTTTTCTACTTCTTTTAGCCCACCAACCTGGTTTGCGTGGCTTTTCTTTTAAACCCTTTGCTAATTGTTTGTTGGCTTTCTTGTCTATCATAGTTTTAAATCTTTACTAAACCAGCAAATCCCATAAATGCCATAGCTAAAATACCTGCTGTAATTAAAGCAATAGGAATACCTTTTACTCCTTTTGGTACTTGAACAAGTTCTAAGTGTTCTCTAAGTCCTGCAAATATAACCATTGCTAAGGTAAATCCTAATGAAATTCCAATAGAGTAGGTTAATCCTTCTAATAAATTATATCCTTTTTGAATAACTAAAATAGATATTCCTAATACTGCACAGTTTGTTGTAATTAGAGGAAGAAATACTCCTAAGGCTTGGTATAATGATGGACTGATTTTCTTTAATATAATTTCAACCATTTGAACTAATGCAGCAATTACTAATATGAAAACAATAGTTTGTAGAAACTCTATTTCTAAAGGTACAAGTATAAATTCTTGTAACAAAAATGTTACGACTGTTGAAAGAGCCATCACAAATACTACTGCTGCTCCCATACCTGCGGCTGTACTTACCTTTGTGGAAACACCTAAAAATGGGCATATTCCAAGGAATTGAGAAAGGATAACGTTGTTTACAAATACTGCAAAGATTATAATGTATACATATTCCATAGTTTGATTTTTTTATATTTTTTGCAAAACTAATGTTTTTTATTCAATTGCAAAAATAAAAAAGCAATTTTTTTATATGATATTTTAAATTTTACAAAAATATTGTGTTTAAAAATTTTGTTTTACCTTTGTATGACTTAAAACATTTGATATGGATTTTTTTTATAGAGAAATGATTTCTGACAATAAGCTTAATCAAACTATTCTAATAGTTCATGGTTGGCTTGGAATGGGGGAGCATTGGCTTAAAATAGGAGAATTTTTAGCAGATTGTGGCTTTCATGTTTTGATTCCAGATTTGCCAAATCATGGAAGAAGTTTTCATACAGAGGATTTTTCGTATAAAGAAACTGCAATTTTTCTTCATGATTTTGTAGAGAGAAAAAAAGTATCGGAAAAACCTATTTTAATAGGGCATTCAATGGGAGGAAAACTTATAATGAAAATGGCGGATTTGTTTCCAAATGAATATAATAAATTGGTAGTAGTTGATATTTTACCTATAAATTATCCTTTTTTGCTTTCTAAGAATGGGATTGCAAATGTGCTATTTAATTTAAATATTTCAAAGTTTGAGACTCGTGGATCGTTGCTTAATTTTCTTAAAACTCAGATTAAGGATAAAGGATGGCTTGCTTTGATAATGCAAAATGTGCAAACTTCTATTATTTCTGAAAAAGAAAATAAAATAGTTTTGTCTTGGAAATCTAATGCACCAATGTTGGCAAAGAAAATGGATAAAGTGGCAGATAAGATAGATATTGGTATAATTGAAACACCAACTCTTCTTATTCGTGGAGATAATTCAGAATTTACAAAGAGGGAAGATTTGTGGATTTTTAAAGAAAAGATGCCTAATTCTAAAATTGTTACTATTGATTCTTGTGGTCATTGGGTTATGGTAGAGAAAACAATAGTGTTTTTAAAACAACTTTTATCTTATATTGGCGTTAATTAGGAAAAAAAAAGAATTTTACGTATTTTTGCACCCATTAAATGAAATATTATGCAAATTCAAATTGAAATAATCTTATTAGTCTTATCATTCTTATTCTTTCTAAGTGTGTTTGCAGGTAAGGCAAGCTCTAAGTTTGGAGTTCCTTCCTTGTTATTGTTCTTAGGTGTAGGAATGTTGGCTGGTAGTGATGGATTAGGGGTGGAATTTGATGATATATATATGGCTCAAGCGATAGGAACAGTCGCTTTGTGTATCATATTGTTCTCTGGTGGTATGGATACTAAGATAAACGAGATAAAACCTGTACTTGTGCAAGGAGTTTTATTATCTACTTTTGGCGTATTGATAACAGCCTTAATTATGGGTTTGTTAATTTGGTGGGTTTTAGGAGCAACAATGGCAAGTGCAGGGATTGGTTTTATGACTTCTTTGTTATTAGCCTCTATTATGTCTTCTACTGATTCTGCATCTGTATTTTCTATATTACGTTCTAAGAATTTGCATTTAAAACAGAATCTAAGACCAATGTTAGAGCTTGAAAGTGGAAGTAATGACCCTATGGCATATCTTTTGGTTTTAACACTTGTTGATATTATTTCTCTTGGTTCTACTCCAAGTATATTGGTTATTATTGGGAAGTTAATTATGCAACTTGCAATAGGAGCTGGTTTGGGATACGCTTTGGGTAAGTTAGCTATTTTTGTCATAAATAGAATAAAAATAGGTAACGATTCTCTTTATCCGATTTTAGTTTTAACTTTCTGTATATTTATTTTTTCAGCAACTTACTTTTTGCAAGGTAATGGATATTTAGCCGTGTATATAGCAGGTTTAGTAATAGGAAATTCAAAGTTTGTACACAAACGCTCTTCTATTAAATTTTTTGATGGTTTAGCTTGGTTGTTTCAGTTGATAATGTTTTTGATGTTAGGATTGCTTGTGAACCCAAGTGAATTGCTACCTGTAATATTGCCTTCTGTTATAATAAGTTTGCTAATGATATTTATCGCTAGACCATTGTCTGTATTTTTATGCCTTTTGCCGTTTAAAAAGATGACTCTTAAAGCTAAAACATACGTTTCTTGGGTAGGACTAAGAGGGGCTGTGCCAATTATCTTTGCAATTATGCCATTATCAGCAGAATTACCTAATTCACAATTGATTTTCAATATAGTTTTTTTCTGCACCTTAGTTTCTTTGTTAATTCAAGGCACTTCGCTACCAATAGTCGCACGTTGGTTAAAGTTGGCTGAGAAATCAAAAGACGTATCTAAATTAAAAGATTTTGATATAGATGTTTCCAATGATATAAAAACTGTTTTGGCAGAAGTAGAATTAAATGAAAATACATTTGAGATAGGAAATCGTTTAATGGATATAAAATTGCCTGAAAATTCTTTGGCAGTTATGGTTAAAAGAGATGAGAAATATTTTGTTCCAACAGGAAAAACAGAATTAAATCCAAAAGATAAACTCCTTATAATGACAGATGATTATGAATCATTGCAAGAAGTTTATAAAAAATTAAAAGTAGAAAAGTAAAAATTAAACACATAATAGAAGAAATGAAAATATTAGTATTAAATTGCGGAAGTAGTTCTATCAAATATCAATTGATAGATATGGATAACAATGCCACATTATTGGCAAAAGGATTATTAGAAAGAATAGGTTTAGAAATGGGTGAATTTACTCATAAACCTGTTGGAAAAGATAAATATTATGTACAACAACCTATACCAGATCACAAAGCAGGTATTAAAATGGTGTTAGAAGCTTTGGTAGATGAAAAAATAGGAGTTATAGCTTCATTGACAGAAATCAATGCTTGCGGACACAGAGTTGCACACGGAGGAGAAATATTCAAACAATCAGTTTTAGTAGGCGAAAAAGAAAAAGAACAAATAAGATCTTTATTTGCATTAGCACCACTTCACAATCCTGCAAATCTTCAAGGAATAGAAGCAATGCAAGCAATATTACCAAATGTTCCTCAGGTAGCAGTATTTGATACATCTTTCCACCAATCAATGCCAGCAGAGGCTTATCTTTATGCAATACCATACGAATATTATCAAACAGATAAAGTTCGCCGTTATGGATTCCACGGAACATCTCATAGATTTGTTGCTCCAAAGGCAGCAAAAATGGCAGGATTAGATATAAATAATTCAAAAATCATTTCTTGTCACTTAGGATCTGGTGCTTCAATTTGTGCAGTTAAAGACGGAAAATCAGTAGATACATCAATGGGCTTTACACCTGTTGAAGGATTGATTATGGGTTCAAGATGTGGAGATTTAGATCTTGGAGTTCTTCTTTATATTGCAGAAAAAGAAAATATGACTATTAAAGAAATGAACAACTTCATTAACAAAAAATGTGGTTTAAATGGAATCACAGGAGGAGTTGTTGATATGCGTGATATAATGGCAGGAAAAAGAGAAGGAAAAGAAAGAGAAACTTATGCATTTGATATGTTTGCATACAGAGTTAAAAAATATATTGGAGCATATGCAGCTGCAATGGGAGGAGTTGATGCAATCTTATTTACAGGAGGTATAGGAGAAAACGCATGGTGGCAAAGACAAGAAATTTGTCGTGGATTAGAATTCTTAGGTGCAGAAATAGATGAAAAACAAAATGAAGCTATGGCTGGACAAGACGGAATTATCTCTAAGGAAAGCAGTAGAGTAAAAATTCTTTCTGTAACTACTGACGAAGAATTAGTAATTGCACAAGATACTTATTCAATTGTGAAATAGTAAATGAAGAAATTTGCGGATTTTCTTATGTGGCTCGGCGGTTGGAAATTGATTGGAGAGCCCGAACCTCAGATGAAAAATTGTGTATTCATAGAAGCCCCACATACATCAATGTGGGACTTCGTTTGGGGGCGTTGCGGCTTATGGAAATTAGGCGTTAATGCCCATTTTTTCATTAAAAAAGAAATGTTTT
Organism: uncultured Bacteroidales bacterium; assembly: GCA_937876865.1. Lineage (GTDB taxonomy): Bacteria > Bacteroidota > Bacteroidia > Bacteroidales > P3 > Onthomorpha. Next base: position 3,508 of record CALEFF010000040.1, on the reverse strand, counting down.
TTTTCCCTTTGGGACCTATTTTGAAAGCTTTGGGAGGTGTTCCTGTTGATAGAAAAAAAGGAGCAGGCCTTGTAGATGAAGCAGTCAAAAGATTAAAAGAAAATGATGACTTTTCTGTAATCATAACTCCTGAAGGTACAAGAAAATATACAGAACATTGGAAAAAAGGTTTTTATCATATTGCAATGAAATCAGGAAAGCCAATATATCTTTCTTGGTTAGACTATGAGAAAAAACAAGGTGGTAGCGGAAAAATCTTCTATCCAACAGGCAATTACGAAGAAGACTTAAAGGAAATCCAAGAATTTTATAAGGATAAAGTAGCAAAATATCCTGAAAACTTTAATCTAAGTAAACAATATCAAAATAAATAATAACGTAATATGTTAAGAACTCACACTTGTGGAGAATTAACTCTCAAAGATTGTGGAACACAAGTAACACTTGCAGGTTGGTTGCAACGTTCTCGCGATTTAGGCGGAATGACCTTTATTGACCTAAGAGATCGTTACGGAATAACACAACTTGTCTTTAATATGGAAACAAATTCTGCTCTATGCGAAAAAGCAAGAATGCTTGGAAGAGAATATGTTTTGCAAATTAAAGGAGTAGTAGCAGAAAGAAGCAATAAAAATAAAAATATTCCAACAGGAGAAATAGAAATTCTTGTAGAAGAAATAACAGTATTGAACGAAGCCAAAACTCCACCTTTCACAATAGAAGATAACACAGACGGAGGTGAAGAATTGAGAATGAAATACCGTTATTTAGACCTTAGAAGAGGCATTGTAAGAAAAAATCTTGAATTAAGACACCAACTTTCCATACTTATCAGAAATTATATGAATGATAAAAAGTTTATGGAAATAGAAACTCCGTTTTTAATTCGTTCTACACCAGAAGGAGCGAGAGATTTCGTTGTGCCTTCTCGTGTAAATCCAAACGAATTCTATGCCTTACCTCAATCTCCTCAAACTTTCAAACAATTATTGATGGTTGCAGGTTACGATCGCTACTTCCAAATCGTAAAATGTTTTAGAGACGAGGATTTAAGAGCAGACAGACAACCAGAATTTACACAAGTAGATTGTGAAATGAGTTTTGTAGAACAAGAAGATGTTTTACAAATGTTTGAAGGCTTGATGAAATATCTTTTCAAACAAGTAAAAGGCTTAGAATTAGACGATTTTCCAAGAATGACTTACGCAGATGCAATGAAATATTACGGAAGCGATAAGCCTGATACAAGATTTGAGATGAGGTTTGTGGAATTGAATGATGTAGCACAAGGGAACGGATTCTCTGTATTTGATTCTGCGGAATTAGTTGTAGGAATTTGTGCAGAGGGTTGTGCAAACTATACTCGTAAACAATTAGATGAATTAACCGATTTTGTAAAACGTCCACAAGTTGGTGCAAGCGGATTGGTTTATATTAAGTATAATGAAGATGGATCATTCAAATCCTCTGTAGATAAGTTCTTTAACGCAGAGCAATTACAAAAAATAGCAGATAAATTCTCAGCAAAACCAGGCGATTTAATGCTTGTTATGGCAGGAGCTAAGGAAAAAACTCAAACTGCTTTATGTGCTCTTCGTCTTGAAATGGGAACACGTCTTGGATTGAGAGATCCTTTCAACTACAAGCCGTTATGGGTTGTTGATTTCCCACTTTTAGAATGGGACGAAGAAACTCAACGTTTCTATGCAAAACATCACCCTTTCACTTCTTTGAAATCAGAAGATTATTCAAAACTTTTCACATCTCCGGGCGAAGTAAGAGCAAACGCATACGACCTTGTTGTAAATGGAACAGAGATTGGAGGAGGTTCAATACGTATTTACGACCGCAATATGCAAAATGATATGTTTAAAGCATTAGGTTTCAGCGAAGAAGAAGCACAAGCTCAATTCGGATTCTTGCTTAACGCATTTGAATACGGTGCTCCACCTCACGGAGGTATAGCATTCGGTTTTGATAGAATGTGTTCAATGTTCGCTGGCGTTGAGACAATTAGAGATTTCATTGCTTTCCCTAAAAACAACAAAGCAAGAGATATAATGATTGAAAGTCCATCAGAAATTTCTCCTGCTCAACTTGAAGAATTGAATATTTCGCTTATTCCAAAGCAATAAAGAAACTATTTATATAAAGCAAATAACGGATTTTTTAAATAAAGTCCGTTATTTTTTTATTATTAAACTTTTGAAAACCAAAGATTTACCCCCCCCATAAACAAAATTATCGATTTATTTGTTTGTTATAGTAAAATATTTGTAAATTTGCAATATAGAATAATTATAAACTAAAATTTATATAGTATGAAAAGAAACGCAAAATTAGCATTGATTTGTTTTTCAATGTGTTCGCTTTTTGCCTTCACAGAAGCAAAAGCACAAGTAGTGATTGAAGAAGAATATTATGTAGAAGAACCTGCAGGAGAGGTAGAAGAAGTTGCAGTAGAGGAAAAAAAATCATCAGATTTTACTGATTTTTATTTTACTTTCGCAACAATGGACGCTAATTCCGGAATTGCGGAAGACTTAGGCTTTGCAATGCCGGACAAAGGTATAGGTTTAGCTTATAGAATGGAGCTTCCAATAGGATTAGATCATTTTACTGTAGGTTTTAACTTTGGATACACATTCGGATTAAGAACTTACTCGGAAAATTCTCTTGACATGACAAAAGCAAGAACCTTTACACATTCTGCTTATGTAGATTACAATATTGGAGCGAGAATGTTCTTTTCTAAAAACCATAAAAATGGAATGAGTATATATGCAGGATTTGGATACGATTATGGAGAATTGCATCTAAGCAAATCTACAGAAGGCTATGCTATGGTTTTAGATTCAAAGGTTATTCAGCACGCATTCTATGTTCCTGTTGGAGTAAAATTCTTCTTTGGAAACTTTTCTCTAATGGCAAATTACCGTTACAGAGCTTTTGATATAGATATGACAGTTGAAAGCAGAAATCCATTAAACACAACCTCAATAAAAGAAGGACGTACATTAAATCTATTCCCATTAGAAATAGGAATAGGATTCCAATTCTAAACGAAATTTTTTCTTAGAATTAGAAAATTCTTTCTTAGAATTAAAAAAATAACTCTTAGTTTTAATTTTATAAAGCTAAGAGTTATTTTTTATTGTTATTCGATAAGAAACCTTCAATTTTCGTAAAAATTTTAAAATTCTAAAAAATCACTTAACCCATTGCACGCAAAATATTTACAAACTAAAAATGCGATTTTAAGCTCAAATGCTTAAAGAAAATTTAATCAGCAAAGGGATTGACCGTGTTTTTTGAAAATATAAGCAGTTAAGTTAAAATTGCAATAAGACAAAAAAATAGGGATTTGAATTAACAAATCCCTATTTTGCAGTTACTTAAACTAAAAATCTTAATTAGTCTTTGATATTTGGTTCTTCCAATCCAAGACCTTTTTTCTTATCCCAAGCTTTCAAAACAATACCCAAAATAAGAGCAGCCACGCCAAGAC